>JAPWUQ010000042.1 GCA_028275445.1 Anaerolineae bacterium | reverse complement strand
GCGGCTGGTCATCCTCGGGAGCCCGGGCGCCGGCAAAACCACCTTCCTCAGCTATCTGGCGCTGACCTACGCCCGCCACCTGGACGGCCGCTGGCCGCGCCTGATGCGGGAGCGCCTGGGGTTCGAGGAGACGTTGGTGCCGCTTCTGCTCCCTTTGCGCGATCTGGCGCGGCACATCCGCGTGCGGTATGAAGAAGGGGTGGTGGAGGCTGGGCCGGCCGTGCTGTTGGACTTCATCCGCCGGCATTTCGCCCAGTGGAACCTGCCCCTCCCCGAGGATTTCTTCCCCCGCCTGCTGGATGAGGGGCGGTGCCTGGTCATGCTGGACGGCCTGGATGAGGTGGCGGATTACGACGAGCGGGTGTTCGTGCGGGAGATTATCGAAGCCTTTGTGGCGCGCTATCCGCGCAACCGCTATCTGGTCACCTGCCGCGCCGGCGGCTATCACGACGCCGCCCGCCTCGCCAGCGGCTTTGTGGAATGTCATATCCGCGACTTCGACGGGGAGGATGTGCGGCGCTTCGCCCAGGTCTGGCACCTGGCTGTGGAGGCGGCGGCCGCCGGCGGCCTCAACGACGTTGTGCGCCAGCGCGCCGAGAAGGCGGCGCAGGACTTCCTCCATGCCGTTGACAGCAACCCCCGCATCCGCGCTCTGGCTATCAACCCCTTGATGCTGACCGTCATTGCCCTGGTGCACCGCTACCGCGCCACCCTGCCCCAGCGTCGGGTGGAGCTGTACGACGAGTGCACGGAGCTCCTGCTGGGGCACTGGGATATGGGCAAAGAGGGTGAGGAGGCGAAATGGCTGGCCGAATGGGCCGGCATGGACATCCCCCTCGACCCGGCGGAAAAGCGCTCCCTCCTGGAACCGGTCGCCCGCTGGTACCATGAGCACCGCCTGCTCAGCGCGGATGCCCACCAGGTGGAGGAACTGCTGACCCAGCGGCTGGCGCAGTTGGTGGTGCCGGCCCAACCAGCCGTGCCGGCACATTCCCGCCAGCGCGCCCGCGCCTTCTTGCAGTTCCTGGACGAGCGGAGCGGCCTTTTCCGGGAATGGGAGGCCGGCCGCTATGCTTTCACCCATCTGACCTTTCAGGAGTACCTGACCGCCCGCGACGTCGCCGCCGGCGATGATTACGTCGCTACTGTCCTGCGCCATCTCGATGACTCCTGGTGGCGCGAGACCATCCTGCTCACCGCGGCGCATCTGAGCACCACCAGCCGCTCGCGTGCCTCGCAGTTAGTGCGGGCCATCCTGGCCGCCGGCGTGAAGCGGGGCACGCGCTGGTGGCCGGCGGTCATCCTGGCCGGCGAATGTCTGGTGGACATCGGCAAGTACCGTGTGGATGCCCAGCTATGGCAGGATGTGGTGGACGGCCTGGTGTGGATTGTGGAACATGACGGCGTCCCCCTTGCCGACCGACTGCGGGCCGCCGGCGTCCTGGGGGAGCTGGGCGACCCGCGGCTGGGGCAGACGGTCACGGTCCCGGGCGGGGATATCATTGTCGCGAGCAATGGCCGCATCCACCGCCTGTTCGTCGAGCGCTTCGAGATCGACCGCCTGCCGGTCACCAACGCCCAGTTCGCGGAGTTCATCCAATCCGGCGGCTACCGCACGCGTGAGTACTGGAGCGAGGAGGGCTGGCAGTTCATTCAGAGCAAGGGCATCCGGGCGCCGCGCTTCTGGGATGATCCCATGTGGAACCGGCCCAATTATCCGGTGGTGGGTGTGAGCTGGTACGAGGCGGAGGCGTATGCCCGCTGGGCCGGCGGTGCCCTGCCCACCGAACTGCAGTGGCTGAAGGCCGCCGGCTGGGAACCGGAGACGGGCCGCGTGCGCCGCTGGCCCTGGGGCGACGAGTGGAAACCGGATACCGCCAACACCGCCGAACTGCGCCTGGAGCGCACCACGCCGGCCGGCCTTTTCCCCGGCGGGGCCAGCCCCTGCGGAGCGCTGGACATGATCGGCAATGTGTGGGAGTGGTGCGCCAACGTCTACGCCGAGGGGAGCGCCGGCAACGGCACTCCCTCGCGCGCCCTGCGGGGCGGCTCCTGGTGCGAGGAAATGAACCTGGCGAACGTGGCCGGCCGCGATCGCGCCCTGCCCACGGCGCGGGAAGCGGACATCGGCTTCCGCCTGGTGTGGATAGAGAAATAGCTATGATCTTCCCAACGCCTCCATCCCCTTTTCTTGACCTACGCGCCGGCCTGTGATATCCTCATCATAGTTCTTCCCATCCCTATGGGGAGCGTGGCAGTGTGACAACTGCTCGCCGGCGAGTCGCGGGAGCAATCTTTGCCTTCCTCATCATCTGCGCCCTTTTCATCGGCGCCCGGGAATGGCAGAGCGGCCGTTCCCTCTGGCGCGCCCATCCCCCTGGCGAGAAACTGTCCCTTTCTTCGCCGGCCCCTTCGGCCATCCCGTCATCGGGCATTCCCGCCGGGCCTTTCCTGCTCCACGACAGCGCCTTTGGCCCACTCACTGCCGCGGACTGGCGGCGGAGCTATGCCGGCTGGGAGACCCTGGGCGGCTGGGTGGAGGTCACCTGGGAGGAGATCAACCCCGCTGAGGGGCAGTACGACTTCTCCCGCATCACGGCATACTTGAATGCGGCGGAGCAGAGCGGCCGGCCGGCGGCCGTCAGCGTGCTCTTCCACGGGGAATCCACCAGCCCGGCCCAACGCCTCGCCGATTGGACGCCGGCCTGGGTCTATCGGGACATCCCCGGCCGCCCCGAGCTGGACGGCCGGCCAGTGGGTCGCGTTCTCCTGCCGGAGGGATGCGACCGGCCGGCGGCCCTGCCCCTGTATGAGGACCCTCGCTGGCAGGCGCGCGCCGACGCCCTGCTGGAGGCATTGGCACGCGAGTTCGACGTGCCGGAGCGCTATCCCAATCTGGTGGCCATCAGCGTCGGGGAGGGGTTCGCCGGGCTGGATCAGCCCACCCAGGACCTGGTCTGCGCTTACAGCTCCCAGCTCGAGCCGGCAGTACAGGAGGGCTTCGAGCGGTGGATGCTCCACTGGATGACCCAAATGGCCAGGAATTTCCCGCACCGGCTGGCCTGGCTGGTGACGACACCGGCGCGCGCCCCGCAGAGGGCGGAGCAGATTGACACCCATGTTGCCGGCCGCATTGGACTGCTGGTGGAACAGCCGGCGGCGCAGGCCGCACTGCCGGCGCCGGCCGCGCTCACCCCACGCCGCGGTGTCATCCCCGTCGGATGGCGGCTGGCGGAGCCCGATTCCCTCTCCCAGACCTATTGGGGCCTCCTCGACGCCATCGGTGCCGGCATTGACTGGCTCGACCTCCCCTGGGCGCATCTCACCAACGCCCAGGCCATCCGCCAGGAGGCCGGCCTGGATCTGCTGAAAATGGCCGGCGCCTATGTGGGGCACGGTGCGGCGGATGCGTCGGGAGTGTGGGCGCTCTTCGGACTGCCGGCCGGCCTCGACCGGGAAGGGCATAACGCCCGCGCCTTGGGACTGACTCTGCGCGACAGCGGGGGCTGGCGGGTGGTCTATCAGCCGGCGGCACCGCGCTTCGGCGGCTTGCTCCTCTCCATACCCGCCGGCCTGTACCTGGCCCCTCGCGGCGCCCAGTCCGTCCTCGATCTGGAAATCTCCGGGCTGTGGCAGGGGCGTCAGGCTATCAAAGAGGGCGGCCGGCTGGCCATCCTGCGCCTGATCTACCTGGACCGCGGCAGTGACACCTTCCTCCTCACATACCCCGCGCAGGACGGTGTGCTGGCCTCGCGCCGCGTGCAGAAGGGGAACACAGGAGAATGGCGCCTGGCCGAGTTCCCGTTGGTCAAGCCGGATTGGGATGCGCCCACCCCGTTCGACCTGCGCATTGACAGCGGCCAGGACGGCGAGGAAATCATTCACTGGGTCGAGGTGCGCGCCGTATCCCCGGCGGAGCTGGGGCCGGTGCAGATGGCACAGGCCGGCTGGTCCTTCACGCGGCCGGAGGGCATGCCGGCACAGGCCGCCACCGCGCCGGCGGTCGCGGAGACGCGGCCATCCGCCGCTCCCCCCAACGTTTTCATCCCGCCCCTGATGTGGGTGCTGGCAGGGTTAGCCCTCGGCATCATCATCCTGGCGGTGCGCTTGTTGGTCATCCAGGAGGACTAGCCGCCAGCCGGCCAGCGCCGCGCCGGCGTATACCCCAGCGCCTATCACCAGCACCGCCTGGAACCCCCAGGACAGCGCCATCATGGTGGCCAGCACACTGCTGGTCACCGAGGCGACCCCATTGGCCGCCCAGGCCCATGGGATCAGGGCCGGCGTCCGCTCCTGCAGTCTGCTCACCAGCCGTGCCAGCGGCATCCCCATGACCCAGCCGGCCGGCGCCAGCGCCAGCACTGTCAGCCCCATGCGCGCCCACAGCGGCGCGCCCAACGCCGCGTGCACCAGCGGGGAAAGGCCGGCGGCCAGCGCCAGCGCCGCCAGCACCGTGCCGCCGAGGGCCAGGGCCGGCGGCATCCGCGCCGACATCATACTGCCCACTCCGGAGAATACCAGCAGGGCGAACAGCACCGTGGCAAAGGCGTACGTGGGTTGGTCGAGCAGGAGGATGCACTGCTGGAGGAGCGGTAGTTCGACCATCATGAAGCCCAGGCCCAAGCAGGTGAAGGCCAACAGTGTGCCGGCGTGCAGTCGGCGGGGCGCCGCCGGCCCACCGCGCAGCCAGAGCGGCAGGAGCACCAGTATAATGCCGGCCAGCAGGGTCAGCAACAGCAGGGCGATCAGCACGAAATACCCGCTCCCGCCGAAGGGCTGCCAGGTCATGCCGAGCGTCTGCCAGACCTCCGGCGCCTGTTTCCAGGTGAAAAAGTGGAAGAAGAAGGGGCGGTTGTCGGTGGTCGGGGTGAGGTCGAATGGGGTGCTGTGGTAAAACTGCCGGCGGTCGCGCGCCGTGAGCATGGCCTGCCAGGCCCGGAAGTAGACCGGTTCGGGCAGGAGGTTAAAGCGGTTGGACTCCTCCTCCGACATCCCGGGATAGGTGACCAGGTCGAACTGGCGGGCGGCGGCGAAGGCTCGCACCAGCTCGATCTCTTGGGGGGTGAAGGGCCGGCGCTTAGCCAGGATGAGGCAGGTGGACCAGCTCCGCAGGGCGATGATATGGCGGGCCGGCTCCGCAACCCCCTCCGCCGCCAGCGCCTCCACCACCAGCGCGCCGGCGCGCACCGATTCCGTCGGGGGGAGCTGTAGCCAGCGGGTGATGGCCAGGATGCCGTCCGGCTGTAGGGCGTGCAGGCCGGCGCGCATGGCCTCGACCGTCAGCAGGTAATTCTCCGACAGGCTGAAGGCCCCGGAGCGGATCGGGTGGTAACTGTCCGTCAGGGGGAACTGGACGATATCGTACGTGTGCCCCGGATGCTGGAGGAAACTGCGCGCCCCGCCGAAGATGACCGTCACGTTGGGGGCGCGGAAGGGGTTGGCGTCCGCCGGCGCGGTCTCTGTCACCGCCTGCCAGACCAACGGATTGGCCATTAATACCGTGATATGCTGGGCGCCGCCGTGTAATGCCCCCCATACCGCCAGGCCGGCCAGCGGCTCGATGATGACGATATCCGCCCCCGGCCGAAGCTGGAAGAGCACCGCCTCCGGCAGATAATCGAGGAACGCCAGGTCCGCGGCGGAGCCGGACATCTGGATCGGGCTGAGGTTGTCCCCATCCACGAACAGGCCCATCTGCGCCGGCGGTGCCTGCATATAGCCCAGGCTCATCCCCGGCACCGAGCGAATCCCCTCTGCCTGCACTACATCCACCCGCGAAAAGGCGTTCCAGCGCTGGAACAGGATGCGCGCGCCGGGATGGCGGAGCACCTGCATCAGGGACTTGTACGGGGAAAGGCGGATCTCCCAGCCGGCCGGCGGGCGGAGCGCCAGCGCTCCCAGCAGAAGGGTCAGCGTCAGGGCCGCCCCCATGCGCCAGCGCCGGCCCTCGCCCACAGCGAAGGCTGCTCCGCCGGCGCCGGCCAACGCGGCGCACGCCAGCAGGCTTCCCACGCCGGCTAGATACGGCTGGAGCACCAGGCTCAGCAGACAGCCGGCGCCGGAGCCCATCAGGTTGGCGGCGTAGACACGGCCGGCTGGAAGCTCGCGCCGCTCCAGGAGTACAGCGCTGATGAGGCCGGCGAAAAAGAAGGGCACGGTGAGGCTGAGGTAGTACAGCGCCATGTAGAGCACCTGCACCGGCTCCCAGGCGATGCGGAAGGAGTCAAAGGGGATGAAATTGGCCGCCAAATAGCCGGCGGCGGTGCCCAGCGCCTGGCCGGCGGCCAGCAGGGAGAGGGGAATGCGCCGGCGCGTCACCGCCAGGAAGGTGCCGCTGGCGCCGTAGCCCAGCAGGGCCACGCTGATGGCCAGGAAAGCGAAGTGGTACCACTGGCTGAGCGAGAAGAGGCGCGTCAGGATGATCTCGCAGGCCAGCGCGGCCGCGGCGCTGAGAAACTGCCCCACCAGCCAACTGCCCATGCGTCCCTCGCTTTTACCCGCTCGGCGGCCGGCCCTCCAGCACCTCCGCATAGATGCGCTCCACGCCGGCCGTCATCCGCTCCAGCGTGAACTCCTCTTCCACGCGCCGGCGGGCCGCCTCCCCCATTCGGCGCCGCAGGCCGGGGTCGGCGAGCAGGGTCCGGATGGCTCCCGCCAGCGCATCCGGGTCCGCCGGCGGCACCACCAGCCCGGTCTCGCTGTGCCGATTGACCCACGAGGTGCCGGTCCCCAGCTCGGTGGTGATCACCGGTTTGCCGCAGGCCATGGCTTCCAGCAGGACCGTGCCGAAGGCCTCACTGCGCTGGCTCGCCGGCAATACGAAGACATCGCAGGCATGATAGTACGCCGGCAGTTCGGGGTCGGGCACCTCGCCCAGGAAGCGGATGCGTTGGGCTGTTCCACTGCCCCGCGCCAGCTCCTCCCACGGCCGGCGCATGGGGCCCTCCCCCACCACCAGCAGGGTCGCTGTCGGCACCTCCGCCATAGCCTGGATCAGGTAGTCCACACCTTTATAATAGCGCAGGCGGCCGACAAAGAGCAATAATGGGCCGGGGAAACGCCGGCGGATCTCCTCCACCTGCTGGGCGTCCACGCGCTGGAGCATGGCCAGGTCCACCCCCAGGGGCACCACGCGGCATTTGCCGGCGAAGGCGCGCAGCCAGGGGGAGGTCTCCAGATAGCGCGGGCTGGTGACGATGATGCGCGCCGTGCGGCCCAATACCCGCTTCAGAATGGGGCGATAGGCCCTTTCCAGCCGGCGCTGGCGCACGATGTCGCTGTGATAGGTCATGACCCAGGGCACCGCCGGCCCGCACAGCAGGGCGGACAGCTCCCCCCAAGGATAGGGGAAATGCAGGTGGATGATGTCCGGGCGCTGACGGTGCACCAGCAGGGGCATGACCAGGCTGATGGGGGTGGAGGCCGGCGCCGCCAGCCGCGCGGCCTTGATGACCCGCACCCCCTGGTCATCCTCCTCGTGTGTGTGCCGGTCGGTGCTGGTCACCAGCACCGTCACCTGATGGCCGCGCGCCGACTGCGCCCGCGCCAGCGCCCGGATATGGTTCTCGATGCCCCCCAGCACGGGGAAATAGTCCTTGTACAGATGCAAGATGTGCATGGGCTTATCCTTTCTCCGCCGGCGAGCGCATCAGCTCATCGTAAGCGGCCAGGGTAGCGCGCGCCGTGGCCGGCCAGGTGAACTCAGCGGCGCGCGCCAGGCCGGCCCGTGCCAGGGCCTGCCGGCGCTCGGGTGATGTCAACAGCTCGGTCAGGGCATCGGCCATCGCCGTTTCATCTTCCGGGTCGAAGAGGAGCGCCGCGCCGCCAGCGATCTCGGACAGCGCCGGCCGCTCCGAACAGGCCACCGGCACCCCGCAGGCCATGGCCTCCAGCACCGGCAGGCCAAAGCCCTCGTAAAGGGAGGGGTGCACCAGCAGTTCAGCCCCCTGATACAGACGCACCAGCTCTTCGTCAGGGAGCCGGCCCAGCGCATACGTGGACGGCGTCCGGCGGAATGCCTCGATGGCGTCGGGGAAGCGGGGGTCCTGCGGGCCGGCCCATACCAGCGCCGGCCGTTCCCCCCATGCCTCCCGCCAGCGCGCCATGACGTTGTCCCATGCCCGCACCAGCCGCTCCAGGTTCTTGTGCGGCTTGTTGATGCCGACGTAGAGCGCGTAGCGCGCCGGCAGGCCGCGTCTCTGCTTCCAGCGCGCGGGGTCCGCCGGGTCCTGGGCCGGCCGGAAGCGCGGGTCGGGGGCCAAGTAGGTCACCCTCAGTCGCGCCGGCGGCACACCCAGCAGTTCGGTCATATCCCTGGCCGTGGCCTGGGATATGGCCAGGCACAGGCCGGCGCGCCGCGCCGCCAGCCGGTGGAGCAGGCGATACAGATGCCGCTTCCATGCCGGCGCGAGGGCCGTGGGCACCCGCAGGGGCACCAGGTCGTACACGGTCAGCACGGTCGGCAGGCCGGCCAGATAGGGCATCAGGTAATAAGTGGCATGGTACAGGTCAGCCTCCAGCGAGCGGAGCAGTCGGGGGACGATGGCCTGGCCGGCCGGCGAGAAGGGCGACCAGGGCGCCGGCACCGGCGTTATATGGGGGAATTCCCCTGCCAGCTCGCGCCAGGGCGCACCGGTGCGCGGGTCATGGAGCAGGAGGATATCCAGCGCCGGCGATCCTTCCGCCAGTGCTCGCGTCAGATGATAGACGTAGCGGCCGATGCCGGGGAAATGCTCGCCCACCGGCCGGCCGTCAAGGACAACGCGCATCGGAACCCTCCCGCGGCAGTATCTGATACAGCAGGCCCGCCGGCTGTAGACAGTATGCCGCTGTCACTTCGGGGTCCAGGTAGCGGTCGACAGCCGCCGCGAATATCGGCCGCTGGCCCAGCAGGCCGGCGATGAAAGGCACCTGCCGGCCCTGTCCGCTGTAGATTTCGACGATCCACACATCCGGCCGGCGGCCCTCCACCTGCTGGAAATAGAGCAGGTTCTGGCGCAGGGTGTGATCGGCCAGCACTACCGCGTGCGCCGGCAGGGAGGCCAGCGCTTCCTCGCCGTAGCGGCGCGGCCCCCAGTACGCCGTCTTGGCCGGCCACAGATGGAACCAGTTGCCATCCCGATAGGGGAGCTGTCGCAGGCCCAGCGGGTTCCAGCCCAGGGCGTTCAGCGACAGGGGCAGGAGGAAGTAGAGCAGGACAGGCGCGAGCAGGGCGCCGGCCGCCAGGCGAAGGGGATGCCCCCATCGGCGGAGAAGCCGCTCCATCCCCAGCCCGATGCACAGCGCGGTGATGAAATAGGCCGGCAGGAAAAAGACATACCCGTCCGGCGCGGGGAACAGCAGGGCGAACAGCACATCACCCAGCCAGGCCAGCGCCAGGAACCAGGCGGCGCGCCGGCGTTCATGCCACAGCGCCCGCCATCCCGGCACCGCCAGCAAAAAGGTGAGGGGGAACTGGTACAGGGCGAAGCCGGCCGCCAGCAGGGTGCGCGCCGGCAGGCCCGGCACTGCCTGCCACATCCCCACCAGGGTCGCCGTCAGGTGCGCGCCCCAGTGGGTGCCGGCCGGCCCATGCTGGTGCAGGGCGAGGGCAATGCCGGCGCCGGCCAGCAGACCAGCAAGGCCCAGAAAGGCCGGCTTCCAGCGGGCATGGAGGAACAACAGCGCCAGGGCCGGCAGGGCGGTCAGCGCCATGGGATGAACGGCGAGGGATAGGCCCAGCAGGAAGGAGGCCAGCGCCAGTGCTGTCGGCCGGTCTTCTTTCAGCCAGCGGAGGCCGGCCAGCAGGAAGCCGGCGAAAAGCATCAGATATGGGGTGTAGACCTCGGCGCGGACGGAATGCATCCAGTAGGCATGGCTCACGGCCAGCGCGCCGGCGCCCAGGCCGGCGGCGAACTGCCCGACATCCAGCCGGCGCAGGAGGACATAGGCCAGCGCTGCGCCCAGGGCGCCGCTGACGGCGGAACAGAGATTGACCCGGAAGGCGGGTTCCCCATAGGGCAGATAGGTGAAGATATGCGCCCAGAGGATGTAGAGCGGATGATCGCGCGGGCCGGCCTCCCACTGCAGGAGCACGGCGCGGCGCTGGAGTTCAGCGTCATCTCCCCACAGCACGGTGGGGGCGGCCGTCACCAAATACAAAACCAGCGCCAGGGCAAGCACCAGGATATAGCCCCGGTCCAGGCGCCGCCGTTCTGAACGCAGGGGATCAGCGCCGGCCGGCCAGCACGCGTTCATAGACCTGCTCCATCTGGCGGGCCACCGCCTCGGCGGAGAAATGGGATGCCACATGCGCCCGGCCGGCCTGTCCCATGCGCCGCCGGCGCTCCGCGTCCGCCCCCAGCTCCTGCACCGCCCGGGCCATGCGTTCCACATCGCCCGGCGGGATCAGGATGCCGGTCTCCCCGTCTCGCACGACGTCGGGCACGCCGCCGTCGGCAAAGGCCACCACGGGCACGCCGGCGGCCATGGCCTCCATCAGCACCCGGCCGAAGGGTTCTGCCCGCGCCGTATGCACCAGGATGTCCAGCGCCGCCATCACCGCCGGCATATCCTCCCGCGCGCCCAGGAAGCGACAGCGGTCCCCGAGATGGCGTCGGGCCTGCTCCTGAAGGCCGGCCAGATAGCCGGCGTAGCGGGCATCGGGGATGTCCCCGATCACCCAACAGTGCGCCTCCGGCAGTGCGGGCGCGATCCGCCGGGCGACCTCCAGGAACAGTTCCACCTGCTTCCAGGGGGCGATCCAGCCGGCATTCCCCAGGAGCAGGGCCTCCTCCGGCACGTTCATGGCGGCACGCAGGCGCCGGCGGGCCGGCGCGTCCGGGCGGAAGCGGTCCACATCGATCCCGTTGGGGATGAGGAAGAGTTTGCGCCGGGCGCCGGCCGGCAGGGGAGCCGCCACCGCCGATGAAATGGCCACGATGGCTGTACTGCATCGGCTCATCAGGCGGCAGTACAGCAGTTCCCCGACATGGATGTCATGGACGTGCCAGACCAAGGGTACGCCGGCCAGGCGGGCCGCCGGCGCGGCGTAGAGGGAAGCCCGCTGGGTATTGGAGTGCAGGATGTCGAATCTTCCCTGGCGCAGGAGATGGTGCAGTGCGGTGACCCCCTTCCACCAGGCAGGGAGCAGGTCAGGGGAGCGCCGGCCGCGCAAGCGCGCCAGCGGCACTTCCTGCACTTCGATCCCCAGCTCCCGCGCCGCCCGCGCCAGGGGGGAAGCCGGCGCGGCGGCCAGCACCGGCTCGAAGCGCCGGCGGTCCAGATGGGCCATCAGCAGGAGCAGGTTCTGCTCGGCGCCGCCCATCCAGTCGGCGTGGTCCACGAAGAGCACGCGCCGGCTCATCTCTTCCGCCTCCCGCCGGCCAGCGCCTGGCGGTAAATCTCCGCCGTCTGACGGGCGATGTGCGCATGGGTATAGCGCTCCAGCACCCGCTGGCGGCCGGCCTTTCCCAACTGCTCCCGCAGGGCCGGCGCGGTCCTCAGTTGCTCCAGGGCCTGCGCCAGCGCCGCCGCGTCCCCCTCCGGGAAGATCAGGCCGGCCGGCCCGATGACCTCCGGGATGGCGCCCGAATCGCTCCCGATGACAGGCACCTCACACGCCATGGCCTCGATGAGCACATGGCCGAATTGTTCCTTCCAATTGGGAGTGGTGCGGGAGGGGAGCACCAACACGTCCATGGCGTGCAGGTAGGCCGGCACTTCCTCCACCGGCACCGTCGGCACGAAGCGCACGCGCCCGGCGATGCCCAATTCCCGCGCCAACCCCTCCAGCTCTATGCGCATTGGGCCGTTGCCCACGATCAATGCCGATGCATCCGGCAGGCGCGCCAAGGCATGCAGGAGGGTATCCACCCCCTTTTGCGGCGTCAGCCGGCCCACAAAGCCGGCCACAAAGCCGGCCAGTCCCAGCGCTTGACGCGTGCGGCCGCCGTCCCCGGGCGCAAATACCTCCGGGTCCAGCCCCATCTGCGGCAGTACAGCCGCCGGCCCATCATATCCCTGGGCGCGGGCGACCTCCAGCGCCTCGGAGTTGCCGGCGATGAGGAAATCCACCTGGGAGAGCACCCATCGGGCCAGCTTCTCCACGGCCCAGCGCCGGCGGCGCCGGATGTTCTGCCAGGTGAAGAGCACCAGCGGGGCGCGCGGTGCCCACCGCCGGCGCGCCAGCACCACCTGACAGGCGATGAGGCTGTCCGGCTCATCCTCGAGGTGAATAATGTCCGGGCGGGCCTGCGCCGCATACACATCTGGCGGCCAGTACAGGTAGCGGTGGATGTCATACGTCGGGAAGGGGCGCGCCAGGCGCAGGGTGTAGCCCGCCGGCTGGCCGGCTTCCTGGCGGTAGCGCCGCAGTTCGTCCCGCCAACAGCAGGGCGCCACATGCCAAATGTCCAGGCCGGCCTGGGCCGCCAGGGCCTCGACCTTGCGGTGGTGTTCGCGCTGGAGATAGCGGGCGATGAACAGCACGCGCATTATCTCTCATCCCACTGCCGGCGCGCGGCCGCAATGCGCTGTTGGTCCAGCCGGCGCTGGCGCAGGGTGGCCGGCAAATGCCGGATGTTCCATCCGACCGCGTACAGCCAGATGCCGAAGTTGACGATGGGATGCGAGGGCCGCAGGCGCCGCGCCGCGAAATCATGCGGGTCCACCCGCACGAATGGGAGACATCCCTTGGCGAAATGCCGGGCCAGTTGATAGAGCACGCCGGCCGGCGGCTCATGCTTCAGCGCCAGCCGCAGGTTGTTGCGGATCTGCAGGCGCGCCGCCCACAACAGCCGCTCGCCAAAGGTGCCCCCGCCGTAATGCCACACTGGTACGTTCACCTGGATGACGCGGTAGCCGGCGCGCCGCGCCCGGATGACCAGGTCATTATCCTCGGCATAGGCGAAGAAGCCCTCGTCAATGGGTCCCAAGGCGTCGAACAGCGAAGCCCGCACCAGCATCGCCATGCCGTCCACCACCTCCGCCGGCCCCCAGCTCGGCCCCTGCCACCCCCGCACGGCTTCCTCGAACGCCGCGGTCTCCCCGCTCCCCTGGGCGTCGTATATCTGAAAGCCCACGATGCCGATGCGCCGGTCTGTTTCCGCCGCCTGCACTGCGGCGCGGAGCCAGGCCGGATGCACCCGGATGTCATTATTGGCCAGGGCGATGTAGCCGGCGCCAAGCTCCTGAGCGCGGGCAATGCCCAGGTTGTTCCCGCCGGCCCAGCCGCGGTTGACCGGGCTTTCGATGATTTCCACCCCCGGGAAGCGCTCCCGCACCCAGGCCGCCGAGCCGTCCTGCGAGGCATTGTCCACCAGCAGGAGATGCATAGAGGGATAATCGGTGGCCAGCAGGGACGGCAGGCAGTATTCCAGGTGCCGGCGGCCGTTGTGGTTCAGCACGATGACGCAGACCAGCGGAAATGGCCCACACACGCTCATCGGATGCCTCTCCGCCGCAGGCGGCGCACCTCTGCCCACTGTCCCAACAGATCGTACCAGCGCGCCAGGAAGCGCACATGGGCGAGCCGGCGGTGGGCCGGCGAGAGCAGGTCCGGCACCGTCTGGAGCAAGCGTTTGATCAGGCGGAGCAGGAGCCGGCCGTAGCCGGGAGGATGTCCCTGCCGCTTCCACTCGAAGTGCACGGCTCCACGCCCCCGCGTGTACTGCTGGCGGCGAAAGGCCTCCCAAGTGTACGGCTGTAAATGAATGACGGGCACCGGCACGTACAGGAGCTGTGCTCCCCGCTGACAAATACGCCATTTCAGGTCGGCGTCCTCGCCGGCGGCATAGGGGAAACTCTCGTCGAAGCCGCCGACCTCTTCCAGCACCGGCCGGCGGTAGGACATGTTGGCCGTGCCGCCGGCCGGGCAGTCGAAGCCGGCGACGACCTCCTCCTCGCCGGCGCCGTAGACCTCCCGGCCCACACTGCGCTCATATTGGGCGATGGGATTGTCGCGCATTTCCGCCGGCGGCGCCAGGTACCCGCCGACGCCGGCGACCTCCGGATGCTCCAGGTACCCCTGCACCAGCCGGCTGACCCAATCGGGGGGCGGCAGGCAGTCATCATCGGTGAAGGCGATGATCTCCCCACCGGCGGCGGAGATGCCGCGGTTGCGCGCCGCCGCCGGCCCCCGGTTGGCCTGGCGCAGGTAGCGCACGCCGCGGGAGGCAAATTCCTCCACGACCTGGGGCGTCCCGTCGGTCGAGCCGTCGTCCACCACGATGATTTCCAGCCGGCCAGGATACTCCTGGGCCGTCAGGGCTTCCAGACAGCGTCGCAGGACGCTCGCCCGATTGTATGTGGGCACGACCACCGAGACAGCCGGCCATTCCTGGCTCATAGCCCTTTTGCCGTCCGCCCCCATAACAGTGACCAGACCAGCCGGAGCCGCTCGCGAATCAGCTCTCGTTGGAGCATACCCGCCACGACGTAAAACGCCGCCAGGCTCATTCCTCCCTCGACAATAAGCCGCGCCAGGGGGGGCCAGCCGGCGGTGCCCAGGAACTGCCGGCCGCCCCACCAGACGAACAGGCCGGCGGCCAGGCCCAATGCCGGCACGCCGAAGGCCTGCGTCAAGGAGAGGCCCACCACCTGGCGGACGTACCAATAATCGAGGATGATGCCGGCGAGAAAGGCGATGCCCACCGCCACCGCCGTGCCCATCACCCCCCAGCGCCAGGTCATGGGCGTGCCCAGGAGCACCAGCGTCACCGCCTGCACGACCAGCACGGTGCTGATGCGGCGCGGCTGACCCACAGCGTTGAAGAGCGCGCCGGTGTCGTCCAGCAGGGGCCGCAGCATGGCCACGGCCACCAGCAGGCGGAGCAACTGGGCGCTTGGGAGCCAACGCTCCCCGAACAGCACCCGGACGAAGTCGGGCGCGGTCACGAACATAGCCATGGCGATGGGCAGGGCCGCCATAGTGATGAGCCACAGGGTCATGTTGAAGGCCTGGGAAAGCCGGCCGCGATCATCCTGCACCTTGGCGTAGGTCGGGAACGCCGTGCGCGAGACCACATGGGTGACCAACCCCGTGGGCCACACGGCGATCTTGTACGCCCGCTCGTAATACCCCAGCGCCGTGGCGCCCACGAAGGTGCCGACCAGGAAATAATCATACTGCAGGAGCACCACTGCCGCAACCGAACCGACCGCCACAGCCAATCCGAAGCGCAGCATCCAGCCGGCCAGTTGCCGGCGGAAGGCGCGCCGCAGGCGGAGCCGGCTCATGTACCACAGGCCCAAGGTGGAGAAAAGGATGTTGGCCCCCGACTGCACCAGCAGGCTGACCAGGCCGGCGCCCCGCCAGGCCAGGAAGACCGCCAGCGCGTTGGCGGCGATGAGGGAACCCGTGATGACCACGGTGGAGCGGGCAAAGGCCAGCTCCTTTTCCAGCACCAGGCGCGGGGTAGTGCCGGCGGCCTCGATCAGGCCAATGCCGGCCAGCGTGGCCATGATCCAGGGGAGCCGGGGCGAGTAGCCGGCCATAACCAGCAGGGGGGAGGCCGCCAGCACCAGCACCACCGTGCCCAGGGAGAGGGCGCACTGCAGTCCCAGATGGGTGGCCACCAGCTCATCGGTGGTTGGCTGGCGGTGCACGAAGGCGAAGTCCAACCCCATCTTGTTGCGCAGGTCCAGCAGGGAAAAGAAGAAGGTGGCCAATGCCATGAGACCAAAGTCGTCGGGGGAGAGCAGACGCGTCAGCAGGATCGTGGTCAGAAAGCCTACCGCCATGTTGGTGTATGAGCTGGCCAGGACGATGACCGTCCCCCGCACTGCGCGCTGTCCGAGGCTCATGGCTCCTGTCCCAGAATGTGGGCGTAGGCCTGCACCAGCCGCCGGCCGTACGCCTCCCAGGTATACTCCTCCACGCGCCGGCGCGCCGCCTGTCCCAGCCGCCGGCGCAGGTTTCCATCCTCCCGCAGGCGCACCAGGGCTTCCATCAGCGCCGGCACGTCGCCGGCAGGAATGATGAGGGCCTCCTGCTCATGGCGCGCCACGGAGCCGGCTTGAAACGTGGTGATCATCGGCAGGCCGCACGCCATGGCCTCATAGGTCACCAGGGCACTGCCCTCTTCATGCGAGGGGAAGACGAAGATGTCAGCGCGCTGGTACATCGTCACGGGGTCGGGCACAAAGCCGGGCCAACGCAGTCCGGGCAGGCCGGCATATGGGCGCAGGAGACGTTGGGTAGGGGCGTCCGGCCGGCCGGCGAGCCACAGCTCCGCGTCGCGCCAGTCCAGCCGGCGCCAGGCCTCCAGCAGTTCCAGCACCCCCTTGCGCGCTGTGACCTGGCCCACGAACAGGGCGCGGAAGGGATGATCGGAGGGACGTTCATCCTCCGCCGGCTGGAAGCGCGCCGTATCCACGCCGTAGGGGAGGAGCAACAGCTTGTGGGCGGGAAAGCCGCGTTGAGTGAAGCTCTGCCAGGCGAATTCCGACGGCACCGCCACGTAATCGGCCAGTTCGAACTCCTCCATTGCCCGCTGGATATGCCATGGGGATGGCCGCTGGCATGGGCCGTAGCGTTCTTCCAGCCGGCGCAGGATAGCATCCTGTTCCAGCGGGTGCGAGGAGGCACGTTCCACGACCGTGACCGCGCCCAGGGCGCGTGCGCGGGGCAGGGAGCGCCGGCACATGGTGCTCCAGCCGTGAAAGATATCGCAGGGTATGATCTGCCGGCTTGCCCACAGGTCGAACAGAGCATCCCCCAGGGCATAGATGCGCCCAGAGGCGTCCCAGAGGGCGGCGCGCTTCAGGGCGCGGCCGGCCCATCCCATGGAGCGGATCAGGGAGGATGGGATGGGAGTCGGACGGGAGGAACTTACCAGCAGGCGGGCCAGTGCGCCGGCATGCCAGATGCCGGCGGCGGCATGATAGGCGGTATTGCCGATGCCGCCGCCGGCCAGCCGCGCCCCTACCGCATATATCACTTTCATGCTTCTTCTCCCCACCTGGATGCGTGTCGGACGCCGGCCAGC
>JAPWUQ010000005.1 GCA_028275445.1 Anaerolineae bacterium | reverse complement strand
GCCAGATGCCGGCGGCGGCATGATAGGCGGTATTGCCGATGCCGCCGCCGGCCAGCCGCGCCCCTACCGCATATATCACTTTCATGCTTCTTCTCCCCACCTGGATGCGTGTCGGACGCCGGCCAGCGTCAGCCGGACCAGGAGCGATGGGGAGGCGCCGGCGCTATTGGATGCGCACCAGCACCCTGGCGTTCTTCCACAGGTCTTCCAGGCGGTAGTAGTCGCGCATCGCCGGCGAGAAAAGGTGCACCACGACCGAGCCGTAGTCCATCAGCACCCAGCCGGAGGAGGCCTCCCCTTCCACGCGCAGGGGGATGACCCGCCCCTCGTGCTTCAGGGTTTCCGAAAGCTCCTCCACCATGGCCTCGATCTGCCGATCGACCTCGCCGGTCGTGATGACAAAGTAGTCGGCCAGGAGGGAAATCTCGCGAATGTCCAACAACAGGGTATCCGTTGCCTTCTTTTCCACCAACAAGTCCACAATGCGTCGAGCTAATGCTGACGATTCCAGAGGCACCTCCTTTTGCCCAGTGAGATTGGGATGCCGGCCGTGTCGCTGTCGGACAGGCCGGCAAAATTGTAGCACAACTGACGAGCGCTCACAAATGGGGCCGGGTTCCTCCCAGGGCACCTCGATCACAGTTCGTCCGGGGGCAGGCGGCGCAGGCGCTTGATCTCGGAGCGCCGGCGCTTGGCCGTCAGCCGGCGCTCGCGCGCCGCCGGATGCGGTTGAGTCGGCAGGCGCGGCCGGCGCGGGCGCAGTGCCTGCGCCAGCAGTTTCTGAAAGCGCTCGATGGCCTCCTGCCGGTTCTGCCGCTGGCTCCGCCGCGAGGCGGCGAACAAATGCAGTACCCCATCGGAGTCAATATACGTGCCCAGCCGTTCCAGGATGCGCTCCCTCTGCCATTCGCTCAAAGATGGCGAACGGCGCACGTCGAAGCGCAGTTCGACCCGTGTCTCGGAGGTGTTGACGTGCTGTCCGCCTGGGCCGCCGGCGCGCGAGAAATGGAACGAGAGTTCCTCCATCGGGATGGAGAGGGAAGGGGTAATTTCCAGGCGCTCAGTTTCCTCGCTCATGAGGTTCATCCTGATATGCCCGCCGGCAAGATGGGAAAGGGCCGCGCCCACCGGCCGGCCCTTTCCGGGATGGGCGAGGATGTCAGCGTTGGAGGTACTGCCGGCGGTAATATTCCTTGTACTCCCCGCTCTTTAAGGGGCGCCACCATTCCTCATGCTCCACGTACCAGCGCACCGTCTTCTCCAGCGCTTCCTCGAAGGTATGGCGCGAGCGCCAGCCCAGCGCCTTGATCTTGTCGCAGTTGATGGAATAGCGGCGGTCGTGGCCCGGGCGGTCTTTCACGAATTGGATGAGGCTCTCCGGCTTGCCGAGCAGGCGCAGGATCAGGCGCGCCATGTCAATATTGCGGGTCTCGACCCCGGTGCCCAGGTTGTACGCCTCGCCGGGTTTCCCGTGGTGCAGGACGATGTCAATGCCCTCGCAGTGATCCAGCACGTACTGGTAATCGCGCTGCTGTGTGCCGTCGCCGTACAGCGGCAGAGGCAGGTCGTCAATGGCGTTGGTGATGAAGAGGGGCACCACTTTTTCCGGATATTGATATGGGCCGATGTTGTTGGAGCCGCGCGTGATGGTGACCGGCAGGCCGTAAGTCACGAAGTAGGCCTGCACCAGGTGCTCGGCGCCGGCCTTGCTGGCCGCATAGGGACTGCGCGGCCGCAGGGGGTCGGTCTCCACCGATGAACCCTCCAGCACCTCGCCGTACACCTCATCGGTGCTGACCTGGTGGAAGCGCTCCAGCCGGAACTCCTTGACCGCCTCCAGCAGGACGTAGGTGCCGTAAATGTCGGTGCGGATGAAGGCATCCGCGTCCATGATGGAGCGGTCCACGTGGGTCTCGGCGGCGAAGTTGACGATGGTGTCAATGTCGTACTGACGGATGGCGGCGCGCACGGCCTCGGCGTCGCAGATATCGCCGCGCACGAAGTGGTAACGGGGGTGGCCGGCCAGGTCGGCCAGGTTGGCTAGGTTGCCGGCATAGGTCAGCTTGTCGAAGACCAGCACGCGGTAGTCCGGGTACTTCTCCAGCAGATAGTGCACGAAGTTGGAGCCGATGAAGCCGGCGCCGCCGGTGACCATGATGTTTCTCATTGTGACGTTGCTTCCATCCTCCCTCGTGGTCGTGATAAGTGTGGCCGGGATCAGGCCGGCTGGGCAGAGCCGCGCGCAAGCCCCAGCATCCGCCCCAGCTTGCGGGCGATCTTGCGCGGATTGGCATAGCGCTTCCAGGTGCGCGCCGCCCAGCGCCGCAGGCGGTTGTACCAGGTGCGGCGCTGGGATTCCTCCAGCGCCCACTGCAGGAAGGTATAATCCTGTCCCTTGATTTTCATCTCCGTCGGGTTGCGGCGGTACTGGTCATGGCTGGTGATGAGCGAGAGATCGTGCTCGATGCAGTAATCGTACAGGTCACTGCCGGGGTGGGGCGTGTAGAAGGCCGGGCTGTAGTAGTCCGGATCAATTTGCTTCAGCATGGAGATGGTATCCATGACCTCTTCGCGCGTCTCGGTGGGGATGCCCAGCATATAGTTGGCCCAGATTTTGATGCCGTAGCGCTTGCAGATGCGGGCCGCCTCCAGGTTGATGGCGCGCGTGGTGCCCTTGCGCAGGAAGCGCAGGACCCGGTCATTGCCGCTTTCGAACCCGATGAAGTACCCCTTCAGCCCCACCTCGGCCATCAGCTTGACCATGTCCGGGTTTTTCACGATGATGTCGGCCCGGCTCTGGCAGAAGAAGGGTTGGGTGAAGCCGGCCTCGCGGTAGGCCTGGCAAAATTCGATGACCCATTCGCGGTCCTCGGTCAGACAGTCGTCGTGGAACATGAAGCTGGCGAAATGGTAGCGCTCGCGCAGTTCCTGGAGCTCGCGGATGATGTTGGGGACGGAGCGCCGGCGCACCCGCCGGCCGAAAATCTTGCGCTCCGCCGGCTGGCAGAAGTTGCAGTTGTACATACAGCCGCGGCCGGCGATGATCGTCAGGAAGGGCGGCGGCAGTTCCTCCACAAAGGGCACCTCGGGCGAGTCCAGCGTGTAGCCGTGCTTGCGCCATTCCTCCAGGAACAGCTCGCGGTCCGGGAAGGGCAGGGCGTCCAGATCCGGCATCTGGCCCAGCAGGACGCGGTCCTCGGGCCGCCGGCCGGCCTCCAGCTCGTTCAACAGCCAGGGGAAGGTGATCTCCCCCTCTCCCAGGACGATGTAATCAATGGCCGGGTTGGCGGCGACCTCCTCGACGGCCACCGTGGGGTGCGGCCCGCCGACCACGGCGACCAGTTCCGGCAGGACGGCCTTGGCTCGGCGGATGGCCTCGTTGGCCGGGTTGAAGTCCACGCTCATCATAGTGACGCCGATGACATCCGGCCGGCGCGCCGCGATCTCCGCCTCGAACTCCTCCCATCCTTTCAGGGCGCGCAGGTCGATCAAATCCACGTGAAAGCCCTCCGCCTTGGCGGCGGAGCTGATATGCGCCAGGCCGTGGCTGACCCAGCCGGCTTCCATGCCGTGGGCCAGGGAGTTGAACCCATAGCCGGCGATGCCCGGGTAGATCAGCGTGACCCGTGTCCGTTTCTCAGACATATGCTCCTGTACCTCGTATGGGATGCCGCCGGCATCACAGGATGCCGACGCGGCTGTTGTCCCCCAGCGTCATCTTATAGGCCTTGGGCTTCAGCGGCGAACGTCGGATCTCCACATTGCGCCCGATCAGGCTGTCCTCGATGCGCTGAGGGATATCAATGATCTTGCTGTACTCCAGCACGATGGAGTGCTCGATCTCGCTGTCCTCGATGAGCACATGGTGATAGATGGAGGTGAAGGGGCCGATGTAGGAGTTGACGATGCGCGAGTATTCCCCGATGATGGCCGGCCCGCGGATCCTGCTGTTGATAATCTCGGCACCCTTCTGGATGGTCACCTTGCCGTTGATCTCCGAATCCCGGTCCACATACCCCTCAATGGTGTGGGCGATCTCGTCCAGCACCAGGCTGTTGGCCTCCAGCAGGTCCCCCGGCGCGCCCGTGTCGATCCACCACCCCTCATGGATGTGCGGGTAGACCTTATAGCCATGGTCAATCAGGTACTGGATGGCATCGGTGATCTCCAGTTCCCCGCGCCAGGAGGGGGTGATGGCGTTCACCGCCTCAAAGATGTGGTGGTCGAACATGTAGATGCCGACCAGCGCCAGGTTGGACTTGGGATGGCGCGGCTTCTCCACCAGGCGCACGATGCGCCCGTCTTTCAGCTCGGCCACGCCGTACTGCTCGGGATGCTCGACGCGCTTCAGCACGATCTGGCAGTTGTAGTCGGAGGTGGCGAACTGCGCGATGAGGGGTGAGATGCCGCCCTGGATGACGTTGTCCCCCAGGAACATGACGAAGCGCTCATCGCCGATATAGTCCTGGGAGATTTTCACCGCATGGGCCAGACCCAGGGGGGCCTCCTGACGGATGTAGGTGATGCGGCAGTCCCAGCGCGAACCGTCTCCGACGGCCTCCATGACCTCTTCAGCGGTATCGCCGACGACGATGCCGATGTCGCGGATGCCGGCCTCCACAATCGCCTCGATGACCCGGAAGAGCACCGGCTTATTGGCGATGGGCACCAACTGCTTGGCGCTGGTATAGGTGATGGGGTACAGCCGGGTCCCTTTTCCGCCGCTCAGGATCAGCCCTTTCATCGCTTCCTCCCCTGACAGTAAATTTGGTACGCGAATCAGCCCGAGAGGTGCCGGCCGCTGAGTGCCCGCACCCACCAGGATTTGCCCCGCCGCACCCGGCTCAGGGGTGGGTCGGGGGTGATGATCTCGCCGGCCAGGATGGCGCGTGGAATATCCCGCACCATTTGTTCCGCTTCCGCCGGCCCGATGATCTCGCCGGCGGCGGCCACAGCGGCCGAAAGCTCCGGCCGCCGGCGGAGGTCGTTATGGGCATCCGTGGCAATGACATGCGCCAGCCGGCCGCGCAGTAGATAGGCCGCGGTGCGCGCCACGAGGGGCCCGAACTGGCCGGCCAGGCTGGCCGCGGTAATCTGCACCAGTGTCCCCCGCTCCACCAGCGGCGCCAGCATGCTCGGGTTCGCCTGCACCAGGGCATTGCGCTCCGGATGGGCCAGCATCACCCCATAGCCCTTGACCTGGAGATGAAAGACCAGCTCCTCGGTGTACAGAGGAAACGCGGAATGGGGCATTTCCAGAAGCACATAGCGGCTGTCTGCCAGCGGAAATGCCCGTCCATCCTGCAACTGCTCCAGCAAATCGAAGTCAATGTAGATTTCGACGCCGGGCAGAAGGCACAGGGGAATGCCGGCCTGGTGGCACTGCTGTTGTAGTGCCGTTGCTTCCCGGCGGATGCGCGAGCGGTGGTCCGCTTTTGCCCATCCCACGTTGTGCGGCGTGGCCGCGATGCAGGTGATGCCGTCTGCGGCGGCGATGCGCGCCATTTCCAGCGCCTGCTCCAGGGTCTGCGGCCCGTCGTCCTCCCCGGGCAGGATATGGGCGTGCAGGTCAATCCGACCGTCCAGCGCCGGCATGCCACTGCTGTCCATTGCCTCAGCCATCTGCCCACGCCGCAGGGAAATGCACCGTTATCCCTCTCCGTAATAGCGGTGCAGGGTGGCGTCAAAGGAGACGTTGGTCAGCACCACGCCCACCACGCGCGCGTTCACGCGCTCCAGGAGTTCCTTGGCCTGGAGCACGTAGTCGCGTTTGGTGATGCCGGCGCTCACCACCAGCAGTACCCCGTCCACCCGGGTCGCCAGGATGGCGGCATCGGTCACGGCGATGACCGGCGGTGCGTCGAAGAGCACCATATCGGCGCGCGCTTTCAAGGCCTCGATGACCTCGACCATACGCCGGGTGGCCAGCATATCCGCCGGGTTGGGCGGCAGGGCGCCGCTGGGCAGGAGCCAGAGGTTCTCCACACCGGTGGCCAGCAGGGGCGGGTCCTTCATCGCCCCTTCATCCACCATCATGGTGGTCAGGCCGCGCGAGTTATCCAGCCCGAAGAAGGTGTGCAGGCGCGGCCGGCGCAGGTCGCAGTCTACCAGGATGGTTTGCCGGCCGGCCTCCGCCATGGTGACCGCCAGATTGGCCAGGGTGGTGGACTTGCCCTCTTCCGGGCCGGCGGAGGTCACCACCAAGGTCCGGAGAGGATTGTCCAGGCTGGAAAACTCCAGGTTGGTGCGCAGGGTGCGGTAGGCTTCGGCGATGGGCGAGCGCGGGTCCTGCACCGTGATGAGCTGGGTATGTGATTCGGTCATCTGGATCCTCTTCCTAGGGCCTGATAGGGTTCAGGTGATGCAAGGGCGCGGGCTTTGCGGCGGGAGCGCCGGCCGGCGGAGGCTTCGACGCCGGCGGGGATGGTGCCCAGCACTGTCCATCCCACGAAACGCTCCACATCTTCCGGCGCCCGCACGATATCCGATTCCAGCCACTCCATGAAGAAGACGATGATGGCTCCCACAATGGCCCCGAAAATGAGGCCGACCAGCACGTTCATCTTCGTCTTGGGGGTGTGGATCTCGGCGCGCCGCACATTGTCCACGATGGAAACCACGATGCGGTCGCGCTGGTCCTGCTCCTGGTTCCACTGCTCCCGCTCCTGGACGAAGAGTTCCGCCATGGTCTGGGCGATTTGCATAGCGACTTGTGGGTCGCTGTCACGGGCCTCGATCTCGATGGTATAGTTGGACGCGTCGGAGCTGATGAAGACCTTGCTTTTCAGCTCATCGGTGGTCATGTCGAGCTGGGCGCGGTCAATGACCTTCTGGGCCATGGAGTGGCTGTTCAGGCGCACCACATAGCTGCGCAGGATGTCCTTGACGGTGTTGCTGAGTCCCCAGTCGAGGCGCGCCGGCTCGACGCTGAGCTGGATATTGGCCTTGTAGATAGGGGTCTGGAGCTTGCTGAAGCCGAAGGCGGCGGTGCCGGCGATGAGCGCCACCAGCACGATGATCCAGCCCCGCTTGCGCAGTATCTTCAGGTAATCCTTCAGTTCCACCGCGAACCTCTCCTCTCTATTCTCTATCCCGTTCCCGAACTGCACTGTAAAATTGTACCACAGGAACGGCACATGGGCAAAGGCAGGGCCTTTTTACGGCCCCCGCCGGCCCCAGGGGAAACGCCGGCGCGCCGGTATCTGTCCCAGCACTACCAGGCCCATCGCCTCGACATCCTCTTTGCCCCGCACGCTGATGTCCAGGTAGTCCAGCAGGAACGCCAGGGCAATGCCGGCCACCAGCGCCAGGAACAGCCGGATGGGCAGGTCCAGCCGCTCGCGCAGGCTCGGTCCCACCGGCGCGATCACCGGCGCATCTATGACGTAAATATCCGCTCTCTCGGTTCCCAACTGGGCGAAATACTTGGCGTTCTCCTCCCGCAGGGCGCTCACCGCCGCGTCCGCGATGGCGCGCAGTTCCTCCGGGTTCGGCCAGGTGATGATAATGGTCAGGATGCGGTGGAGCTGTTCCGAGACGGTGGCGCCCTGGATGGCGCCGGCCGGCACATGGATGGGGGGATTGGCGCCGGCCAGCCGGGCGCTCACGTCATCGGCGAAGGCCTGGCTCTTCACCAGCTCGCTGAAGCTGTCAATCAGATATTCCGACGTCAGCCAGGTGTAGTAGCGGTCGTAGGTATAGGTAGTAGGGCCGCGTTCCTCGGGCTTCAGGCCCACCGTCACCCGCAGGCGCGCCTGATACATCTGCGGGCGCGCCGGCATGGTCAGCGCGGAAATCACGCCCGTCAGCAGTACCAGCCCCACCACGAGCCACCAGCGCTTCCAGATGATGTACCAATAGCGCCGCAGTTCCATCGCCTGGCTACCTCCTGTGACGTTCATGCCCGCCGCGGCGCCGGCAGGGACGCCACATGTTCGGCGTAGGCCTGCTCCACATAGGCGCGAAACTCCTGCCGGAAGCGCTCCGCGGAAAAGCGCTCCGCCTGCCGGCGCAGTTCCAGCGGGTCGAAATGGTCCTCGCCCAGCGCCTCCAGCCGGCGCACCGCTTCCGCCAGCGCCGCCGGGCTCTGCTCGTAGAATAAGACGCCGGTAAGGCCGTCAATGACGGTGTCCAGCGCCCCGCCGCCGGCATAGGCGATCACCGGCCGGCCGGCGGCCAGCGCTTCCACCGGCGCGATGCCGAAATCCTCCAGGCCGGGGAAAATGAAGGCCCGACAGCCGGCCATCAGCTTCGCCAGCTCCTCGTCGCTGACCCGCCCGAGGAAGCGCACATTCGGCCCGGCCATGGCCTCCAGCCGGCGGCGGTCCCGCCCATCGCCGGCGATGACCAGCGGCCGGTCGAGCTGGTTGAAGGCCTGCACGGCCAGGTCAATGCGCTTATAGGGGATCAGGCGGGAGGCGATGAGATAATAATCGTGCGGCCCATCTGCCGGCCGAAAGCGCTCGGTATGCACCGGCGGGTAGATGATGTCCGCGGGCCGGCGGTAGACGCGGGCGATGCGCTGTTGGACCTCCCGCGAGATGGCCACGAAGCGGTCCACCCGGTCTGCCGCCAGCCGGTCCCACAGCCGCAGGTACTGGAGGAAGGGCGCCAGGACGGCGCGAGCGGCGCGGCCGGCCTGCTCCCGCTCCAGGTATTCCCAGGTGTTCCACAGGTAGCGCGTGGGGGTGAGACAGTAGCAGATGTGCAGGGTGCCGGCGGGGGTGATCACCCCGTGGCAGAAGCCGCTCTTGTTGGTGATGACCACGTCGTAGCCGCGCAAATCCAGGCTCTCGAAGGCCAGGGGATACATGGGCAGGAACAGTTGATGATGGCGCTTGACCAGCAGCCAGCGGTCCAGAAAAGTGGTGCGGATGTCCCAGGCCTGGTACGCCGCCGGCATCTTTTCCCGCCAGTAAATGGACGTGTAGATCGGCGCCTCGGGGAAAATGCGCACCAGCTCCTCCAGCACCCCCTCGGCACCGCCCATCTGATTCAGCCAATCATGCACCAGCGCGACCTTCAACGATGCCCTTCTCCCGCCAACGCGCAGTATGATGCCAAAAGTATACCATCACTATCCCCCAGCGACAAAGCAGGGGACACCCCCTGTTGGTGTGCCCCCTGTATGGGCTTTCCCGCACACGGGGAAGGGGAGTTGGCGGGGCCGATGGTTCACGGCGAGAGGGGGATGACACTCACCTCGGCGATCCACAGGGCGCCGGCATGATCCACCAGCACCGGCGCCAGGGTGATCTCGGAGACGCCGGCCGGCGGGACGAACAGGGCCACAAAGGTCTGCCAGCCGGCACTGCCCCAGAAGGCGCTGGCATAGGCGCCGGGCCGGCGCCATGCCTGGCGGTAGGATACATACAGCACCTTGCCCTGCAGGGCCAGCGTCGAGGCAGTGCGCATGCGGCAACGCAGGAGGTAGGCGCGCCCGGGTTCCAGATGCAGGCGGCGTTCCAGCGAGCCGTGATAGCCGGCACCTTGGGTTTCGATGCGCAGACAGCCGGCCCATCCACCGCCGCATTCCGCGCCCGGCGCGATGTGTGCTGACGCGCCGGCCAGGCGGATGTCCCATGCCCCCAGGTCCTCCGGGCGCTCAAAGCGCCAAACCTGGGAGCCGGCGGGAAGCTCCTCTCCCATCTCCGCCTCCAGCGCCAGGGTCCACTGCATGAGCTGGTCCGCCCTCTCCACGGGCATGCCCTGCTGGCGGGCATACGCCCGAAGGGCCTCCCCGAAGCGCGGCGCATCCCAGTAGGAGCCTGGCACCACTTCGCCGGCATGTTCCAGCCTCCAGGACAGATACCCCGTCAGGCCGGCCAGATTTTCCCGGATAGCCGCGGGCACCGCCGGTACAGCCATCACCGTCTGGTAGGCGCGCAGTGCCGGCGCCCAATCCCCCTGCGCATCGTGATAGGATGCCCAGGCGTTCAGGGCATTGAAGCGCCAGTCCAGCGGGATGGGAAGCGAGGTGGAATAGGTGCGTGCCAGTGCCTCCAGCAGGCTCTGGATCAGAAACTGTGGGTCCTTGGCCGGCACCTCCCAGCGCTCCAGGGAGAGCATCAGGGCATGGGGCGGCAGGGAGCGGTCCCCGTCCAGCGGGCGCAGGTGGCGCGGGTCGTTGAACTGCCAGCCCTGGCCGGCGCCCTCATTCACCGGTATGGGCAGAATGTACCAGATGCGCGCCGGCCGGCGGGAGGTGGAGCCAAGCCGCTGTCCCGCCTGGGCCGGCGTCAGTAACTGCAGGGTCCTCGCTGTCGGCCCCAGATACACCCGCAGGGCCTGCCAGGCGTTGGCGCTGTCGGCGCAGTTGACCACCCAATCCCGCTCGCCGGCCTCGTTCTTCAGGACCTGGGCGACGGCCCGCCAGTTTTCCTTTTCGGAGCGGTAATGGTCCCGGAGGGCCGGCGTCCAGGCCAGCCCTGCCGCGAGGATCAACAGGGCCGGCAGGAGCACTTCGCCGGCCGACCGCGGCCGGCGCGTGATCCGCCGCCAGGCCCAGCGTGCCAGCGCCAAATACCCGCCGGCTGTCAGCAGGAACAGCAGAGGTTGCAGGAACAGCAGACGGCGGTAGGCCAGATAGGTGCCGCTGAGCCGCGACAGCACCGCTACCGTCAGGAAAACGCCGGCCATGTAAATGGTGGTCAGCCAGGCCAGCCGGCGCGCCGGTCTGGCGGGGAGGGCGCATGCGCCGGCCATCCCCACCAGCGCGATCCATGCCGCCGGCACTGCCTCCCCTCGATTGGCCGTGAACCAGCACAGCATGCGCAGGAACAGGTCCGGCTCCAGGCGAAGGGTCCCCGGTGCATGGAATAACCCGCTGGAGGTGCCCAGCTCCTGCAGGAACGGCCCGCCGGCGACATAGATGGCCCAGGGAAGCAGGAGCGCGCCGGCCCCCAGGAGCGCCAGCGAATGTGCCCGAAGGGTTTGCCGGCCGATCCCCCCGATGGGTTCCTGGCGTCGGGTGTTCACCAGGGCCAGCAGGGCATGCAGGCCCCACTGCCATGCCAGGACGATGAGGCTGTAAAGGTGGTCATAGAGGGCGATGCCGGCGGCCAGGGCGTAGAGTATCCAGTCGGCGCGTCCCCGCCGGCGCACGGCCCGCACCAGCGCCAGGAGCGTCAGCAGGTGCAGGGCGAGAAAGCTGGTGTAATTGCGCGCCTCCTGGCTGTAGCGGATGTGATAGGGGGAGAGGGCCAGCAGGCCGGCGGCCAGCAGGGCCGTCTCCTTGTCCCATATCTGCCGCGCCAGGGCATAGGTCAACGCCACGCCCAACACGCCCCACAGCGCCGCCGGCAGGCGGAAGAGGAACTCATTCGGCGGGTAGGTGGTCAGCGGATGCAGGATCCAGCGCTCCAGTGGAAAATCCAGCGGTTCCTGGCGGGATATGCGCAGGACGTCGGCCCAGGTGCCGGCGCTTTGGGCGAAGGCGTTGGCCTCATCTATCCAGAGGCTCTCTTCTCCCAGGCGCCAGAGGCGCAGTGCCAGCGCCAGGCCCATCAGCGTGAGCAGGATGACAATTTCCGACCCATGCCGGCGGCTCATATCTCATTCCCAGGTGCGGCGCGCGGCCGGGGTCAGGAGCATCCGCAGGAGCCAGCCGGCAGGTTGGGTGCGCCGGCGGAGGTTCTGCCGCCGCTCCGCCGCGTGGCGCACCAGGTAAAACCAGAGCGCCGGCACGAGGTAGACCAGGGTCAGCAGGAAATAGCCCAGGCCGGCGGCCAGCCGGCGCCATAAAGGCCCCGGAAATTCCCAGGCGCGCAGGAAACTGCCGGCCAGGAGGGCCGGCGCATAAGCCAGGAATTCCGCCAGATACATGTTCTTTAGATACGCCAGCCAGCCGTTGCGCGCCGCCAGGTTCGCCTTGTGCAGTCCCACCCCAGGATTGATCAGTGGGTTGGGATGATCATGCCACATCCTGGCCTGCGGCACGGCGTAGATGCGGTAGCCCTGGACGATAAGGCGCAGTGCCAGATCCCGATCCTCCCCGTACATATAAAAAAGCGGATCGAAAGGCGGCCCGTATTGTTCCAGCCACTCCCGGCGCACGGCACAGCCGGCGCCGGAGAGGAACATGGTGGGGATGGGGTCCGAGCGGCCGCCGGCCGGATAATAGCGCGTGAAGCCCCATGGGCAGAGGTCCAGATAGTAGGGCGTTTCCTCGTGGGTCCCCCTGGGCCGGCGCCATTGAAATATCTGCACCGCCTGCACCCCGCCGATGCGCGCATCGCTCTCCGCCACTGCCAGCAGATGCTCCAGCCAATCGGGGACCAGCCGCGTGTCGGCGTTCAGAAACACCACCCATTTCCCGCGGGCTTCTCGGGCGCCCAGGTTGGCGGCGCCGGCAAATCCCAGGTTCGCCGGCGTCTGGATCAGTCGGACGCCGGGATACCGCGCTCGTACCAGCTCGGCGCTTCCATCTGTCGAGGCGTCGTCCACCACGATCACCTCGTATGCATCCCTTGGGACGGTCTGATGGAGCAGGCTGTCCAGACAGCCGGCGATGTATGCGCTGGCGTTGTACATCGGGATGATAATGCTGGCACGTAGTGGAGGATACGTTTCTGCCATGCCTCATTCCATTTGCTGAAAGCGCAGGGTGGCGATCTGTTCGGAAATCAAGCCCAGCACCAGGATGAGCGCTCCCATGGTCAGGGAGATAGTGATGGGGATGGTCCAGGCTTTGCCGATGGCCAGCCGGTAAATGGCGTAGACGAAGCCGGGGCCTCCGACCAGGACGCTGAGCGGCCCAAAGACCTTCAGCGGCGAAAAGAGGGTGGCCACCTTGGCCATAAGGACGAAGAAGCGGAAACCGTCGCGCAGGAGGGAGATTTTGCTTTTGCCGGCGGCGCGCCGGCGCACCTGAATGCGCACATACGTGATGCCGTAGCCGCCGCGCGCCACCGCCAGCGTCATAGTTGCCGCGGCGGAGAAGGTGTTCGGCAGGAGGTAGCACAGGGATTTGGCCAGCGGGGCGCGGATGGCGCGAAAGCCGCTGGTCAGGTCCAGGATCGGAAAGCCGGCGATGTAGCTGGCGAAGCGGTTATATACCCAATTGGCCAGGTTGCGGTGCCAGGCGCCGGCGCCGGCCGGCCGCGCCCCCACGGCCATGTCATAGCTGTCCATTTTCTCCAGGAGGCGCGGGATGTCGGCTGGGTCATGCTGACCGTCGGCATCCATGATGACCACGATGTCGCCCGTCGCGGCGCGGATGCCCGAGCGCACCGCCGCGCCGTTGCCGCGGTTGTACGGATGGCGAATCACCCGCGCCCCTTTGGCACGCGCGACCTCGCCCGTCCGATCGTGGGAGCCGTCGTCCACCACAATGACCTCAAGCTCGGGAAGCCCCAGGGCGAACACGGCGTCCAGGACATCCCCGATGGCCTCTGCCTCGTTGTATGCCGGCATCACGATTGAGACCTTGTAGTTCTCCATCCCTATACATCCCTCTTCGCAATATCGTTACTGCAGGGCATCCAGCGGCAGGAGCCATGCCCAGTCCACCCGCACCTCGCCCGGACCGGAGAGCAGGGCCGGACAGAAGCTGAGGGAGCGCACGCCGGCCGGCACCTCTATCACTGCCGGCACCACCGTCCAATCGGTGGACTGCTTCAGCATTTGGACCACCTGGGTGCGGTACTGCCCCAGCCGGCGGTAATCCCAATAGCCGGCGATGACCTTTCCGCCGGCGTCCAGTCGCGCCGACAACCGCACCAGGTACAGATATTTTGCGCGGGGGGTCACCGCCAGCGTCTGACACCATCCGCCCTGATAGACCGTTCCTTCTCCCTGCACGACGGCGGCGAGATCCCCTTCTTCATCCGGCAGAAAGGCGAATTGGGCCGCGGGATTCGCCGCGATGCGCCGCCAGGGGCCGGCCTCCCCCAGGGCAAAGTCCGCATCCTGGAGCAGGTTCCGGCCGGCCAGGGCGGTCGCCAGTATCGGGTCGCCGGCCTTCGGCCGGAGCAGTGCGCGGGCAATCTCGCCTGCCCATCTCGGTTCCCATCCCGGTAGGGTGGTGGAGAGCCGCTCCGCCAGGCGTTCTTCCTCTGGCGAGAGGGGAGCAGGGCCTCCCGGTTCCTCTGTGATGTACCAGCCGTAGGCGATGCAGGAACTGCCGGCATCGGTACCCTGCGCCTGCAGCCAGAGGCGTTCATCGGAGAGCGCCGGCAGTTCCACCAACTGCTCCTCGCCGGCAAGGAGCATATGTTGTGTCCACACGCGCAGATCCCCGTCCGAGCGTCCTCCCAAGAGGGAGCAGAACACCGCATTCCCATCAGCTCCCTCTGCCCGCAGTGTGAGGCGCACGGGGGAAGAGACCGAACTGAGGAGCTGTAAGGAAGCCAGGGTGCCCGCCGGCGCCTGCACCGCCAGCCTCGGCCATCCCCCCACCCACAGCAGAGCGCCTCCGCTCGCTGTCCCGTGGGCAGGCATGCTCAGCCGGGACAGCCGTTCGGCGATGAAAGCATGGGTGTCCTGGAGGAACGCGTCCGCCAGCAGTCGTATCGTCATTGGCCGGCTGATCGCCCAGGACCGCAGTGCCGGCGCCGCGTCCAAGAGCATCGCCGGAAGAGCATCCAGTTGGCCCAGGGCCTGCTGATACAGGTCCAGCGCCTCGCCGGCCCGGCCGGCGCGCTCGGCGCACCAGGCGGCGCCGGCGGTGGCCGTGGCGAAATCGGGCAGGCGGCTGTGGGCTTCGTCAAACAAGCGGCAGGCCTCTTCCTCGTCGCCCCGCATCCAGGCCGCCTGCGCCATGCCGACCACTGCCAGCGGGGATGAGGGATCGCCCGGCACGAGATAGACGCTGTGGGTGTTCGAGCGGGCTAATTTCCAGTACATCGCCGGCAGGCGGTCGAATTGATCCTCCAGCGCCGGCATCTGCTCCCGGTTCAGCACGATCAGTTCCACATCGAACCGCTGGAGCGCGTCCAATATCTCCTGGCTGATCGGGTCCAGTGAACCCCATTGATTGACAAGGTTGAGCCGGGCCAGGGCCTCCTCCTGGCGCTCCGGTGGGAAGGAGGGGAGCGTGCCGCGAATGCCGCGCGTCGCCAGCACACGGGCGAAGGGCCAGATGGAAGGAATTTGGTAGGTCTCGTCGGCGGAAGCCAGGACCATGGGCGCGCCCATGGCGCTGACCGCCGGCTCCAGGGGCGCCAGTGTCTCGTACAGCCCGGGGCTGGGTGTCCACTGGCGGGCCCGCCACCCGATGATCTCCCGCTGGAGAGCGGATACCGCCGTCCAGACCAAGCCGGCCAGGCAGACCGCTCCTATCAGGGTGATGAGCATGTACCGCAGGGGCGCCGGCAGGATGCGGCGCAGTCCGGTCCAGGCCCTCTGCCACCAGGGGAGCCAGACGTCCTCAAAACCGTCCAGGATATAGATGATGGTGAAGGCCGGCATGCATATCCAGCCGATGCGCCACAGGGTATTAAATTCCGTGAACTGATCCATCAAATTGGGCAGTCCGGGCAGGAACATCAGCACCAGCGGGCCGATCTGGTTGCCCAACAGCAGTGCGGTAGGAAGTCGGCCCCGCAGTCGGCGGGAAAGCAACAGCGGGGTGAGCAAAAGGCTGATCACCAGCAGTGGGTAGAGCACCAGCGTCGGTTCCACGATGAACCACTGACTGCCGCCCAGGAAGCGGATGCGCCCCTGCGCCAGATCGGCCTGATGCAGGAGTTCCCATGCCTGGCTCCCCGGCGCCGGCCCCCGCTTCAGCGCCATCCAGGCGGTGAAAGCGACGAACCCGCTCCAGGGGAAGAGGCAGGCTATGGCGCCGGCCGCGCGCCGAAGCCTGGGAAAAGGATGGCGCAGTACCAGCAGGGTCACCAGCAGAAAGCCGCAGGAAAGGAGCTGGAGCATCAGCACCTCGGCGTGCACGGCGGACAGGCCGGCGCCCAGCACGAACAGGCCGGCCCAATCCCGCCAGGTGGCGCCCTCCAGCGCCTTCAGCACCAGGAACATCCCTGCCGGCATGAGCACAAAAAGGGCGGTGTACTTGTCGTAGTTGATGGTGGTGATAAACTGCGAGCCGGGTTCCCGGAACCCCGGCGCCAGGAACAGCAGAGCGGCGAAGATAGCGGTGGCGCGCAGGGCGCGTGCCGGCGTGCGGAACAATGCCGCCGCCAGGGTGTATACCGCCCCAAGGGCCATAAGCGCCATCCACACCTTAAAGGGCGGGGCGAAGGCATAGCCTGGGTGCAGTCCCACCCCACGTGACAGAAAGGCCTGGAACACCAGCCAGACGTTGTAGATCATGCGGGGGCTGTCCGGGATCCCCGCCCCAAATGATGGGTGCGCGGCGTTCACCGCATTGGTGGCGATGTACTCGCGGATATAGGAGTTGTACGTCCAGTTATCGGCGTTCTCCGGCCCCCAGACGGCCAATCCCAACAGGGTCAGCGTCAGGATGCCCAGGATGAATAACCAGGTCCTGTCCTGCCGGCCGAAGGGCCAGACCAAGGGGCGCGGGCTGATGCGCCCGATGAGATGCGGCGCGAGCAGGACCAGGATGGTGGCCGCGGTCAACAGCCCGAACATCGTCAGCGGCGTGTGGAGCGCCAGGACCAGCCAGCCGGCCGGCGCCAGCAAGCCGCAGGACAGCGCTATCCACACCGCCGGCGAGGCCGGCGTCACCTGCTCCCCGCTGAGATGCAGCCATTCGTCCAACAGGTAGCCGGGCACCCATGCGCTGGCCAGGAATAAGGCAACCAGCCAAATCGCCTGCCAGACGGCGATATGGTCGTGCAGGGGCGGGGGCAGGAAGGTGCCGGCCAGCACCGTCAGGATGGCGGCCAGCGCGATCGCTGTCTGCCGCCAGGGCAGGGATGCGCTTCCTCGTGGGCTGTCTGGAAGCGATCCGGTCATGGCGCGACCTCCTGACCCGGTGGGGTGTCTGTTCCCAACAGCGTATGGTTCACCTGGTAAATGTACACGCCGCCGAATCGGGCGATGTTCTGCAGGTATGGGGCCGAGTCCAACTGGGCCTGGCCCACGCCCTCGGCAAAATCCGGCAGATTGCCCCCGATGCTCGCCGCCGGCGCGAACAGGACCACATCCACATGATGCGTCGTGATGATATCGGTGCAGGTGGGATCGTGGAAGAAGCATTCGGCCTGGTCCATGACCCGGAAAATCTGTGCCAGCACCTCGGGACGCAGGTAGGCGCCCCGGCCCTCGGTGAGACTGCGCCGGCCGGCCAGCAGTTCCACGGAGCCGGCCGTGCGGCGGCTGACCAACAGAACCGCATCGGAAGGGGTATGCTGGGCGATCCACTGGAGGGCGCGCATGCCGTCGCGGTTCAGGTCGCCGTGGGACGCATAGGAGTTCAGCATATTGCGGTAGCCGGGCACCAGCAGGGCCAGCCACACGATGGCCCATGCAAGCCCATACAGGCGGCCCATCCACGGCCGGCAGCGCGGGAATGCCTGCCGGCCCGCGCTGGCCAGGATGCCGGCCAGGACCATCACGCACAGCCCGCCATATGGGAACTCCCGGTTGGCGCCGTGCAGGGCCAGCGCGTAGTTCTCATAACGCCAGGAGAAGAACAGGCCTATCCCGTACAGGGCCAGGAAGCCCATCAGCAGGCCGGCCGCCGCGGCACGGGCGGCCGATGGGAGCACCCGCGTCCCACAGAGCAGCAGCGCTCCCAGGAGAAACAGGGCGATGCCGGCCCGGGCGCGGCCCAAGGTCATGGCCGGCGGGAAGGAACGGCGCAGTAACAGCTCCCATAGGCGTGCAGGAGATTCATAAAACCGCTGGAGCGATTTCGGCCGCAGGTACAGGTACAGACCGTCATCCTTTCCCGACAGGCGGAGCTTGAGGAGGTATGAGGGGTCCTGGTCCCCGAACTGCTGATAGCCGCTGGAATCGGCGAGGACCCCGGCAAAATGCGGCTGGGGGACGCCGTTGACACAGAGGAACAGCAGGCCGGTAGCGGTGATCGCGCCGCCGGCGATCTTCGCCAATTCCAGCGGCGCTGTTCCTCGCAGACGTTCGACGAGCCAATGGCCGGCGAACAAGGCCGCGATCAACAGCGCGATAGACAGTGCCGCCACGCCGTGCGACAGCGCCATGACGGCCAGGAGCACGGAGATGAGCGGCCATAGGCGCTGACCGCGGCTGTGCAACTGCCGGCTGGTCAACCACAGCGCGGCGAATCCCAGCATCAGCGCGAAACCCTCGGCGCGGAAGAACTCCTCGCCGAAGCGGTTGGAGAACAGCCCGTAGCCCACCAAATCGTCGTGGAAGACCAGCATCGTCAGGGCGGAGGCGATGGAGATGGGGAGGAATTCCCGCAGCCAGAGCCACAGCGCCGCCGCGCCGGCCGCCGCGTACAACAGGGTGACCCAGGTCATCACGCCCAGCGCGTCCAGGCCGCTGAGGAGCTGGAATACGGCGCTGAAGAGCAGGAAAAGCACCTTGTCGGTGGGGAATGTGGTTTCGATGCCCCATTGATAGACCCGTTCGGGGATGGTGCCGGCGGCAATGATGCGGGTCGTGTCGGCCATATAGGCCCAGGAATCGGGCTCCAGGGGAATGGGATTAGGGCCGAAGGCGAGATAGAGCCGCGGCGCCAGGACGACCGCCAGGGTGACCAGCAGGATGAAGGCAGTGATCGCGCTCCGCCGGCTCCATGCCAACCGCGGCCGCGCCGGCCGCCGGCCCAGCCATATGCCTGCCAGTACGGCTGTCAACGCCAGCATGGCCCCCCAGGCCCAGCCGGCGTTCAGCCGGTGCAGGCCGGCCAGCGCCAGGCCAATCAGCGAGGTGACCACCGCGCTCAACGCCGCGGAGAGCACACCCCTTCCGAGGATGGAAAGCCCTTCCTCCCGCGGCCAGATGAGGCTCACCAGGAAGAAGCCGGGCAGCCCCCAACAAAGCGCAATGGCCAACATGAGTCGGATGATCTGCATGCCCTACACCCTCCGCCGCGGGATGGCATTACACATAACCCAGCCCCTTCAGGTGGCGCTCCATCATCTCCTCCTCCTCGGCGGAGTATCCCAACCGCTCCTCGCTTTGATAATACTGCTCCAGACCCTGGGAATCGTAGCGGATGCGTTCCCGCGCTGCATCGCGCAGGAGGGAGAGCAGGGGCTGACCATCCAGGCCGGCGGGAATGGGCACATCCATCAGCGCCAGGATGGTGGGATATACATCCCAGAGGCGGGCGCCGGCGACTTGCTCCCCCTGCCGGATGTCCGGGCCGGCGGCCACCAGGATGCCGTCCATGCGGTGCCAGCCCGTGCGGCCGTACACCGGCGTCAGCCAGCGGTGCGAGGAGAAGTGGGTGTTGCCGTAGGCACAGACGCGCATATCCCGCATGAGCACCATGATATCAGGGCCGTTGCTGGCATACGGCCCGGCATATATATCCTTGCCGAAGACGATTTCGGTGACCAGCGGGCGGCCGGTGCGCGGGTCGGTGATGCGCCGCAGGCGTTCTGCCACCATCTCCAGCGTTTCCTCGTAGCGCTCCGGCGGGACACAGCCCTGCGGTTCCCGGCCGGCCAGATTGATGAAGATGGGGCCGGCGTTGCCGATGGAATAGGCCACCGTGCGGCTCCAATCCACGTCGTCAAAGGAGACGAACAGCCGGCGCAGTAGGGCAAAGGTTTCCTCCCGGCGGTGGCGCGTGGCATGGGCGACCGCCCGGTTCAGCCTGAGCCGGAGCAACCACTCATACAGATTCAGCGGGGTGAAGCCCAAGGAAAACAGCAGATGCTTCAGTCGGCTCTTCACGTGCGGCTTCACCACCATCAGCCCTTCCTGGATGAGCCAGGTGTTGATGTGGAACCAGTCGTCCAGCGGGCCGAAGCCGTGGTCGGAGACCAGGAAGACATTGAGTTCCCGGCCGGCCTCCGCCAGGAGCGCTCCGACAGCCGCGTCGATGACCTCGTACGTGTGGGCGATGGCATCGCGGAACTCGGCCGGTGCATCCGGATCATACTGCGGGTGCGTCGGGTCCTGATAATGCCACATGGCGTGCTGGACCTGGTCCGCCCCCATGAAGACCACCATCGCCGTATCCCACTCTGCCCGCGTTTGCAGGAAGCGGAAGAGCTCCACCCGCTTCCAGGTCAGCTCCTCGATGGTCCGCAGGAACTCGCGCTCGCGGCCCGTGGGATGAAAGACGCTGGCCGGCCAGACCTCATAATCGGGGATGGCGCGGCGGATTTGCTCCGTCAGCTCGGGGGGATAGGTGTAGGTTGTCGCGTCCGCCGGCGTCAATATGCCCGTCACCCAGAACCCGTTGATGGGCCGCGGCGGCCAGGAAGCCGGGATATTGATCAGGCAGGAGCGCTTGTCGTGCCGGCTCAGCACCTCCCATAGGGTCGGGGCACGGTTCATGGTCAGGTTGTTGGTGCGAAGCTCATATGTGCCGGCATCGCGGTAGCGGAAGTCGTAGATGCCGTGCCGGCCGGGGTTGACGCCGGTCATGAAACTGCTCCAGGCCGGCGCGGTCACCGGCGGAATGGTACTGCGGAGCGGTCCCCAACTCCCTTGCTCCAGCAGGGCGCCGATGTGCGGCAGTCGGCCCCCTTTCACCAGCGGGATGATCTGATCAAAGGTCGCACCGTCAATGCCGATGACCAGGGTGCGAGCAGAACGAGAGCCATGAGCCGGCATGGATATACTCCTATGATGGATAGCGAATGTTCTTACCTCCGCTGACCGTGCGAGGTCAGGGGGTATCCTCGGAGGCGGGTGCCGGCAGGTAGCGCGGGAGAAGCGTCCATGCCAGCGCGCCCAGCGCCCGCCAGATGACGTTGGTCAGCAGGATCAGGAATGAGAAGGCGACAGCCTGCTCGGCCGGCTGTCCGAACAGATGAAAGGTCGGGATCATCACCACATCCCGGCTGCCAATGCCCCCGATGCCGATCGGCAGCATGGTGACCAGGCTGACGAAGGCCATTACCAGCGAGACCTGCCAGAAGGAGAGCGGACACCCCATGGCCTGTCCCACCAGGTAAAGGGAATAGAAATACAACAGGCGGGTGGCGATGGAGAACAGCGTCAGGCCGACCACCGCCCTCGGCCGCATGCGGCGGAATTCGGCCAGCAGGGCCGCGCCCGATTCCTGGCGCAGGCGGGATGTGCGGCGCGCCAGCCAGGGGAAAATGCGCTCAAAGGCCCAGGACTGGACGCCTGGCGAGAGTAATAGCGCGGTGGAGGCGGTGATGCCGGCGCCCAGGATCAGGGCCAGGTACAGGAGGCCGCGGTTCAACACCAATTGGGGCAGGGCGGCAAAGGCGATGAGGCCGGACAGCAGGATGGCGATGAGTTCCACCGTCTTCTCCCAGAAAGGCGTCAGGAGGGAGACCGACCAGCGGTAGCCATCGCGATTGAGGAACACCGAACGCACGAAGGCGCTGATGCCGTCGGAGATGAAGAAGCCGGCGGAGAAGCCCAGGAAATAGAGCAAGATGCTCATGGAAAACGGTTGGCGGATGTCGTATATGCGGGCGATGATGTGCCAGCGGAGGGAGCGCAGTATCACCACTATCGGGAATATCACGAACCAGGAGATGAGCAGCAAGGGGAGCTGGACGTTCAGGAGCAGGGCCAGGGCGCGCGAAAAGTCCACCCCGAACAGCAGGATGCCGATCAGGATCAGGGGGCCGGCGGCGCGCAGTGCCCAGCGCGCCAGGGTGTCCATGCGAATATGGCGGGGAGCCAGCGCTGGCCCTGCTGTCTCGCGATCCGCGCGTTTCTCCGATGTTTCCAACCGCTCACCCCTACCTAAATGAAGATGAACCCTGTTCTACAGGCTTCGGCACATGGAGCACAGGATTCACCCTGTGCCGGCCAGGCTCCCGCGCACTGCCAGCACGCCCAGCGCCATGCCGGCGATGGAGGAAATGGTGCGCACGGAGCCATCCACCATCATCCCGGGGATGTCCTCCAGCCGGCGCAGATAGACGCGCAGTTCCTCCGTCGGGTCCAGGTGCTGTTGGCCGGCCGGCCGGCAGTCTTCCGCCAAAAAGTAATGGATCTGGCCGCGGGAGCGATTGGGGCTCATGAATAGGCTCCCCAGGTGCGTCCAGCGCTCTGACCGATAGCCGGTCTCCTCCTCCAGCTCCCGCTGTGCGGCGAACAGGGGCGAGGGGTCGCTCTCGTCCATGTAGCCGGCCGGCAGGTCCAGCGAGAGCATGCCCATGCCGTGCTTGTACTGCTCCACGAAAATGACCTGGCCCTCCGGAGTCACCGGAAACATCATCACCACATCCGGGCCTTCGCTGACCAGATAGCGCTCGATATGCCGGCCGTTGGGCAACAGCACATGCTGTTCGATCAGCCTCAACCAGGGGAGATTGTCATATACGACCCGCTCTCCCAATACCTGCCACGCTTCCAGGGGTTTATCCGGTTGCAGTGAAGCCATGCGCACCTCTTTCCTGGCCCGTTTTGTCCCTTTACGGTTCGTCTGTTATACTCGGGGCGAATCGGATGTTCCGGCACTGCATGCCGTGACGAGGTAGTCATTTTCCCGTCATTATATAACGTGTGGGCCAATTGTGCAACGCCGGCCTTTGCTTCGGATAACGCATCTCCAGGGGTGGTAAGTGATGAAAAGCTCTGTGGCCGCGCGCTGGGCCGCGCGAATGGGTGGGCTGTTGTTGATGGTCATAATCCTCTACCGGAGCCTGCCGGTGGATGCTCGTTCGCCGGCGGGGGCCCAGGCGCAGTTCTCCGCCCCGCGCGTCCCTGCCCCGGGCATCTACGTGTTTCAGGACGACGGCCGCTCCGGCCTGACGCCGGCCAATTATCCCGGCATCATTGTGGGAGGGCACCAGGATTGGTCCTGGAGCGCGCTGGAGCCGGCGGAGGGGCAGTATCAATGGGGCCTCATCGATACCTGGCTGGACAATCAGGAGGCCGCCGGCAAGCCGGCCGGCATTGCGGTGGATACCTTCCGCAACGAGGCGCCGGCGGACAGCGCCACACCGCTGTGGGTGTATAGCGCCGGCGTGCCCTCTGCCTACTGCGGCGGCAAGCGCATCCCGCATTATTGGAACCCCCTCTATCAGCAGAAATTCGGCAACTTCGTGCGCGCCCTGGCCGCCCGCTATGACAACGACCCGCGCGTCGCCTGGGTGCAGATTTCGGTGGGCATGTACGGCGAGACGACGCCGGCGGAAGCCAGCGCCAATGACTGCCTGAAAGCCGCCGGCCTGGACAGCGCCAAATGGATCGCTACGGTCAATGCCATCACCGATATCTACCGCCAGGCCTTCCGCAACAAGCCCCTGTTCCTGCAGTTCGCGCCGCGCTTCCTCTCGCCCTGCGAGCGCCGCGAGTTCACCAACTACGCCGCCTCGCTGGGAGTGGGGCTGAAGCACAACGGGCTGGCCGCGGACGCCGATGCCACCGTCATCAACGATCCCGGCTATTCGCTCTACCAGTGTGGGGCCTACGACCCCATCCTGCTCCATTGGACGGAGGTGCCGATCGCCTGGGAGGGGACGTATCCCTATTATCTCGCGGATTCCACGCTGGCGTACTGGGGCATCCTGAGCGGGCTGGCGAAGCATGCCGACTATCTGGTGCTGGGCCGGCAGATCATCACCGACACCGCCAACACTGACATCCTGCGCTTTGCCAACCGCCTGCTGGGGCAGGATGTGAGCACGGCGCCGGCGGCCTGGGTGGCACTGCGCGAATCCGGCTTTTACTGGTACGCCGAGCGGGGCAACTTCGGCGAATGGCTCACGCAGGACGATACGGTGCCCGGCGGTGACACGCGCGCCATCACCTGGCGTGACGGCTTTTGCAATCCCCAGCAGACCTCACGCACCGCCCAGGACTACTGCGAAGGGTATGAGATTCAGCAGGGATCGCTGGTGGACGAGGTGAACGTGAGCTACCTCGCCGGCACGAAAGAGGGCTGGATCACCCGCCGCACCGACCAGGCCAGCGGCAACCCCTATATGTTCTTCAAGCTGGACGATGCCTTTACCACCACCGCCCCGGTGACCATCACGGTGACCTACTTCGACCGCGGCTATGACGCCTGGGAGCTGAAATACGACGGCGCGAACTCGCCGGCGGAGAGCGCCGGCATCGTGTATAAGACCAACACGGGCACATGGAAGCGGGTGAGCTTCGTGCTCTACGACGCGCAGTTCGCCAACCGGGGGCCCGGCGGGAGCGATTTCTATATTGACTGCCGGGGCGACGGGGACGAGATCATCCATATGGTCGTCGTGGAGCGCCAGCCGGCACTCCTTCCCGCCCCGACGCCCACCGCCACCCCGGCCGGCGGAGCAACGTCCACACCGACCCTCACCCCGACGCGCACCGCCACTTCGTCCGCTGTCACGCCGACCCGCACGCCGACGCCAACCATGACCGCCACGCCGGCCGGCACTCCTACCCCCACCGTGCCGGCCACCGGCCGCGATGACGCCCCGGCCGAAGCGGATACGACCCTGGACCTGTATCAGCCCGGGGTGAATTTTGGCGCCAACCCTATGCTGCAGGTGGTGGAGGACAGCCGGCAGGAGATCCTCCTGCGCTTCGACCTTTCCGAAATTCCCCGGGATGCCATTATCACCAGCGCCCAAATGTATCTCTATTTCGGCGAGCGCAGTGCCGTGGACACCATTACCGCCGCGGTGTATGCCGTGAATCGTCATTGGGTGGAATATGAGGCGACCTGGGGGCAGGCGGCCGTGGGGCAGGCCTGGTCCGCCGGCGGGGCCAACGGCGTGCCGGGCGACCGCCGCGGGGAGCCGGCGGCCATCACCCTCCTGACGGGCCTGGGATGGGCTTCGTGGGATATCACCGCGCTGGTGCAGGAGTGGGTCAGCGGCGCACTGCCCAACGAGGGCGTGTTGATCCGCGGCGAGGCCGGCGTGCATCCCTATGTGCGCTATTCGGCATATTCGCGGGAATATGTGGATGCCGGCAAACGCCCCTACCTCAGCATCAGCTACTTTATCCCTACGCCGACGCCGACCCCCACCCCCCTTTATACACCGACCCCGACAGCCTCGCCGGTGCCCACCACCATCGTGCTTCAGCGCGGCCTGGACGGCTACCAGGGCGTCCGGGATACCAGCTTGGATGCCTGGAATCCCAACCAGGTCCACGGCGCGGAAGATGCGCTGTGGCTGCGCGGCGATAACGCCCTGCGCGTGCTGGTCGCCTTTGACCTGTCGAGCATCCCGCCGTACGCCACGATCCTGCAGGCCACATTGAGCATATGGCCGACATATCGCTATCCCAGCCAGTCCATGATGATCACGGCGCATCGGGTGACGAGGGCCTGGGAGGAAGCGGCGGCGACGTGGAACACGGCGCGTGCCGGCGTCCCCTGGCAGACGCCCGGCGGGGATTATGACACGACCCCGGCGGCGGTGCAGACCGCCTCCAATATCAACACCTGGCTGAATTTCGATATCACCTCGCTGGTGGCGGACTGGGTGCGGGACCCCGCCGGCAATTTCGGCGTCCTGCTCCTGGGGCCGGGGCAGGGGAGCCTGTATTACCGCTTCGCCTCGTCCGAATATACGGTCTCGCCGGCCTCGCGGCCGAAACTGCAGATCGTCTACCAGGTGCCGGCGGTGATCCCCACCGCCACCCCGACCGCCACCGTCATGCCGACCTCCACGCCGACGCCGACCGTCACCCGGACGGCCACCCCGACGGCCACCTATACGCCCACCGCGACGGCCACCCCGACCTGGACGGCCACGCCGACCATGACCTGGACGCCGACCCCCACGGCCGGCACGCCGGTACTCACGCCTACCAGCACGCCCACCCCGACTGCCACAGCTACCAGCACGGCCACGCCGACGGCGACCGCCACCCTGGGGCCAACGCCTACCCCGACGGTCACGCCGGCGTGCGAGGTACGCATCGCTGTCTCCCGCCGGAGCATTGATTTCGGAAGCCTGCCGGCCGGCCGCACAGCCCAGGAAGAGGTGTGGGTCTCCTTCCCGCCCATTGCCAATGGCTGTGCCAATCTCGTCATCACCGGTGCCTCGTTCGTGGATGGGAGGGCTTTCCGGCTGGCGCATCCGACGGGGTTTCCCGTGGTCATCCCGCGCGGCCAGTACGAGAGCTTCGCCATCGCTTTCTCGCCGCCGGCCTCGGGCGTCTGGAGCGACATGCTGGTGATTTTCAGCAACGCGGTGAACCCGGCGGACGGCATGGTGGCTCTGCGGGGCGCCGGCATGGGGAGGACCCTTCTGCCTCTTATCCTCTTATACGCCGGCGGGGGCCGATAAAGAACCTCCCGCAGGAGCTTTTCCTGCGGGAGGCTTCGCGTCATGAAGCTACTGCGACGGCCTCGATCTCGACCAGGCCGCCGAGGGGCAGTGCGGCGACCTGCACTGCGGAGCGCGCCGGCGGCTGGGTGGTGAAGAATTCCGCGTACACCTCATTGACCCGCTTGAAATCGTTGATGTCCTTCAGGAACACGGTGACCTTGACCACCTGTTCCAGGGAGGAGCCGGCGGCCTCCAGGATGGCCTGCAGGTTTTTCAGGGCCTGGCGTGCCTGGTCGGTGACATCCCCTTCGACCAGCTTGCCGGTGGCGGGGTCCAGCCCCAGTTGGCCGGCGGTGAAGACGAAGCCGTTGGCCTTGATGGCCTGGGAATAGGGGCCGACTGCGGCCGGCGCCTTCGGTGTGGCGATCACCTGGCGGGACATGATGCACCTCCTGACAGCAAGATATGAGCAGAACTGCCGCGATGATACGCCTGGAGCGGGCGGTTGTCAAAACCCACCGCTCATGCTATACTGGGCATAGTGGTCTGACAAGCATAACACCAGTCCATTCTGGGCAAGGAGGTTCGCCATGGGGTTCGGATACGTCGGCAAGATCCTGCGGGTCAACCTTTCTGACGGCCGCATTTGGACGGAATCCCCCGATGACAAGTTCTACCGCACCTATATGGGCGGGCGCAACATCATCGCCTATTATCTGCTGAAGGAGGCGCCCCGCGATGCGGACCCCCTGGGGCCGGACAACCCGCTGATTTTCGCCACGGGCGTGCTGACGGGTGTGCCCATTGGCTACAGCGGGCGCAACAGCGCCGGCGCCTATAATCCCCTCACCGGCGGCTATGGGGAGAGCGAATCGGGCGGGTTCTTCGGGGCGGAGCTGAAATTCGCCGGCTTCGATGCCATCGTCATCCAAGGCCAGTCCCCGAAGCCGGTCTACCTGTGGATTCACGACGGACAGGCAGAACTGCGCGATGCCTCGCGCCTGTGGGGGCTGAAGACCGCCGAAGCGCTGGAGGCGGTGAAGGATGAGCTGGGCGAGCGGCGCATCCGTTCGGCGTCCATCGGGCCGGCGGCGGAGAAACTGGTGCGCTATGCCAGCATCGCCAATGACATCACCCATTTCTACGGCCGGTGCGGCATGGGCGCGGTTATGGGGTCCAAACGGCTGAAGGGCATTTACGTGCGCGGCTCCCATAAGCAGGTGCCGGTGGCGGACCCCGCCGGCATCCAGCGCTGTGTCCAGGCCTATCGGGAGCGGGGGCCGTCATTGGAGGAATGCAACGCCAACCTGGGCACCATCGGGAGCCTGGAGGCGTTGAGCGCCGCCGGCGCCCTGCCGACGTACAACTTCCGCGCCGGCTCCTTTGCCGGCGCGCAAAAAATCACCGGCGCCACCCTGGCCGAGACCCTGCTTATTGACCGCGATAGCTGTTTCGCCTGCCGCAACAAGTGCAAGCGCGTGGTGGAGGCGCATGACCCGTATGAGATCAGCCCGACGTACGGCGGCCCCGAGTACGAGACCGGCGCGGCACTGGGCTCGCTGGTGGGGGTGGACGATCTGGCGGCGCTGTGCAAGGCCAACGAGATCTGCAATGCCTATACGATCGATACCATTGCCGCCGGCGTGAACATCGCCTGGGCCATGGAGTGCTTCGAGCGCGGCCTCCTGACCAAAGAGGATACGGGCGGCCTGGAGCTTCGCTTCGGCGACGGGGACATGGTGGTGCGGCTCGTCCAGATGATCGCCGAACGTCAGGGCTTTGGCGACCTGCTGGCGGAGGGCGTTTACCGCGCCTCCCAGAAAATTGGGCGGGGCACGGAGCAGTACGCCATGCATGTGAAGGGCCAGGAGCTCCCCATGCATGAGCCGCGTGCCAAGCACCTGATCGGCCTAGGCTACGCCGTCTCGCCTACGGGCGCCGACCACGTCCACAATGTGCACGATGTCTGGTACGAGGACGAGACCAACCCCATGTTCAACCGCATTCGCTCCCTGGGCATTCTGGAGCCCATCAAAGCGACCGAGCTGACGCCGGAAAAAGTGCGCCTGTTCGTGTATGATGTGAACTGGTGGAGCCTGTTTAACGTGCTGGAGCTGTGTTTTGGCCAGCCCTACATGACCGATTTTCTGCTGGTGGCGGAGGCGGTGCGGGCGGCCACCGGTTGGAACACCAACATGTTCGAGCTGACGAAGGTGGGGGAGCGGAGCGTGACATTGGCGCGGGCGGTCAATGTGCGGCGCGGGATGACGGCGAAGGATGATACCCTGCCGGCGCGCTTCTTTGAGCCGATTGAGGCGTCGCCGAAGGGCGTGCCCCTGGACCGGCAGGCGTTCCAGGAGTCCCTGCAGTTGTATTATGCCATGATGGGGTGGGATGACGCCGGCATCCCCACCCGCGCCAAACTGATTGAGCTGGGGGTGGGATGGGCCTGGCCGCTGATGCAGGAGGGGATGAAGCGCTCCCCTTGACAGCGCACGCGACCCACACTACAATCGCAATCAAGGTCCAATACGGTTACCTCTGCCCTGTTGGGGATGGGTGTGTTCCTATCCTCCTATTGGATCGTGGTCGGCGTGACGACGCTCTTTGCGCTGGGGATTATCCTGCGATATGGAACCAGGCGGTTTGAAAGGGGGTGATGTCAGATGGCGCTCAAGGCACTGTTCCTGGCCCATGCTCCCGATGCCGAGCCGGACAGGCATCAGTGCATGGTGGAAACGCCCATGTACCAGCTCTTCGTGCGGGTGGTGCGAAATCAGGCCCAGGCCCTGGAGGTCTGCCGGCGGCTGGTTGCCGAAGAGGGTATCCATGCCGTGCTTCTCTGCCCTGGCTTCACCCACCATGACATCTCGGAGCTGGCGCAGGCGGTGGGACCGAAGGTGGGCGTGTTCGTCGCCCGAGGAGATTCCCCCAGCAACGCGGTCGTGCTGGACGTCATGGCTCGCGAGGGGTGGTTTGAAAAGCGCGGGTAGCATCCCCGGCGGGGCGGCTGGCCAGGGCATACTCTTCCACACACAACACAACGGAAGGGAGGATTCCCCATGTCCCCTTGGTGGTACTCGTCCCTGCAACCCATTTCGCGCTTCATGCGGCCCGGGCGGATGACCCGGCGGGATTTTATCCGCAGGTCGGTGCTGTGGGGGATGGGCGCCGCCGGCGCCGGCATGCTGGCTGGCTGTGCGGTGCCCTCGACGGCGACGCCAGTGCCTCCCACGGCCACGCCGGCCCCGACGACTGCGCCGGCCGGCCCGAGATGGCTCAATTCCACCCAGTACGGCCCCGACTTCGTCTATGGCGACCCGCGGCCGGATGCGCCGGAGCTCGCGCCGCGCGGCAAATTCGGGGTGGGGGTGCGCCGGCTGGACCTGGTCAATCCCAATCAGATTGACATCCTGAACTACAGCGAGTCCAACCCGGAACCGCGCTATGACCGCCCCTTGGGCGTCATGGTCTGGTATCCGGCGATCATCCCGCCGGGCGTGGAGATGCTGACCACCTATTCCGATACCCTCGGAAGTGGGCCGGGCAATCCCGACCGCCCTATTATCCCCTTTGAGTTTACGGGACGGGCCCTGCGGGATGCCGAACCGGACCGCAGTGAGGCGCCGTATCCCCTTATTATCCTCTCGCACGGCTATCCCGGTTCGGCCGTCCTGCTGACCAACCTGACGGAAAATCTGGCCTCCAAGGGGTATATCGTCGCGGCCATCGAGCATACCGATTCGACGCACTGGGATGCCACCAAGTTCGCCAGTACCCTGCTCAACCGGCCGCTGGACATCCTCTTCGTGCTGAATGAGATGGGCAAAATGGGGCAGGCCGGCTCCGGCAGTTTCCTGGCCGGCATGGTGGACGACGAACATACGGCGCTGATGGGCTATTCCATGGGCGGCTACGGCGTGTTGAACGTCGCCGGCGCCGGCTTCCGTCCCGAAAGCGTGGACCTCCCCTGGGGCGTGCCCGGCGGCCACCTGGCGGTGCGTGTGCGCGGCAATCCGCAGTTCGAGGCCTCTCTCGACCCCCGGGTGAAGGCCATCGTGCCCATGGCGCCCTGGGGCGCACCGTACTTCTTCGACGACGAGGGATTGAAGGGGATCAAGGTGCCGGCGTTCTTCATCGTCGGGGACCAGGACGACACCGCCGGCTTCCAGAACGTCAAATACCTCTTCGAGAAGGCCGTGCACTCCGATCGCTATATGCTGGTCTATCAGGGCGGCATCCATGAGGTGGTGGTCAACCCGGCTCCCTTCATTACAAACACGAGCTTCCGGGAATACATGCATTATCAGGAACCCTGCTGGGACAACATGCGCTGTAACAACATCAATCAGCATTTCTTGACCGCTTTCCTGGGCCGGCACTTGAAGGGCATCGAGGAGTACCAGGCGTACCTGGATGTGCCGGTGCCCATTGCCAACCAGGCGAAGTGGTCGCAGAACCCTGACGGCACGTTCAAAGAGGATCATACCTACTGGAAGGGCTTCCGGCAGTGGACCTGTGTGGGGTTGGAACTGCATCACCTGCCGGCGGAGGCCTAGCGTTCCTCGGCATCGCGGCGCGGGGGCATAAGCCCTGATTGTCCAGCACCGCAGTATACAAAGGCCCCGATGAGAACCATCGGGGCCTTTTCTGCAAGTTGGTCAGCCGGCGCGCGGCCCTCGCTCTAGCACCGCCAGGACGCGGCAGAAGGAGCTGTCCAGCCCCTGCACCTTATACGGAGGGCACATCAGGAAGAACTCGCGCTGGGTGAGCGCGTCCAGGTTGCTGACGAACTCCACGAAGGGCACCTCGGCCCCTGGCCCCATCAGGATTTCATGAAAGGCCCGCACCCCCTCCACGTCCTGCCCCAGGCGGATCATGTCCAGCACAAGGAGCTTGACGCGGTGGTCGCGGAGCCAGCGGGCGGCCGCCGGCGTGAAATAGGGCAGGCGCTCCACATCGTCGGAACGCGGCCCGTCATTGCGGAAGACCACGATATCGCCCGGCCGGCAGATATCCCCGATCTCCGCCTCCAGGTCGCCGGGCCGGATGGCCAAGTCGTTCCCTTTCAGGATGCGGCACAGCACCGCTCGGCCCATGAAATAGGCCGGCGGATAGTCGGTCACGCCGCGAGCGCCCTCGCCGAAGAAGTGGCGGGGAAATTCCACATGCGAGCCCACGTGGGAATGGGTCTGAATGTCGTACTTGTACGAGCCGTCGGGGAGCCGCGCCGAGGTTACCAGGAAGGGCCGATCCCCGTCCTGGCCGGCCTGCACCTCCCAGGACAGGTCCACCAGCTCAAAGACGTTCCAGTCAATGTCGAACATGAGAGCGCTCCTTATTCATCCTCTTCGTCGAGACGCAGTACCGACATAAAGGCTTCCTGGGGAATCTCGATATTGCCCAGGGCCTTCATGCGCTTCTTGCCGGCCTTCTGCTTTTCCAGCAGTTTGCGCTTGCGGGTGACGTCGCCGCCGTAGCATTTGGCCAGCACGTCCTTGCGCAGGGCTTTGATGTTGGCGCGGCTGATGACCCGCTTGCCGATGGCGGCCTGGATGGGGACCTCGAAGAGCTGGCGCGGGATGACGCGCTTCATCTTGCTGACCAGCTTCTGCCCCTTGTAATAGGCCTGGTCGCGGTGCACGATGACGGATAGGGCGTCCACCGGCTGTCCGTTGACCAGCACGTCGATTTTGACCAGGTCCGCCGGCCGATAGCCCTCAAACTCATAGTCCAGCGAAGCATAGCCGCGCGAGACCGATTTCAGGCGGTCATAAAAGTCCACCACGATCTCCGCCAGGGGCAGGTGATAGCGCAGGACGACGCGCCGCTCGTCCAGATATTCCATGTCAATGAACTCGCCCCGCCGGCTGGACACCAGCTCCATCACCGGGCCGATGTACTCCGTGGGGGTGAAGATGCTCACCTTCAGCCAGGGCTCGCGGATCTCGGCGATGCGCTCTTCCGACGGTAGCTTCGCCGGGTTGTCAATGGTGATGACACTGCCGTCCCTCAGCAGTACCTCGTACTCGACGCTGGGGGAGGTGAAGACGATGTCCAGGTCGTATTCCCGCTCCAGGCGCTCTTGGATGATCTCCATGTGGAACAGGCCGAGGAAGCCACAGCGGAAGCCATAGCCCAGGGCCTGGGAGGTCTCCGGCTCGTAGGTCAGGGAAGCATCGTTGAGCTGGAGCTTGGCCAGGGCGTCGCGCAACAGCTCGTAATCGTTGGGTTCGGAGGGGTACAGGCCGGCGAAGACCATAGGCTTGACCGGCCGGTAGCCGGGCAGGGGCGTCTCCGCCGGCTGATCGAACCAGGTGATGGTATCGCCCACGTGCACGTCACGCAGTTCTTTCAGTCCGGTGGCGATGTAGCCGACCTCGCCGGCTTCCAGGATGTCCACCGCCTGCATATTAGGGCGGAAGATGCCGACCTCGATGGCTTCGGCCTTGCGCCGGCTGGACATCAGCATCAACTGCTGTCCCGGGCGCACCTCGCCGTCCACCACGCGCACGTAGGCGATGACGCCTTTATACGGGTCGTAGTGGGAGTCGAAGATGAGCGCCCGCAGGGGCTGTTTGCGCATGCCGCGCGGAGGTGGCACGTCCCGCACCACGCGCTCCAGCACGTCCTTGATGCCGATGCCCTCCTTGGCGGAGACGCGCAGAACCTCTTCCGCCGGCGTCCCCAAGAGATGCTCCAGCTCCTGGGCTACCTCATCTGGGCGCGCCGAGGGCAGGTCAATTTTATTGACCGCCGGGATAATGGCCAGGTCCTGCTCCAGCGCCAGGTACAGATTGCCCAAGGTCTGGGCTTCTACGCCCTGGGTGGCGTCCACGATGAGCAGGGCGCCTTCGCAGGCGGCCAGACTGCGCGACACCTCGTAGGTGAAGTCCACATGCCCGGGCGTGTCAATCAGGTTCATCTCGTACTGCTGGCCGTCGTCGGCGGTATAGAGCATGCGCACCGCCGAGGCCTTGATGGTCACCCCCTTCTCGCGCTCCAGCTCCATCGAATCGAGCACCTGGTCCTGGAGCTCGCGCGCGCTGAGCGTACCGGTGTATTCGAGGAGCCGGTCCGCCAGGGTGGATTTCCCGTGGTCAATATGGGCGATGATGCAGAAATTGCGAATATATGCCTGATCCATGTACTTCCTTCCGTCGCGCCGGCATATACGCCGGCCGGCGATATACTAATTATATCGCGAATGGGTCAGAAGGGGAAAAAGTTCATGCCGCCGGCTCGCGGGCCGGCCGCAGATGAGCATCACGAAGCTCATAAAAGAGGATGGCATGGCCCTGACAGTGCGGGTTATCGGTCAGCGCCCGCCAGAACGAGGCGTAGGACTGCGGGTACAGCTCGCTGTTGCTGACGACGCGCCAGCGGCCGGCGTGGCGGAAGATGCACAACACGTGGGCCGCCTGCTGGAGCGGCAGGCGCGTGGGGTCCAGCACCACCGTGACGACATAGACCAGGTCCGGGGCATCGGCGAACTGCAGGGCGCCCTGTGCCGCCAGGTAGGCCAGGCCGTCGCAGTCATCGGCGGCCTGGCCGTGATGGGCCAACTGCCAGGCCAGGTGCTCCAGGCTGGGGAATATGTCGAAGGCGCCGGCCAGTGGGTCGGGGCGCCAGCGGGTGTGGGCGGCCAGCCAGCCGGCGAACTCCTCCAGGGAAGCGAAGGACGGCAGGAGGAAGCGCTCCTTGGGTCGGAACAGATCGGCCAGGCGCGAGAGCGGCAGTTTCAGCCGGCGGAAGTACCAGCTCACCAGTGCCACGTACGGCCGTACCAGCAGGCGGTGCACGCCCCGCAGCTCCTTATTTCTTCAGCCCCAGGTACTCGCGGAACCACTCGATGGTCAGGCGCAGGCCCTCTTCGAGGCCCACCTTGGGCTCCCAGCCCAGGATGCGCCGCGCCTTGGAGATATCGGGCCGGCGGGTGCGCGGGTCGTCGCGCGTGCGGTCATCCTCGGGCGTGATGTAGGTGATGGGGGAGGTACTGCCGGCGATCTCCCTGACCTTCTCGGCGAACTCCCGGATGGTGATCTCACAGGGATTGCCCAGGTTGACAGGCTCCACCTCGTCCGACATCAGCAGGCGGTAGATGCCGTCCACCAGGTCGCTGACGTAGCAGAAGGAGCGGGTGCGCTCCCCGGAGTCATACACCGTCAGTGGTTCTCCCAGCAGGGCCTGCTTGATGAAATTGGGCACCACCCGGCCGTCGTCCAGGCGCATGCGGGGGCCGTACGTGTTGAAGATGCGCACGATGCGGGTGTCCAGGCCGTGGGCGCGGTGATAGGCCATCGTCATGGCCTCGGCGAAGCGCTTGGACTCGTCGTAGACCCCGCGCGGACCGACCGGATTCACATGACCCCAGTAGGACTCGGGCTGAGGGTGCACCTCCGGGTCGCCGTAGACCTCCGACGTAGAGGCGAGCAGATAGCGCGCGCCCTTGGCCAGGGCAAAGCCCAGGGTTTTGTGGGTGCCCAGGGCGCCGACCTTGAGGGTCTTGATGGGATGGCGCAGGTAGTCCACCGGGCTGGGCAGGGATGCCAGATGCAGGACGGCGTCCACGGGGCCTTTCAGATAGATGTATTCGGTCACGTCGTGCTTGATGAACAGGAAGCGCTCGTGACCGATGAGGTGCTCGATATTGCGCGTCGAGCCGGTGACCAGGTTATCCATGGCGATGACGGTATGGCCCTTCTCCAGCAGGTAATCGCACAGGTGAGAGCCAATGAAGCCGGCACCGCCGGTAATTAACACGCGCATCGGATTCCTCCTCCGGATTCTTCCGTCCGTCTATTGTTCTTCCGCCGGCTGTGCCAGTCGCAGAGCCAGGCCGGCGGTCATCATCAACACCATCGCCAGGTCCACCAGGAAAAATGAATTGTCGATCAAGCCGTGCGCCAGGGAAGCGGCCAGCGAACCGAACAGGCCGATGTAGAGCATCCGTTCGGCCGGCCTCGCGGACTGCCGCGCGCCGCGCCACAGCCGGCGCGCCAGCGCCGCTACCAGCACCCCCAACGCCGCCAGGCCCACTATCCCCGTGCGTGTCCAGGCGTCCAGCACGATGTTGTGCGGATGGGAGAGATTGGGCTCCTCCCAGGCTCCCGGCAGGACGTAGCGGGTGCGGTACAGGTACAGGAAGTTGTCCGGCCCGACCCCCAGCACCGGGTGCTCGCGGATCATGTTCCAGGTGCCCTGCCAGAGCTTCAGCCGCACAAAACCAGTGCCGGCCGAGGTATCCAGCAGGCTTTGCAAGCGCTCAGTGCCGGCCAGCGGCAGGAGCGCCGCGCCGATGAGCAGGACGCCGGCCAGCGCGCCCCAACGCCATTTGCCGCCGCGCGCCGCGCCCATCCCAATGAGGGCCGCCGGCAGTCCCAACAGCCAGGCGC
>JAPWUQ010000184.1 GCA_028275445.1 Anaerolineae bacterium | reverse complement strand
CCGCTGTTTCGCATCTACTGGGTGCGAGACCTGGGGGCGACGGGCACCTGGATCGGGGTGCTGACGGCGGCCTATTCCGCCGGCGGCCTGCTGGGGTATATCTTCTGGGGGCGCTGGAACCGGCCGGAGCGGGAGCAATGGGGTATGCTCATCGCCGCGCTGGGCATTTTGGCCGGCTATCCCCTGCTGACCACGGCCTTTCAACATCTGGCGCCGCTGGTGCCGGTTATGTTCTTCGCCGGCTTCATGGGCGGCGGGAATGAGTTGATCATCTTCAACCGCACGGTAGAATTGTCCCCGCGCAGAACTCGCCCGACCTTTGTCGCGGTGCACCAGATGATCGCCAATGCGGCGGCGTTCTTCGCCCCGCTGATCAGCACGGCCCTGGCCAATACGTTCGGCACCCGCTGGGTGCTGATGGGCTCTGGAGCGTTCGGGATCATCGCCGCCGTTTTGCTGTGCTGGCTGGGTTGGGCATCCCGCCCCAGCCCTCGGCCGGCGGCGTCGGTCCCCAGCCCTTGAGATGCCCGGAGGGAGGAGAATATCCAGTGAAACCCGATTGGGTGCTGTACAACGGCATCGTCCGCACCTTGGCCCCCGGCCAGCCGGCCTACCAGGCGGTCGCCATTTGGCGTGATCGTATTGCGGCGCTGGGGGACAATTCCCTCGCCGAGAGCGTCCCGCCCGAGCGGCGGGTGGATCTGGCCGGCCGGCTGGTCCTGCCGGGCTTCTGCGATTGTCATGTCCACTTCCTGGAATATGCCCTGCGGCGCCAGCAGGTGGACCTGAGCGGCACCCGTTCTGCCGCGGAGGCATTGGAAAGGGTAAGGGAAGCGGCGCGCCGCGCGCCGGCCGGCCAGTGGATCCTGGGCGGCGGCTGGGACCCCAATGTCTGGGAGCCGGCGGGATTCCCCACCCGACAGATGCTGGACGCGGTCTGTCCGGACCATCCTGTCGCGCTGGACAGCAAGGACGTGCACTCCCTGTGGGTCAACAGCCGGGCGCTGGAGCTGGCCGGCGTGGGGGCCGAAACCCCCGACCCACCGGGCGGCCGCATCCTGCGGGATGCCAGTGGGGAACCTACGGGGATATTGTGCGAGATGCCGGCAAAACGGCTGGTGTTGGAGGTTGTGCCTCCTCCCACCTTTGCGCAGTGCTGTGCGGCGATAGAGGCGGCCTTTCCCAGCGTGTGGGCGCACGGCATCACCACCATCCACAATTTCCTGCTCGGCGAAGGCGCGCAGGAGCTCGGCGCCCTGCAGGAGCTTCGCCGGCAGGGCAAGCTGGGCCTGCGCATGCTCTGCCAGCTCCGGCTGGATATGCTGGAGCCGGCCGTGCGCGCCGGCGTGCGCACCGGCCTGGGCGACGAGTGGCTGCGCATTGGCGGGGTCAAGATTTTCATGGATGGCTCCCTGGGGTCGCGCACAGCCCTGCTCTTTGCGCCGTATGTGGGAGAGCCGGGAAATACGGGTGTCGAGATCACCTCGCCGGCGCAGTTGCGGGAATACCTTGAGCTGGCGCTTCCCAACGGCATCAGCGCCACCATTCACGCCATCGGCGATGCCGCCAACCGCCGTGCGCTGGATGCCTTGGAAGAGGCGCTGGCGCGCTATCCTTCCGCACGCGCCCTGCCCAATCGCGTTGAGCATGCCCAACTGCTGGCGCCGGTGGATATCCCCCGCTTCGGCCGGCTGGGGGTGGTCGCTTCCGTCCAGCCGGTGCACGCCACCTCGGATTACGAGATGGTCGAACGGTACTGGGGAGCGGAGCGGGGGCGCGGCGCCTATGCCTTCCGGAGCCTGCTGGAGGCCGGCGCGACGCTCATCTTCGGCACCGACTGCCCGGTGGAGCCGCTGGGGCCGCTGGCCACCTTATATGCGGCGGTGGCGCGCCGCCGGCCGGATGGCTCCCCTTCCCCGGACGGCTGGCATCCCGAGGAGCGGCTGACGCTGGAGCAGGCGCTGATCGCCAGTTGTGCGGCGCCGGCGGCGGTCAGCGGAGAGAGCGGCATCAAGGGAACGCTGGAGCCGGGCAAGCTAGCAGATATGGCGATCCTGTCGCGGGATATTTTCGCGGGGCCGGCAGAGGCCCTGCTGGAGACCGAGGTGCACGGCACGGTGCTGGGCGGCCGGCTGGTGTACCGCTCGCCGGCGTGGGGGTAAGGGCCGGCGCAAGTGCTCGCTTAATTTGACAAGCCGGAACGCCTTCGCTATAATACATACTGCCCAAGGGGCTGTAGCTCAGCTGGGAGAGCGCTACAATCGCACTGTAGAGGTCAGGGGTTCGAATCCCCTCAGCTCCACCAGTGGGAAACAACTGCATAGCGCAAAGGCGGTGAGCGGGAGTAGTAGACCATCTCCGCAGAGAGCCTGGCAGGAGAGCAGGTGGGAGCCGGGCAGGCACATCGGAGAGTGCCGTCAAGGTCGAACTCGCCCGTGAGCTGTGGCGGTGAACCCTAGTAGCCGCCGCCGGCCGGCGGCCGTTATCTCGCCAAAAGTGGTTGGAGATGTGTATGGGGCTGTAGCTCAGCTTGGGAGAGCGTCTGAATGGCATTCAGAAGGTCAGGGGTTCGAGTCCCCTCAGCTCCACCACGTATGGGGGTGCTCAGCATCGGGGCGGATGGCTGAGCACCTCGCCTCATACCTCTCTGACAACCAGGGTGGTACCACGGAGGCTCCCCTTCGTCCCTGATGGGATGAAGGGGTTTTTGATTTGGCCGGCCCCGCCGGCCGCACACATGCATAATCCGCACATCCAGGAGGCATCGGAATATGGCTGACAACTATCAACCCGCTGTCATCGAGAAGAAATGGCAGGAGCGATGGGAAGCGGACGGGCTGTATCGGGCGAGGATTGACCACAGCCGGCCCAAGTGGTACGCGCTGACCATGTTCCCGTATCCCAGCGGGGATCTCCACATCGGGCACTGGTACGCCATGGCTCCCTCTGATGTGCGGGCGCGCTATGCCCGGATGAAGGGCTACAATGTGCTCTTCCCGATGGGCTTCGATGCCTTTGGACTGCCGGCGGAGAACGCCGCCATCAAACACGGCATCCACCCCTATCAGTGGACCATGGCCAACATTGAGCGCATGCGCAAACAGCTCAAGTCCATGGGCGCCATGTTCGACTGGGAGCGGGAAGTCATCACCTGCCTGCCCGAATATTACAAGTGGACGCAGTGGTTCTTCCTCCAGCTCTATAAGCACGGCCTGGCCTACCGCCAGAAGGCGCCGGTGGATTGGTGCCCCACCTGCAACACCACGTTGGCGCGGGAGCAGGTGTGGGGGGAGGACCGCCACTGCGAGCGCTGTGGCACCCCGGTCATCAAGAGGGACCTGGAACAGTGGATGTTCCGCATCACCAAATATGCCGAGGAACTGCTGAACTTCGACGGCATTGACTGGCCCGAGCGCGTCATCACCATGCAGCGCAACTGGATCGGCCGCAGTGAGGGCGTGGAGTTCACCATGCAGGTGGCGGACAGCGACAAGAGCTTCCGCGTCTTCACCACGCGGCCGGACACGGTGTACGGCATGACCTTTGCCGTCCTGGCGCCGGAGCATCCGCTGGTGGAGGAGATCACCACGCCGGAGCATCGTGCTGAGGTGGAGGCCTACGTCTTCCAGGCCCGCCGGCAGACCGAGATCGAGCGCCTGTCCACCGAAAAGGAGCGCACCGGCGTCTTCACGGGCGCCTATGCCATCAATCCGATGAACGGCGAGCGCGTGCCCATTTACATCGCCGACTACGTGCTTATGACCTACGGCACGGGCGCCATCATGGCAGTGCCGGCGCACGACGAGCGCGACTTCGACTTCGCCAAGAAGTACGGCCTGCCCATCCCGGTGGTCATCGCGCCGGACGGCTGGGACGGCAGTCCGCTGAAGGAAGCGTACGTGGGCGAAGGTACCATGGTCAATTCCGGCCCGTTCAACGGCATGCGCAGTACAGAGGCCTGGCATGCCATCGCCGATTATATGGAGAAGCACGGCATCGGCGAGCGCAAGGTGAATTACCGCCTGCACGACTGGCTGGTCAGCCGGCAGCGCTACTGGGGCGCGCCCATCCCGATTATCTACTGCCCAAAGTGCGGCACGGTGCCGGTGCCGGAGGAGGACCTGCCGGTGCTCCTGCCCATGGATGCGGAGTTCATGCCGACCGGCGAGTCGCCGCTGAAGTATCATGAGGGCTTCCTGCACACCACGTGCCCGCAGTGCGGGGGGCCGGCGGAGCGCGAGACCGATACCATGGACACCTTCGTGTGCTCCTCCTGGTATCAGTACCGCTACCTCAGCCCCCATTACGATAAGGGGCCCTTCGACCCCGAAGAGGGCAAGTACTGGTTACCGGTGGACCTGTATACCGGCGGGGTGGAGCATGCCACCATGCACCTGCTGTACACGCGCTTCTTCACCAAGGCGATGCGGGACATGGGGCTGGTGGATTTCGACGAACCGATGCTTCGCCTCTTCAACCAGGGCACGATCCTGGGCGAGGACGGCGAGAAAATGAGCAAAAGCCGGGGCAACGTGGTCAACCCCGATGACCTGGTGGCGAAATACGGCGCGGACACGGTGCGTGCCTACCTCATGTTCATCGGCCCGTGGGAAGAGGGCGGCCCCTGGAACAGCAAGGGCATTGAGGGCGTGCACCGCTTCCTGCACCGCGTCTGGTCGGTGGTGGTGGAGCCGGGCAACGAGGCCATGCGCAGTGCACAGCCCACGCCGGAACAGGTGAGGGATCTGCGCCGCATCACCCATAAGACCATCCGCAAGGTCACCCAGGACATGGAGGGTTTCCAGTTCAACACCATGATTGCGGCCCTGATGGAGTTCAACAATTATCTTGTCAGGGCCAAGGATACCGAGGTGTACGGGAGCGAGGCCTGGGATGAGGCCATCCGCACGCTGATCCTCCTGCTGGCGCCGTCCACGCCGCACCTGGCGGAAGAGCTGTGGGAACGCATCGGTGGGCCGTACAGCGTGCATCAGCAGTCTTGGCCGGCCTGGTCCGAGGAGCTGGCCGCCGACGAGATGGTGACGCTGGTGGTGCAGGTCAACGGCAAGGTGCGCGACAAAATCACGGTGCCGGTGGACATTCCCGAGGAAGAGGCCAAGCGGATGGCCCTGGAATGCCCCAACGCTCGCCGGCACTATGAGGGCAAGGAGATCGTACAGGTCATTTATGTGCCTCGCCGGCTGGTCAACATTGTGGTGAAATAAGCGGACGT
>JAPWUQ010000183.1 GCA_028275445.1 Anaerolineae bacterium | reverse complement strand
GCTCCCGGCCGGCCAGCCCGCTGAAAATCGTGTCCAGGAAGCGCAGGATGAGCCAGATGGCCACCATGCCGGCGACCCCCAGCAGGATGGACCAGCACACCCTCAGCCACATCGGCATGCTGGACAGAATGATATAGCTGGGGATGTAAGTGATGACCACCGGGATCATCAACGTGGAAATCGCCACGAAGAACAGCGCGTTGCGGCCGGGGAAGTTGACGAAAGTGAAGGCATACGCCGCCAGCATCGCCACAATAAGCTGAAGGATGAGCACGCCGAACGCCATGATGGCGCTGTTCAGGAAATAGCGCGGGAACAGCGGCTCCGCATGCCAGAACTCCACGTAATTGCTCCACTGGATGGTGCTGGGAATCAGCGTGAAGCGCGAGCGCTTCAGCTCCTCCGCCGTCATCAGCGAGCGCGTCGCCATCCAAATGAATGGGAACGCCACCAGGATCGAGGAGATGATCAATACCAGATGCATCAACGCCCTGACGGCGAGATGCTTCACTCCTCCCACGCCTTTCCGAAATTTGACAGCCGTGACCGCGGTTTCTGTCGCCATCATTCACTCCTCATTCACGGGCATAGCCTCAGGCGTAATGCACCCATTTGCGTGCCAGGCGGAACTGCACGATGGTCAGAACAAACAGGATGAGGAAAATCACCACCGCTACCGCAGAGCCGTAGCCCACCTTGAAGGATTCGAACCCGTTCTGATACATGTAATAGACCATCGTGCGGGTGGCATCGCCAGGACCGCCGCGCGTCATGACGCGGATCTGGTCAAAGGCGTTGAAGGTAGTGATGAGCGAGATCACCAGCAGGAAGAAGGTCATGGGAGAAAGCAGGGGCAGGGTAATATGGCGTAGTTTGTCCCATGTGCCGGCGCCGTCAATTTCGGCGGCCTCATACAGCTCGGAGGGGATGGTGGTGAGGCCGGCCATGAAGTACACCATGTTGTAGCCCAGGGTCTTCCAGATGGTAAAGATGATAAGGGACGGCATCGCCCATAGGCGCAGGGCCCCTTTCCCACTCCCGATCCAATCAATGCGCGGCACCCCGAACAGGGACAGCACATTATTCAGAATCCCCATGTCGCGGTTGTAAATCCACAGCCAGACCAGCGCCGCCGCCACCGTCGGGGTCACCCAGGGGGAGAAGATCAGGGCGCGGTAGATACTGGTGCCGCGAATTTTCTGATACAGGATCAGGGCCAGGACCAGGCCGCCGAGCAGGCTGAACACGGTCGTAGCAAGGCTGAAGTAGGTGGTGTTCCACAGCACTCGGGCAAACTCGGCATGGGAAAACATCTTTATGTAGTTCGCCAGGCCCACAAATTTCTTGACCGGCCGGAGGAAATCCCAATCGGTAAGGCTCAAATAGACGGAATACACCAAGGGGAACAGCCACCAGACGCCCAACGAGAGGAACGCCGGCGCGATAAAGGCATAGCCGGTGAGCACATCCTGCAGGCGCTGAGAACGGAGCCAGCGCCAGAGGCGGATAGCGAGGCCGGGGCCATCACCGCTCGACGAGGCTGACACGCCACCCATTGGCGTCATGTTTCTCCTCCTTCTTCGGTGCGAAGCTACACCACCTGGATCTCATCCAGCGAGCGAATGACGGCCATGGTGTAGCGGCGGAGCATCTCCTCGGAGCCGCCGCCGTTGACGATGCCGATGCGCGCCCGCACGCCGGCCCGCTCCGCCATCAGCATATCGTAAATGGTATCCCCCACCATGACCGTCTCTTCAGGGCGGACGCCGGCACAGCGCATGGCCTCCGCCAGCATGTCCGGCGCCGGCTTGATCGCAAAGCCGTCATCCGCGCACACCAGACAATCCACCAGCTCCTCGATGCCCAGCGATGCCAGCACTGCCCGGGTGTTGGCGCGCCGGTCGGTGGTCACGACGGCCGTGCGAATCCCTTTGCGACGCAGACGCTCCAGCAGTCCCCGCACATCGCCGCGCGGCCGCACCCACTGCCGCTCTTCAAATCCTTCTTCCAGCGTATGGCTGACATCCCAGGCTGTGATCCAGGGGATGCCGCGCTGATACAGGGCCGTGGCGATGACCACGAACAGTTCCCGCCGGCTGGCTGTGGCCAGCGGGCTGTCGGGCAGGATGCGTTTCTCCCGCATGTCAAACCCCAGGCTGGCGGCGACATGCTCCACCAGCGCATGGTCCCCGGGCATCTGCTCTCGAAGCCTCCCCAGCAGATGCATCGTCCACGGGACCCACTGACTGTGCAGGTCAACCAGCGTCCCATCCTTGTCAAACGCGATCAGGGAAGGATGAAGCTCGACGGTGCCAATGCGTATCATACAAGTCTCACTCTGCGCGCAAAGTCGAAGGAAGAAGATGAACGTCGTAGCCCAGCGAACTATGAGTGCGTGTGACCGTTGTTCAAGCCGCCAACGCCGTGTCCCGCCACGGCCTGAATATGGAACTCGGAAATATCGCCGCGGTAAATCTCATGGTCGAATTCGATGGGCACATCCTGTCGGTTAAAGGTCAATCGGGTGAGGAGGAACGCCGGCGAACCGGCCGGCACTTCTAGCAACCGGGCCTGCTCTGCATTCAAGGTCATCAGTGAGAGGTGAATCTCCGCGCGCCCCAGCTCGATCCCGTACTCGCCGGTCATCAGCCCCCACAGGGAGCGGTCGTTGAGGTCGATCGAGATGATGCCGGGACAGAGGTCTGACGGAAGGTACACGGTTTCGATAATGGCCGGCCGGCCGCTGGCCAGGCGCAGGCGCTGGATGAAGTAGATCGTTTTGCCCACCGGCAGGCGCAGATACTCGCGAATTTCCCGGCCGGGCAGTCCCTCCCGCACCTGCAGGACCCGCGCCCCGGGGCGGTAGCCTTCGCCGCGGATCGTGCCGGTGAAGGTGGCGAGCCGGCCCGGTTCATACACCAACTTGGAGGGCCCCACAAAATACCCGACCCGTTCCACGCGCTGGAGCACGCCCTCCTGCTCCAGATTGCGGAGCGCGATGCGCACGCTCCCCCGGCTGACGTCGAGACTGCGAGCAAGATCGCGTTCGGAGGGCAGGCGGTCACCCGGTTTATAGGTGCCGGAGCGGATGCATTCCCGGAGGTAATTCTGAACCTGGTTATGGACCGTATCGAACGCCTGGGGCATGCTCGGCCCTTCCTTCTGGTATATACCAGGTACCAGTTATCATTATACCACAGGACCTGGCGGGTGTCAAGGGTTTTTCCTCACTCCATCTAGGGGAAATGATACTCTTCCTACACGAACGTTTCGCGAACAGCCTGTTAGCAGTGGGTTAACGATGGAGCGGGGTGGGCCATGCGAGCTGTGGGCCGGCGCTGGCTTCCAACACAGGCTCTGATTTCCATTGACAGGCCGGCCGGACTGTGCTATAATGTTGACAGTGAATAATCCGGAAACTTATTTCGAGGAATTGTACAATCCCATGCAAAGTATTGAACTGGTTGTGCGCCACAAGGTTGGCCTTCACGCCCGGCCGGCGGCCATGTTTGTCGAGACGGCCAAAAGCTTCGCCTCCAAAATTACCGTCAGCAAGAACTCGCGCACCGTTGACGCCAAGTCCATCCTGGCAGTGCTGACCCTGGGTGTAGGACAGGGGGATGCGATTCGGATCACTGCCGAAGGCCCGGATGAGGCAGAGGCGGTCCAGAAACTTCAGGCCCTCATCGAGTCCAATTTCGGCATGCCCGACGAGCAGTAGCATCACTCCGAACAGCATCGCAACGAAGCGGTGAGACTGGTGTTCCTATAACTGGGAATTCGTGCAGAGCGGCCGGCACTGGTCGGTGAAGCGCCAGTGCATCGGAGGAATACGCTATGCTGGCAGACCTGTTGACGGAGCGCACGGTACGGGTTGGCGTCGAAGCCAGGGACTGGCAGGAGGTGGTGGATATCGCCGGCCGCCTGCTCCTGGAGGACGGCAGTATCGAACCCTCGTACATAGATGCCATGCGGGAGGTCATCCAGTCCCTCGGCCCCTATGTGGTGATTGCGCCTGGTGTGGCCCTGCTTCACGGCCGGCCCCAGCACGGCGTCAAACGCATCTGCATGAGCCTGGTCGTCCTGAAAACCCCGGTAAAGTTCGGACACCCCGAAAATGACCCCGTCACCCTGGCCTTTGCCCTGGGCGGCGTGGACGAGCGTTCCCATCTCGATGCCCTCGCACAACTGGCTACCTTGTTAAGCGATGAAGATGCTGCCTCGCGGCTACGCAGTGCCCAGACCGTCGAGGAAGTGCTCGAGATTATCCGTTCCTTTGACCACGCGGCCGGCTCCGATGCGACTACGTGAGCCCGTTTCCCGAGGAGGATATCCATCGCGCGGGAAACTCCTGAACCATTGCGCTGTATGGGTAAATTCCGCAAATCCACAAACGGAAAGGGGGTGATACTATTCTGAGAGTGTTGGCTGTCTGCGGAATGGGTTTGGGAAGCGGCCTCCTGCTCCGCATGCAGGTGGAAAAGGTGCTCAAAGAGGCCAATATCCCGGCCAAGGTAGAAGTGATGGACATCAGCTCGGCCCGTGGTAGCCTGCTACAGGCCGATATGGTCGTCACATCATCGGAGCTAGCGCCGCAGTTGGGGGAGACGAAAGTCCCGATCATCACCATTCATAATTTCGTTGACCTCAACGAGATGCGCTCCAAGGTAGTGCCTGTAGCCCAGTCTCTGCATAAGGGTTGATCGTCTCGCATCCTGATCCGAGGGAGTTTGCTCGCGCGATGGGTTCCGGATCATTTCATCCTATGCACATCTACTAAGGAGAAGGGCCTATGGGATTCCTGAAATTCTTGCAGGACATTCTGAGTGTGCCGGCCATTCTGGTTGGTCTGGCGGCGCTGGTGGGCTTGATCGCCCTCCGCAAGTCGTTCTCCGAGGTGCTGGTCGGTTCCATCAAGGCGACCCTGGGTTTCCTCATCCTGGTCGCCGGCGCGGTGACCCTGATCGGATCTTTGAACAACCTCTCGCCCATGCTGGAAACGGGCTTCGGTATCCGCGGCGTGGTGCCCAACAACGAGGCCATTGTCGCCCTCGCACAGCAAACCCTTGGCGCGGAGACCGCCCTGATCATGATCTTCGGGTTCATCGCCAACATCCTCATCGCCCGCTTCACGCCGCTCAAGTACATCTGGCTGACCGGTCACCACACCTTCTATATGGCGGCCCTGCTGGCGGCGGTGCTGAGCACGGCGGGCCTGCGCGGCGCACCGTTGGTGGTTATCG
>JAPWUQ010000182.1 GCA_028275445.1 Anaerolineae bacterium | reverse complement strand
GTTCATGGATGCGTGCGGCCTTTCCGAAAGATTGATGAGCGAGGCGCTTTGCCCCGACAGAAATATCGCCACTTGTCATACCACCCTACCAGTTACACAGTGTACCCTAAATTGGCCTGCGCGTCAAGCCGCCGCCGGCGCAAATCCTCAAAGGATTTGCCGCCCCCTGGCGCGGATGCTATAATGAGGAGCAATATCCGGACGCGGCAGGAGAAAAACCGATGGACCTGGAAGAAATCCTCACCCGTGGCGTGGCGGAGATTATCACCAAAGAAGAACTGCTCGAAAAGCTCCGCTCTGGGCGCACCCTGCGCCTCAAAATGGGCTTCGACCCCTCCAAGCCCAACCTACACATCGGCCACTACGTGGGCCTGCGGAAAATCCGCCAGCTCCAGGACCTGGGCCATACCGTGGTGCTCATCGTCGGGGACTGGACCGCCCAGATCGGGGACCCTTCCGGCCGCGATGAGAGCCGCACCATGCTGGACCCCGAGACAGTGCGCGCCAACGCCGAGACCTACATGCAGCAGTTCTTCCGCGTGGTGGATCGGAGCCGCACCGAGGTGCGCTGGCAGAGCGAGTGGTTCGGAAAATTCACGCTGGCGGATGTCTTCAATCTCACCAGCCGCTTCACCCTGGGCCAGATGATGGCGCATGAGACCTTCCGCAAGCGGTACGAGCAGGGTCTGCCGCTGAGCCTTATGGAACTGCTGTACCCGCTCCTGCAGGCCTACGACTCCATCGCCGTGGACGCGGATGTCGAGTTCGGCGGGACGGATCAGAAGTTTAACATCCTCGCCGGCCGCGAGCTCCAGCGCATGCTGGGCAAAGAGCCGCAGAACGTCTTCCTCGTCCCCCTGCTGGTGGGCCTCGACGGCCGCAAGATGAGCAAGACCTTCAACAACACCATTGATCTGGTGGATCCGCCCGAGGAAATGTACGGTAAGATCATGTCCATGGGCGATGATGTCATCATCGAGTACTTCATCCTGACCACCGACGTGCCCATGGCGGAGATCGAGGAGATGGAGCGGGAGATGAAGGCCGGCCGGGTCAACCCGCGCGATCTCAAGATGCGCCTGGCGCGCGAGCTGATCACCCAGCTCTACGATGCCGAGGCCGCCCGGAAGGCCGAAGAGGAGTTCGTGCGGGTCTTCCAGCGGCGCGAACTGCCCAGCGAGATGCCGCAGTTCCGCCTCACCGAGCCGAAGAACATTGTGGACCTGCTGGTGGAGGCCGGCCTGGCCGCATCCAAGAGCGAGGCCCGCCGGCTGATCCAGCAAGGCGGCGTGAAGCTCAACGAAGAGGTTATTTCAGATATCGAGGCGACCATCGCCCTCACGGAGCCGGCGGTCCTGCGCGTCGGCAAGCGCCGCTTTGTGCAACTGGTGCCCTGATCCGCTCCTCAAAAAAGCGGGGCAGATCACCGCTCCGGCCTGACGGTGATCTGCCCCTGGCGAAAATGGAGGAGGATGAACGCCCTACACCGGGTACCCCATCGCCCCGATCGTGCCCGGCCCCACATGGGTGCCGATGACGGGGCTCAGGTCCGTGGTGTACATTTCCACGCAGTCAAAGCGCTGTCGGATTCGCTCGGCCAACTGCTGTGCGGCCTCCGGCGCGGCCGCGCCGATGGTGGCGGCGCGGATGCGCGCCCCTTCCCCAAACTGCTCAACCAGCAGTTCCACCAGTTTGTCGGCGGCGCGTTTCATGGTGCGGGCCTTGCCGGCGGCCTCGATTTTGCCGCCGCGCAGTTCCAATATGGGCTTGATGTCCAGCGCCGTCCCGAGGAACGCCGCCCCACCCCCGATGCGGCCACCCATGTACAGGTAGCGCAGGGTGTCCACTGCGAAGTAGACCCGCATTTTCGGGATGATGGATTCTGCCGCGGCAACGACTTCCTCTGGGGAGGCGCCGGCCTCCGCGGCGCGCGCCGCCTCCAACACGATGTATCCCAGCGCCATGGAGGTGAAGCGGGAATCCACCACGTAAATCGGGATATGCGGCAGCATGTCCCTGGCCTGCAGGGCAGAGGCTACGGTGCCGGATAAGTCCGCCGAAATATGGATGGAGACGATGGCATCGGCCTCTTTCGCGATGGTCTCGTAGAACTCGCGGAAGGCGCCGGCCGACGGCTGGGAGGTGGTAGGCAGTGCATCCTTGACGGTCTTGAGCCGGCGGTAAAACTCCTCGGTGGTGATATCCACGTTGTCACGCAAACTTTCCTGGCCGAAGAGCAGGTTCAGCGGGATGACGTGGATATGATACCGCTCGATCAAGGCCGGCGGCAGGCCGGCGGTGCTGTCCGTGGCAATGGCTATACGCGCCATAGGATTACCCCCTGGGAGGAAAAATCCGAATCTCTACATTTTCCAATAACACCTCATCAGGGGAAGAGTCGCGCCCAGTTTGCAACAAGCCACGGCAGGTATCGGTACAACCGGCCCAGGCGGATGGGCCTGCCGGCGAACACGAGGCGGGGGTATGCCCCAATGGGGCCGGCGCGTTTGGCAAACCGAGTATATTTTGGTATGATGACGCGGGGATACTGTGCCGAGAGATGCGTATCGTCGAGATGCTGTAGAGGAACCAACGTCATGGACCCTGTCCTGCAACTGCTCCTGGCCCTGTTCATCATCGTAGTGATGGCGAAAAGCGCCGGCTATCTGTCCACGCGCCTCGGACAGCCCAGTGTGCTGGGGGAACTGCTGATCGGCCTGATCCTCGGCCCCACGGTGCTGAACATGCTCCACTGGCCCGTGTTCGGAGACCCCCATCTGGAGGAAACCATCAGCTACCTGGCCCATCTGGGCGTGTTGATCCTGATGTTCGTCGCCGGCATGGAGGTGGACCTGGAGGCGATGCTGAAAGCCGGCCGGCCGGCGGTGCTGGCCGGCGTCATCGGCGTCATTGCCCCCATCCTGCTGGGCGGACTGCAGGGCTGGCTGAGCGGCTTTGATCTGGCACACAGCGCCTTCATCGGGCTGACCCTCGCCGCCACCAGCGTCAGCATCTCCGCCCAGACGCTGATGGAACTGCAGGTCCTGCGCACGCGCGTGGGCATGGGACTACTGGGCGCGGCGGTGGTGGACGATGTGCTGGTCGTGCTCCTCTTATCGGTGTTCATGGGGGTGGCGGCCGGCAGTTCCAGCCTGTTGAGCGTCTTGTGGGTGCTGGCGCGCATGGTGATCTTCCTGGTGCTGGCCATCTGGCTGGGAGGGAAAATCCTGCCCCGCCTCGGCGCGCTGGTGGAACGACTGCCGATCAGTGAGGGGGTGATGGCGCTGGCCCTGGCCGTCACCTTCCTGTACGCCTGGGCGGCCGAGGCTTTGGGCGGTATGGCCGCGATTACGGGTGCCTTCATCGCCGGCCTGATCTTCGGCCGCACCCCACTGCGCGAGGAGATCGAGCACGGCATGCACACCCTGGCCTATGCCTGGCTGGTGCCGGTCTTCTTTGTCAGCATTGGGCTGGAGACCAACGCCCGCGCCCTGGGGGTCAGCGGCATCCCCTTTGCCCTGATCATGGTGGTGGTGGCAGTGCTGTCGAAGGTCATCGGGTGCGGGTTGGGCGCCCGCCTGGGCGGTTTTACCAACGGCGAGGCCCTGCGCCTGGGGGTGGGGATGTCCTCCCGGGGTGAGGTCGGGTTGATCGTGGCCACCGTGGGTATGTCCAGCGGTCTGATCGACGACCTAGTCTTTGCCAGTGTGGTCATCATGGTATTGGTAACGACGTTGCTGACCCCCATCATGTTGCGGGCGCTTTACCCGCGGCCGGCCGGCGGCCCCCAACCACGGCCGGCGGCCGAAATCGATCAGTGAGCATGGAAACAAGGAGCAGGCAGATGGCATATATGCTGATTGCGGTGATCAATGATTTATCGAAATGCCATGAGGTGCTTCAAGCCTGGGAGGAGGCCGGCGTCTCCGGCGCCACCATCCTGGAGAGCACCGGGCTGGCCCGCATCAAGGCGGCGGCGCGCGACGACCTGCCCCTCATCCCCTCCTTACGCGATCTGCTCACCTCCCATGAGTTTCACCACCGCACCATCTTCACGGTGGTGGAGGACGAGGCCGATTTGGAGCGTATCGCGGAGGTGACCCAACGGGTGGTGGGGGATTTCTCGAAGCCGGACACCGGGCTGATGTTTGCGGTGCCGGCGACAAAGGTGTGGGGGCTGAAGAAGCTCGATCGGGCCGGCCGGCAAAAGTAGCACATTGGCCCACGCGTGATGAGCCACGTGCGCGGAAGCCCTAGCCATAATGGTTCAGGGCCCCGCGTATACCACGCGGGGCCCTGAACCGAGTGTGCATTAGGAGGGAGAGGGGCTATTTTCGCTTATCGCGCATCATTCCAGCTCTTCGCTCATCTCCACGAAGTTCCCGTGCCAGAAGTGGTACCAGACCTGGCCGGTGTACCCGTTGACGCTGAGCATGCCGGCAACCTTGCCATCTTTCAGCACATGCAGGGTGTAATACCCGTAGAACGGGTCCACTTCATCCTCCACCCTCAGGCCCTGTGCCCAGGGTGTGCGGTCCAGGTACTCCTGGGCTAGCTTCACCGCTTCTTCGGGGGTAACCGTCATCTCGCCGGCGCCCCTGTTCGGCGCGTTGTATCCCCAGCCCATCATGCCGCGGCTCATCATGCCGTAACGAGTGTTCCACATCATGTTGGGGCCCATCTCCGGCACCACCCGCTTGGTGACGGGATGGATCAGGACTTCCATAGCGCCAATGCCTGTGTCCTTCTCCACGATCTCGGCATACCCGCCGTTATCGAAGATCATGATTTCCTTCAGGGCCAGATTCGCATCACCATACTGCTGAAGAAAAGCCTCCACCGCGCTCTCGGCCTCGGCAATGCTCAGCGGTGTGGTTGGGGTGGAGCTGATGCCGGCACCATAGCCCCCGCAACCAGACCACCCCCCTCTATTCCAGCCGCCCATCATTCCGCCGGGCCGGCCCCCGAACCATCCGGGCCCTTGGGCCAGGACGGGGGAAGCGGCCAGCGCCAGTATCACCAGGCCGGCAATCAGACCGGCCACCCACCATCTGTGTGTACGATGTCGATTTGTCATCGCATTGCTCCTTGACTGTAGCATATCACCGCGCCGAACTGCCGCGTTCGATATCCGCCAGAGCGGTCAGGTACTCCTCGCGAGAGATCTCCCCACGGGCGTAGCGCTCATCCAGAATCTGCCGGGCCGTCGCTGAGCGGGCGGGCGTGTGAACTGGAGTGCCGGCCGAAAGCCGGCGCACCATCCAGACGATCAACGCAATACCGCCGAC
>JAPWUQ010000181.1 GCA_028275445.1 Anaerolineae bacterium | reverse complement strand
TCTGACCCGCAGATGGTGGGCATCGTCGGGCACATTTTCTCCGGCGAGACCGAAGCCTCCATCCCCATTTACGAGAAGGCCGGCATCGTCATGGTCTCCCCCTCCGCCACCAACCCGACCCTGACCGAGCTGGGCTCGAAGGTCTTCAACCGCGTGGCCTTCACCGACAAGATGCAGGGCGAGTTCGCCGCCAAGTACATCTATGAGAAGCTTGGCGTGCGCAAGGTCGTCACCATGCACGACGGCGGTGCGTACGGCCAGGGCCTGGCCGGCGTCATGGCCGAGGCCTTCAAGGCGCTGGGCGGCGAAGTGCTGGGCACCCAGGCCATCACCCCGGGCGAGACCGACTACAGCGCCCCGCTGGCCGCTGTGGCCGCTCTGGGCCCCGAGCTGATCTACTTCGGCGGTTATGACACCGACGCCGCAGTGCTGGTCTCGCAGATGGAATCCGCCGGCCTGAAGGGCGTCATCTTCTTCGGCTGTGACGGCACCTACGGCGAGAACTACCTGAAGCTGGCCGGCAAGGCCGCAGAAGGCACCTACTCCACCTACGTGCCCATCCCCGAGTCCGAGGCCTTCGAGAAGTTCCGCGCCCGCTACAAAGAGCGCTACGGCGATGAGCAGGGCAAGCTCAGCCCCTTCAGCCCGCACGGACATGACGCCATGGCCATCATCCTGGCGGCCCTGGAGAAGGTCGCGGTCGTGCAGGCCGACGGCTCCCTGGCCATCCCGCGCAAGGCGCTGGCGGATGCGGTGCGCGCCACCAAGGACTTCCCTGGCCTGACCGGCACCATCACCTGCTCCGAGGTGGGCGAGTGTGCCGCGGCCAGCATCCAGTTCATGGTGGTCAAGGACGGCAAGTGGGTCGTGGCGGAATAACCTTCCGCATGTATGAGGGGACGGCAGGGCCGGCGGGCCTGGCCGTCCCCTTATCCCAGTAAGGCAGAGCCGCTCCATACTGGTTGGGGGCAATCGCATGAATGTTGCGGCAGAATCAAGCAAATTGAGAACTGCCCGGGTGAAGGAGCGCAAGGTCAGCCTTGGGCTCCTTTTGCGCCTGGGAATCGGCCTGCTGGTGCTGGCCTTTTTTGCCTATCGGTTTTACGGCGTGCTGGCGAGGCAAGCCTACGGAGCGGAGACGTGGGCGCGCCTGGCGATCTCCGGGCTGATCATCGGCAGTGTGTACGCCGTCATCGCCCTGGGCTACACGCTGGTGTACGGCATCCTGTTCATGATCAACTTCGCCCACGGCGAGGTGATGATGATCGGCGCCTTCGCCGGCTACTTCGTGCTGGAGGCTTTCGCCGCCTCCGGCTTCTCCGCCCGTCAGCCGGTGCTGGCCATTCTCATCACCTTCCTGGCCGGCATGACTGTCTCCATGCTGGTGGGCATCTCCCTGGAGCGCATCGCCTACCGCCCTCTGCGCGGCGCCCCGCGCCTGGTGCCGCTCATCAGCGCCATCGGCGCGTCCATTTTCCTGCAGAACGCCGCCCAGTTGATGTTCGGCTCCATGCGCCGCACATACAGCAACCCGCCGGCACTGGAGCGGAACGTCGGTTGGGTGCTGGATGTCGCCGGCAAACCCGTCAGCATCACCTATACCGGCGTGCTCACCTTTGCTTTCTCCGTGGTATTGATGATTGGCCTGTACCTGCTGGTACAGCGCACCCGGCTGGGCCGCGCCATGCGCGCCGTGGCGGAGAATAAAGAGGCGGCCGCGCTGATGGGCGTGGATGTGGACCGGGTCATTGCCAACACTTTCGCCATCAGCGGGGTGCTGGCCGGCGCCGCCGGCGTCATGTGGGGCCTGCACAACGGCATCATCTATCATTATGTGGGCTTTATCCCCGGCTTGAAGGCCTTCACCGCCGCGGTGCTGGGCGGTATCGGCAACATCCCCGGCGCCATGCTCGGCGGTATCGTGCTGGGCATCGCGGAATCGCTGGCGCCGGCTGTCCTGGATATGCCCTTCCAGTTGAAGGACGTGCTGGCCTTCGCCGTGCTGGTGCTGGTGCTCATCTTCCGGCCGACCGGCATCTTGGGCGAGGTGCTGGCCGAGGAAAAGGTCTAGCCGGCGGGTTCGCCAGAAGTCTGCGTGACGAGGGGATCCATGGGTTTGCGCACTGGAATTCGGACGGGATTGATCGCCGCCATCGTGACGATTTTCCTGATACTGATCGGCGTGCATATGTTGATGGGCCGGCTCCTGCAGAGCTGGTTCTACGTGCCGGCGCACTGGCCGGGCGTCTGGCTGATGGTCGTCCTGCTGGGGCTGTGGGCCGGCTCCCGCGCCGTGGGCCAGATGAAGGCGCGCTCCTGGGGGAACACCCTGCTGGCCGGCGCCAGCGCCGGCATCATCCAGGGCGCCTTGGTAGGAGCGGCCTTGTACCTTCTCGCTTCGATAACCCAGGCCGGCGTGGACCTGCGCGCCTGGCTCACCCAGATGAGCCAGGAGTCCATTGCCGCGCTGACGCTGGGCCTTGCCCCACTGCCGGCGGCGGGGTTCATCGGCGGGGTACTGCTGGTCAGCGCCGTGGCCGGCGCGGCCTGGCGGGAATGGCGCCTGCGCGTGCATGCGGCGCGGCTGGCGCGCGGCGAGCGCACCGTCAGCCTGCGCGAGCGTCTGCTGGAAATCCCGGCCGTCGCCCAGGTCAGCAGTAACCCCCTGAGCCGGCGCGTGCTCATGGGCGTCTTCATGGTCCTGCTGTTGATCGCTCCCTTCTTCCTGGGCCAGTACTGGAACTACAACCTGGGCACGGTGGGCATCTACGTCATCCTGGGCCTGGGCCTGAACATCGTGGTGGGCATGGCCGGCCTGTTGGACCTGGGCTACGTGGCCTTTTTCGCTGTGGGCGCCTACACCATGGCACTGCTGACCGCTCCCCAGCCGCACCACATTCAGATGAGCTTTTGGCTGGCGCTTCCCATCGGCGTCCTGCTGGCGGCCATCGCCGGCATCCTGCTGGGCATCCCCGTGCTCCGCATGCGCGGCGACTACCTGGCCATTGTGACGCTGGGCTTCGGTGAGATCATCCGCATCCTCTCCAAGAGCGATGTCCTGACGGGATTCACCGGCGGGCCGCGCGGCGTGCGCAATGTGGGGCACCCGGTGCTGTTCGGCAAAGACATCGGCAACGAGTTCTACTTCTTTTACTTCATCCTGATCGGCGTTATCCTGGCCATTATCATCACCCGCCGGCTGGAGCACTCGCGCGTGGGGCGCGCCTGGCGCGCCATGCGCGAGGACGAGAAGGTCGCCCAGGCCATGGGCATCTATACCCTGAAGTACAAGCTGATGGCCTTCGCTATGGGCGCGGCCATGGCCGGCTTCAGCGGCGCCATCTTCGCCTCCCGCAACTCCTTCACCGGCCCGGAGGACTTCGTTCTGCTGGTCTCCATCAACGTGCTGGCCCTGGTCATCGTGGGCGGCATGGGCAGTATCCCGGGTGTGATCCTGGGTGCGTTCGTGCTGAAGGGCCTGCCGGAGATCTTGCGCGAACTGGAAGATTACCGCGTGCTGGTCTTCGGCGCCCTGCTGGTGGTGATGATGATCGTGCGCCCGCAGGGCTTGTGGCCGGCCTCTCGGCCGCAGTTGGAGCGCCCGCGGCCGGAGGAAGAGGCGCTCGAAGAGGCGCCGGCGGAACTTGTCGAGGGTGAGGTGGGCTCGTGAACATCCTGGAACTCCACGGCGTCACCAAACAATTCGGCGGCCTGGTGGCCGTCTCGGCGGTGGACCTGGAAGTGCCGCAGGGGAGCATCTTCAGCGTCATCGGCCCCAACGGCGCCGGCAAAACCACCCTGTTCAACTGCATTTCCGGTTTTTACCGCCCGGAGGCCGGCCGCATCATCTTTGACGGCGTCTCGCTGGTGGGCCTGCGCCCCGACCAGATCGCCGCGCTGGGGATCGCGCGCACCTATCAGAACATCCGGCTGTTCGGGCGCATGACCGCCATCGAGAACATCTTGGTGGGACAGCACTCGCGCTTGAAGAGCGGGCTGGCCGGCGCCCTCTTCCGCCTGCCGCGCACCCGCCGCGAGGAACAGGAGGCGCTGGATAAGGCTCATCAGCTCCTGGACTTCGTGGGGCTGAGCGGCTACGGCGACATGTTCGCCCACAACCTGCCCTACGGCCAACAGCGCCGGTTGGAACTGGCGCGCGCCCTGGCCTCCGAGCCGCGCCTGCTCCTGCTGGATGAGCCGGCGGCCGGCATGAACCCGCGAGAAACGGAAGAGCTGATGGCGTTTATCCGCCGCATCCGCGATGAGCTTCATCTCACCATCCTGCTCATCGAACACGATATGCGCGTCGTCATGGGCATCTCCGACATCGTCGCCGTGCTTGATTTCGGCGAGAAGATCTGCGAAGGCACCCCTCAGGAGGTGCGCTGTAACCCGCGCGTGATCGAAGCTTACCTTGGCAAGGGAGTCGCCTGAATGGCCCTGCTGGAAGTCCATAATATCCATACCTATTATGACCATATCCATGCCCTCAAGGGCATCTCGTTCGAGCTGGATCGGGGGGAAATTGTGGCGCTCATCGGGGCCAACGGCGCCGGCAAAACCACCACCCTGAACACCATCTCCGGCCTGCGCCATCCTCGCGAGGGCAGTATCATCTTTGACGGCCAACCCATCCATCATCTGCCGGCCCATGAGATCGTGCAGTTGGGCATCGCGCAGGTGCCGGAAGGCCGCAAGATCTTCAGCCGGCTGACCGTCATGGAGAACCTGGACATGGGTGCCTTTACCCGCCGGGACCGCGCCGGCATCCAGGAAGACCTGGAGCGGGTCTTCAAGCTGTTCCCCCGCCTGAAGGAGCGCCGCAATCAGCTCGGCGGCACCCTCAGCGGCGGCGAACAGCAAATGCTGGCCATCGCCCGGGCGCTGATGGCGCGGCCGCGCGTGCTCCTGCTGGACGAGCCTTCCATGGGCCTGGCGCCCATCCTGGTGGAGAGCATTTTCCAGACCATCACCGAGATCAGCCAGCAGGGCATGACCATCCTGCTGGTGGAACAAAACGCCAATATGGCCCTTTCGGTGGCACACCGGGCGTATGTGCTGGAGACCGGGCGCATCGTGCTGTCCGGGCCGGCGGCCGAGGTGCGCGAGAACCCGCAGGTGCGCGCGGCTTATCTCGGCGAGGCATAGCAAGCCCTTCCCGCGCCCATATGCGCCCCGACCCACAGTCCCCGACCGGTCGGGGCTTTTTCTTGACCTTCATCCGCTGTCAAGGAGGACACCATGGCAGGACTGCGAGAGCTGGCCCCGGGGGCATATCACTGGCAGAGCGGTTCCAACGCCGGCATCCTGGTGCAGGAGG
>JAPWUQ010000032.1 GCA_028275445.1 Anaerolineae bacterium | reverse complement strand
GGCTGAGGGCGGAAATTGGCGGAGCCCGCCCCAGCCCCTTCGCCGGCCCCCTCTGGGATGCCCCCTGGTGGCATTACCAGTGACATAAGCCCCCGTTTCACCCCATATCGCCGGGCGTATATCTACGTCTTACTGGTTGGAGACTGTCTGCAACGCCGCAGGCTCTGCGGTGTTATATGAAGAAAGCAAAAGATTAAAAAACGATAAAGATGAATAATTTGTATGCTCTGCGTGATAACCGCTGTGGTATAATGGAGATAGGGAGGGGAAAGCCGGCGGGTAGCCGAAAGGTCCGGGCTTTCTAGGAGGCAGACCATGGGTCCCGGCCGCAAACGCTGGAACCGTACAGCCTGGGTGGTGGCGCTCGGGGTTGCGCTGATCGCCGGCCTGGCCTTCGTTCCCCTGGCTTGGGCGGAAGGCCCGTCCGGGGATTGGCCGGCGCTCCCGCTGGCCGGCGCGCCAGAGGGTACCGCGCCTGCCTTCGCGCCCGGCCGGCTGGTGATCGGCTTTCAGCCTGGCGTGACGCAGGGGGAACAGCGAACCTTCCTGGCCGGCCGTGGGTGGACGGCGGTGCGGCGCATGCCGGCCCTCAACGCGGTGGTGGTGTCGGTGCCGAAAGGGCAGGAGGAAGCGCTGGCCGGTGAGCTTAGGGCACTGCCGGCGGTGCGCTACGCCGAGCCTGATGCGATCGTGCAGGCGCTGGGCGTACCCGATGATCCCTACTTTGACTCGCAGTGGAACATGGGATTGATCGGGATGATCCCGGCCTGGGATATCAGCGCCGGCTCGGCGGATGTGGTGATCGCCATCGTGGACACCGGCATTGACCCGGGCCATCCGGAGCTGGCCGGCAGGCTCGTCGCCGGCTACGATTTTGTCAATGAGGATCCGGATGCGAGCGATGACGAGGGCCACGGCACCTTCTGCGCCGGCCTGGCCGGCGCGATGGGCGACAACGGCCAGGGGATCGCGGGGGTGGCCTGGAACGTGCGGCTGATGCCGGTCAAGGTGCTGGACAGCGATGGTGTTGGATATGCCAGTGATGTGGCGGCCGGCATAGTATGGGCGGTGGATCACGGGGCGGATGTCATCAACCTGAGCCTTGGCTCGTCACAGAGTATGCGCGTAGTTGAGGATGCGGTGAATTACGCCCTGTCCCACGATGTGGTGGTTGTGGCGGCCGCCGGCAACACCTATCATCTGGATAACCACCCGATATATCCGGCCATGTATCCGGGGGTGATCGCGGTGGCCGCGGTCGGGGCCAACGATGAGCATGCCTATTATTCCACCACCGGGGATTTTGTGGATGTGGCGGCGCCCGGCGGAAACAGTGAGGGCAGTCGTCGGGTTCTGTCGATTTATGGGAACGGCCTGTCCAGGGGCTATGCCTGGGGGGAGGGAACCTCGTTCGCCGCCCCGCATGTTGCCGGCATGGCCGCTCTCCTGCGCTCCGTCAAGCCCTCGCTGTCCCAACTTCGCGTGGCGGAAATTATCACCAGCACCGCTCAGGATAGGGGCGCGCTAGGATGGGACCCGGAGTACGGCTGGGGGCGGGTGGATGTGCTCCAAGCGATGATCCGGGCGGCCAATGCTTCTCTGCGGGTGGAGCCGGCGGCCAGCGCGGTCTCCCAGGATACCCTCTTCCGCCTCAATGTAGTGCTCTCCAGCGGCTTTCTGCCGGTCGAATCGGCGAATGTGATCCTGCATTTCGATCCGGTGGTCCTGCAGGTGGTGGATGCCAGTGGACAGCCGGCAAGCACCATTATCCCGGGGGAGGCGCTTCCCATCCTTTTGCGCGCGCAGGCGGATAATGCCGCCGGCACGGTGCTGTTCGACGCGCGGGCCTCGTACTCAGGGCCGGCGCCCCGGGGGGATATCGTCCTGTTCACGGTGCGCTTCCGCGCCCTGGCGCAGACGCTGACGCCCGAGGGCACCCGCATCTCCATTGACCCCATGTCTCAGGCGTTCTATTACGGGCAGGAGCTGGTGGCGGAGCGCCAGGATGCCGGCGTGGTGGTGCAGGCGCCCTGGTTCATCGGCTCAGTGCGCCTGCAGGGGCACGGCGTACCTCCCAGCGCCCGCTGGAGCGATTATGCGCTGACCGTGCAACTGCTGGATGCCGCCGGCAGTGTCGTGCGCTCCTTCGATGTGACTACCGATGAGACCGGACGGTTCGCCCTGCTGTCCCCACCTTCAGGAACCTTTGACATGCTGGTGAAAGGCCGGCATTCGCTGAGCATTCTCCGGCGCGGTGTCACCCTGCCGGCTGTCGGCGTGGTGGATATGGGCACCCTGCTGGAAGGGGATGCCAGCGGAGATGACCGGGTCTCGGGGGTGGACTTCTCCATCCTTGCCACCGCCTACGCCACCCAACGGGGGGATGCCGGCTGGGACGCGCGCGCCGATTTCAACGATGACGGGCGTATCACCGCCCTGGACTTTTCCCTGCTGGCCTCCAATTATGCCCAGGAAGGGCCGATCGTTGTGGCCGGCACGACACAGACAGCGTCCGCGCTCCCGCCACAGCGCAAAATGCGGCTGTGGCTGGCGCCGGAACAGCAGTTGGTGCACGCCGGCGACATCGTGGAGCTGAACGTACTGCTGGATACCGCCGGCGGCGCGGTGGATGCGGCGGAATTCGCTATCAGCTATGACCCGGATATCCTTCAGCCGGCGGCCGGCGCCGAAACGGGCGCGGATCTGCCGGTGGTCTTGCAGAACCAGGTGGATAGCCAGCGGGGGGTGATCTCGGTGGCGCTGGGCAGGGAACTGCGGGGCCGGCCGGCGCAGGGCGCCGCAGTGCGTCTGGCCACCCTGCGCTTCAAAGCACTGCGCCCTACCCGCAACGGCCTGCGGGGCACCGATGTGCGCTTCCTGCCGGGGAGCGATGTCTATTTCGCCGGCAGTGGGCTGACCAACCGGCACGCGGATGCGGTGGTTGTGGTGGCGGTTGCCCCGGCGAAATCACCGTGAGCGGATGAGCCTCGCATTATGGCAGGCGGCGGGAGCAGCAAAGGCTCCCGCCGCCTTTTCGCATCATTTGACGGCCGATTGGAAGGCGGCGAACGCCTGTTGGAGGAGCTCCCGCCGGCGGAGCAGTTCCAGCACCGTCAGCGCCATGATGCGCGCCGCGTTCAGCATGGCGCGGTGGCCGCCTGGCCCGCCGGCCGCCTGGGCCACCTCGCGCGAGTGCCAGGCTGTGCCGGGGGGCAGTCCGATATCGATCATGAAGCTGGCGGCCGGCACGGCGCGGCTGAGATTGCCGAAATCGGTGGAGGCCCCCAACTCGACCGGTGCTCCGAAGGGGATGCCGCATTCCTTCGCGGCCTGCTCCAGCAGGTCGGCCAGCACCGGATTATTGAGGGTGCTGTCAATCTCCGAGGCGCGGACGATCTCCACCTGGGCGCCGGTGGCGATGGATGCGCCGCGGGCACAGTTCTCCACTTTCGGCAGTAGCTCCTCGAACAGATAGCGGCGGTCCTCGGCGCGCACGATGATCTGGGCGGCGGCGAAGGCGTGGATGACGTTCGGCACCTCGCCGCCGTGGGTGATGTTGCCGTGAATGCGCGCTTCTGGCTTGATGTGCTGGCGCAGGGCATTGATGGCGTTGAAGGTCAGGAGCACGCCGTCGAGGGCGTTGATGCCGTTCCAGGGGTCGGCGGCGGCGTGCGCCGGCCGGCCGTGGAAAGAGATGTTCAAGCTGACCAGGGCGCGGTCCTTGGTCAGCAGGCCGGTGGCCGTCCAGGGGTGAAACTCCAGGGCGGCGTCGATGTCGGAGAAGGCGCCGGCGCGCAAGAGGCGCACCTTGCCGGGGGTCTGATAGAGGATTTCCTCCGCCGGCGTGCCGATGACGGCCACGGAGCCTTCCAGCTCCGCGATGACAGCGGCCGCGCCGAGGGCGGCGCCGACAGCACTGCCGGCGATGAGGTTGTGCCCGCACCCATGTCCGATCTCTGGGAGTGCGTCATACTCGGCAATGAGGGCGATGGTGGGCCGGTCCGCGCCGACCTGGGCGCGGAACGCAGTTTCTACCCCACCGTATGGGAATTGTACCTGGAAGCCGCGCTCCCGCAGGAAGGCGGTAAGCCGCTCCGCGGCATAGTGCTCCTGGTAGCCGACCTCGGGATGGGCGTGCAGGTCATCGGCCAGCTTGACCAGCGCGCCGCGTTCCTCATCAATGGCGCTCAGCGCCCGCATTTGCAGAGCATCCATGGCAGTACCTCCATTGGTGGCGAAAAATAGCGGTCGTTGGGTTCGACAGGTGTATTATAGCACACCGCCGGCCTTTCCAGTACCCCCTGATATTTGACGTTTCGCATCTTTGCTGGTAAGATATCACTGTATGAACAATTGGGTCAGAGCGGCCCCCTCTTGGACTCGTTTTCCAGCAGGGGGCTTTTTAGGCTTTATGGCCGGCCCAACATGTTGATCCATTCGACGGGAGTTTACCATCGCCAATGCGTATCGGCATTGATGCTCGGCTGTTGTACTACAGCCCCGGCGGCATCGCAGAATACACCAAACGCCTGGTTCAGGCGCTGGCCCACCTGGACGGGGACGAGGAATTTGTCATCCTGTACAGTCGCAAAGATGCACGACACAACCTGGTCGCAGACAATCCACGCTTCAAGCGCGGTATCCTCTGGACGCCCAGCCATCACCGCCTGGAAAGCTGGCTCCTTTCACTGGAGCTGAGTCGCTTCCGGCTCGATGTCATGCACAGCCCGGACTTCATCCCACCGCATTCCAACATCTTCCGCACCGTCATCACCGTGCATGATCTGGCCTTTCTGCTGTATCCCCACTTTCTCACCAAGGAAAGCGCGCGCTATTACGGCCAGATTGACCAGGCGGTGCGCCGCGCCAACCATATCATCACTGTCTCGGAAAGCACCAAACGCGACACCATGCGGCTGTTGGGCGTGCCGGAGCGCAAGATCAGCGTGATTTACGAGGCGGCGAACCCGCTGTTCCGGCCCGTGCCGCGGGAGGAAGCGCGGCGCGCCCTGCAGGAAGCCGGCTATTCCCTCCCGCCGGCCTACATCCTTTTCGTCAGCACCATCGAGCCGCGCAAAAACGTGCCGGCCCTCCTGAAAGCCCTGCGCAATCTGCGCGACCGCTACCGCCTGCCGCATAAACTGGTGCTGGCCGGCCGCAAGGGCTGGCTCTTCGATGACGTCTTCACCCTTGTCAACCAGCTCCGCCTGGAGGACGACTGCATCTTCCTGGGCCATGTGCCGGTCGAGCATCTTCTCTATCTCTACAACGCCGCCGATGTGCTCGTCCATCCCGCCTTCTACGAAGGGTTCGGCCTGCCCCCGTTGGAGGCCATGTCCTGCGGCACCCCGGTCATCGTCTCGAACGTGTCGGCCATGCCCGAAATCGTGGGGGATGCCGGCCTGCTCATTGACCCCCACGATGTGGAAGACCTGACCGTCGCGATCTGGCGCGCCCTGACGGACGAGGATCTGCGCGCCCAGATGCGCGAGCGCGGATTGGCGCGGGCCAAGCTCTTCTCCTGGGAAAAGGCCGCCGAACAGACCCTGGCCGTGTACCGCCAGGTCGCCGGCCAGGCCGCATAGGCCGGCCCTTCCGCCGGGTTGGACGCCCAATGACGACGCCAGCTCTCACCCCCAAACCCTACCGCCTGCTGGTGCTGACATCCCAGCTCCCTTACCCGCCGCACCAGGGCGCGACCATCCGCAGTTTCAACATCCTGCGGCAGTTGGCCGCTCGGGCAGAAATTGACTTGCTCTCGTTCGTGACCCGGCCGGAGGAGGTGCCGGCGGCCGGCCCACTCCAAGAGCTGTGCCGGCGCATCGCCTGGGACCTCACGCCCCAGCGCTCGCTCGTCCAGCGCGCCCTGACCACCTTCTTCTCGCCCCAGCCCGATATGGCCCTGCGCTTCGCCTCGCCGCGCTTTGCCGGCCTGGTGCAGGACGCGCTGCGCGCCGAATCGTACCATGCGGTGCTGGGCGTGGGCATTGACGTGGGACGCTATCTCCTGCAGATTGCCGGCTGGCGCCGGCAGATGGCCCCATCAGACCGCCGGCCCGTCCTCATCTTCGACGACCTGAACGCCGAATACCTGCTCCAACAGCGCGCCTTCGAGACCGACCTGCGCCAGTGCTGGCGGCCGCGGCGCGCCGCCGGCGCCCTCTATTCCTTCATCCAGTGGCGCAAACTGCGGCGCTTCGAGGCGCGCCTCTGTCGGGCGGTGGATCACGTGGTCGCAGTGTCCGAGGCAGACCGCCTGGCGCTCCAGCGGCTGGTGCCCGGCCTGGACGCCGTCGTGGTCCCCAACGGGGTGGACCTGGACCATTATTCGCCGGCGCTCGCCCTGCCGCCGGCGGACATCCCCCGGCCGGCGCTGGTCTTCACCGGCAAGATGGATTTCCGACCCAATGTGGATGCCGCCATCTGGTTCGCCGAGGAGGTCCTGCCGCGCATCCGGGCGGAATTCCCCGGCGCGGCATTCGCCATCGTGGGGCGCGATCCGCACCCCTTGGTGCGCCGGCTCTCCCAACTGCCCGGCGTCCTGGTCACCGGCTATGTGCCCGATGACCGCCCCTATTTCTCCGCCGCCGATGTCTACGTGGTGCCCCTGCGGGTGGGAGGCGGCACCCGGTTGAAGGTCCTCAGCGCCATGGCCATGGGGAAGGCCATCGTCTCCACCTCGCTGGGCTGTGAGGGGTTGGGCGTCGTACACGGGCGGGAGCTTCTGCTGGGAGACACGCCGGAGGAATTCGCCGGCCACACCATCCGGCTCCTGCAAGATGCCGGCCTGCGGCAGGAGCTGGGCCGGCGCGCCCGCCAGTTTGTGGAAGCGCACTATGCCTGGTCAGCCCTTGTGCCGCGCCTCGAACAGCTCTATGCCGGATGAAACCCTGCCCCGCCCATCGTCGCGGGAGCGCTGGCGCGCCGGCCTGCTGTGGCTCTTCCGCCGGCTCTCCGCCCCCATCGTGGGGAGACAGCGCCGGCCCTCTTCCATCCGGCGCGCCCTCATTATCCGCCCGGACCACTTGGGGGATGTGCTGTTCGCCGCGCCGGCGCTGGAGCGGTGGCGGGAGACCACTGCCGGCCGCATCGAAACGACCCTGTCCGTGGGGCCGTGGGCCAGGGAAGCCGCCGAGCACGGGCCGCCGGTGGGGGACATCGAGGTTTTCCCCTATCCCGGCTTTACCCGTGCCCCCAAAGGCCCGCCCTGGGCGCCGTACGTCCTGCTGTGGCGCGAGGCTCGGCGCCTGCGGCGCCGGCGCTATGACCTGGCGGTCATCTTACGCTTCGACCACTGGTGGGCCGGCCTGTTATGCTACCTGGCCGGCATCCCCCTGCGTCTGGGCTATGACACCATGCCCTTGCGCCATTTCCTGACCCACGCTGTCCCATACGCCGGCGTCCAGCACGAGGTCCAGCGCAACCTGACGCTCATCGAACAGGCGCTGACGCTGGTCGGCCTTCCCATCAGCCGGCCGGACGATTTCCCCCGGCTCATTTTCCGCCTGACGGAGGAGGAGCGGGAGGCCGCGCGGCGCCTGCTGGCCGGCCGCCGGCTGGATGACGGCCGACCGCTGGTCGTCCTGCACCCCAGCGCCGGTGCCCCGGTCAAGGAATGGCCGGCGGAGCGCTTCGCCGAGGTCGGGGACGCGCTGGCAAGGCAGTTCGGCGCCCATATCCTGATCACCGGAGCGCGGTCAGACATCAGCCAGGCCTGGAAGGTGGCGGCCCGGATGCGCGAGGAGGCAGTGGTGACTGCCGGCCGCACCACCCTGGGCCAGCTCGCCGCCCTGCTGGCGGAGAGCGACCTGGTCATCGGCGCGGACAGCGGCCCGCTTCATCTGGCGGTGGCGGTGGGGACGCCCACCATTCATTTGTTCGGTCCGGCGGACCCCGTCCTGTTCGGCCCCTGGAGCGATCGGCCGGCGGAGCATGTCGTTATCCGCGCCCACTGCCCATGTGCACCCTGCAACCGCCTCGATTTCCCGCGGGAGGAGCTTCCCCGCCACCGGTGCATGGAGACCATCTCCACCGCGGAAGTGCTCCGCGCCGCGGAGGAACTGCTGGGCGCCAGGGATAAGCAGCAGGGGCGCGGGGCCCTTACGCGCTAGCGACGAGCATGCCTGCGGTCCTCGTCGAACACCAACAGGCTGAGCAGGACGCTGACCACGCTGACGATCACCCCGCCGAGGAAGGCGGCGGTGAAGTCCGCCACGTGGAAGCCCAGGCCGAGCCAGCCGGCGAGCGCCGAGGCCAGCCACAGCATCAACCCGTTGATGACCAGGGTGAACAGTCCCAGGGTCAGGATGATGAGGGGACAGGTCAGGAGCTTCAACACCGGACGGATGAGGGCGTTCACCAGCCCGAAGATGACTGCCACGCCGGCCAACACCAGCCATCCCCCTTCGTAGGTGATGCCCGGCACCAATTCCGCCGCCGCCCATAATGCCACGGCGTTGATGATCCAGCGCAAAATCAGCTTTCGCATGACCGCTGTCCTTTCGTGTAAGCGAATTGTCGGACGGGATCGATCAGGCCCGAGGGCACCATCCCCATCCTTTGCTCGATGGGCGGTTATAACCTGCGCCGCATGGTGATGAGGGTGCGGCGCTCCTGAAAGCCGCAGGCCTTCAGCGCGGTGATGCCTTCCTGGTGGCCGGCGGGGTGCTCGCATTCCACGCGGGTCTTTTTGCCCGGCCGGATATATTCCAGTGAGCGCACCACCAAGGTCTCTTCGACCTGGCCGCGCACGTCCGGTGCCGCCAGCAGGGTCAGGCGCCAGGCGTCGAAGCCCTGGGGGCGGGCTTCCACCAGCGCCACCAGCCGGCCGCCGGCGAATGCCCCTTCCGTCCTCGGACCACCGCCCAGCAGAAAGGCGGAGACGATCTCGCCGGCTCGCCGGACCCAGGAAGGCGGCTGGGCCGTCGGCGGGATGTTGCGCACCCACCGCTCAAGGGGACTGACCGCCGCCATCTGGAGCGCATGGCGGGAGCGCCAATCGCCGGCCCCCAGCCGCCGCAGGACCCAGCCGGCGGGCAGTGCCGTCGGCGGCAGAGGCTCGGCCGGCCCCACCCGGTACAGCTCCACGCTGGAGTACAGGCTCTCGAACCCCAGCGACTCATACAGGTGCAGGGCCGGCATATTATCGTGCCGCACCTGCAGGAGCGCCCATTCCCCGCCCCGTTCGCGCGCCAACGCGATGGCCGCTTCCATGAGCCGGCGGCCGATGCCGCGCCCGCGAAAATCCCGCTGTACCGCCACGTTGGATATCTGCCAGCGGGAAGAGCCGCTCCCCGTGCGGGTTACCGTCACATTGCCGACGATGCGGCCGTCCTCCTCCCACACGAAGCCGGTGAAGGAATCCTGGAAGTCGGCGCTGAGCCGGCTGAGCGTCCACCACAGCGGGCCCATGGCGGCCATGGCGCGCAGTTCGCGCACCGCCGCGAATCCCGGTTCGCCCATCTCGGAGGCGAAGGCCTCCTCGATGAGGTCCGCGACCTGAAAGAGGTCCCGACCCGGGTCCAGCAGGCGCAGGCCGTTCTGACGCGTTGGGCGAGAGGTTGCCATACTGGTCATGCAGGCATCCTGGCCGGCGAGAGAGCCGCCGGCATTCCTGATTCACGCCCTTCATTGTAATGGAAATCCGCCGCGCTGTCCAGCCAGGTCAGAAAGGCCGGCGGCGGCATAGATGCAGGCAGGGATTCGCGCGGGGCTGTACCCACAATGGCCGCAGGCTGTGGCGCTGAAAGATTGAGCGACTATCCAGCGTTTGACAAGATGCGCCTCCTTCAGTACAATATAGGTGCCAGTGCCAAGGTAGCTCAGGTGGTAGAGCACTTGACTGAAAATCAAGGTGTCCCCAGTTCGAGTCTGGGCCTTGGCACCAGCAAGCGGAAGTGGCTCAGCGGTAGAGCATCTCCTTGCCAAGGAGAGGGTCGCGGGTTCGAATCCCGTCTTCCGCTCTGCGTGAGGGGCTGGGCGACGTAGCCAAGAGGCAAGGCAGGGGTCTGCAAAACCCTCATTCGCCGGTTCGAATCCGGCCGTCGCCTCCTGATGGCCGGCAACATCTCCAGGTTGCCGGCGCTTTTATTGCCCGGCTTCCCCCACTGCCTCCGTACATCCCGCCCTGCCCCCCATATGCGCGAGCATCTTTGCCGGCGCACCTCTTTTGCCAGGCCATATTGTCAATTCATGGTACGTGGTTTATAATCACCTTCGCCGCACTTGCTGGACCCCAGCAATGGGCTAAAACTTCCAGGTCAGTGGAACCCTGCCCCAATGATCAAACAGCTCGCGCTTCGGGTCCTTTTGCCCGCGCTGATCGTCAGCGCCGTGATCGCCGGCATTTTCCTGGCCTACCGCCAGGCCCCTGTGGTGCTGGCGGTGATGGATGCGGATACCAGCGCGCCCGTGCCGGCGGCGCGCATCTCTTTGCCCGCCGGCCTGGAGCGAGTCACCCGCGCCGACGGGCACGTTCTGGCGCGCCTGCCGCGGGGAGATACCACGCTGGCGGTGGAGGCCGCCGGCTATATCCCGACCCAGACCACCTGCTCCCCGCCCCGCTTCCAGTGGAGCGCGTTCCGCTGTGAGGTGCGGCTGGTCCCCTGGCATCTGCGCATCCGCCTGACCGACGCCCTGGACCCGACCTACCCCGTGCCGCCGGCCCGGGTCCTGGCGGACGGCCGCCCCATGACCCCGTCGGGCAGTGGGGAGTACGCGATCGAGCGGGTAGGGCCGCCGGCGCGTGTGACGATAGAGGCGCCGGGCTATCTGCGCTGGGAGGGCGAGGTGTCCGGGGACGCCTATTTCACCGGCGAGCAAGCCCTGGAAATCCCGCTGGAGCCTGTGCGCATCACCGGCCGGGTGAAAGCGGCCGACAGCGGCGAGGCGCTCGCCGGCGCCCGCATCGGGGCCGGCGGCGAATGGTCCCTCACCGACACGGCGGGAGCGTTCGAGCTTCTGCGTGTTCCCGTCCCGTTCCAACTACGCGTCGAGCGGGCGGGATATTGGCCGTACCGAGGCCCCCTCATCGGGGAGACATGGCTGGAACAGCCCGCCCCGCTGGAGATATCGCTTCAGCCCATCTGGACAGCCGGCGTCGTCCGCGACGCGGAGACGCAACTGCCGGTCGCCGGCGCAGTGGTGCAGACCCCCGCGCAGCGCGTCGAAGCGGACAACAACGGCGCGTTCCAACTGCGGGCGCTGGAGGCCGGCACCCTCATCACTATCTCGGCGCCGGACTATTTCAGCGCCACCATGGCCTACGCCGGCCAGGAAACGCTCGCCATCTCTCTGCGGCAGATCAAGGTGCCGGCAGTGGTGCGCGACGCGTTGAGCGGTCAGCCCATCGCCGGCGCGCTCCTGCGCGCCGCCGGCCGCACCTTCATGACCGACAAGGATGGAACCGTCACTGTCATCGGCCTTCTGCCGGGGCAGGAGCTGGAGGCCAGCGCCCCACATTATGCCGCTGTGCGCCTGGTATATGCCGGCGGCAACCCGCTGGAGATATGGCTGGCGCCCCATACAGTCATCCTGCATGTCGTCGATGCGGACACCGGCGAACCCATCCCCGGCGTGCGGTTGAAATCAGCCGGGCAGGCTATCCCGCCGGACAGCGCCGGCGCATTCGTGCTGAAGGAATGGAACCCGATGCAGTCCCTGACGGTGCGCGCCGCCGGCTACGGCAAATTCACCCTGACGCTGAACCCCGAGCTGTGGTGTGCCGATGAGCGCCGAGCCTGCCTGCGCTCCGCCCGCACCGAGGACAGCGAAGCGATTGCGCTGGAGCTGGCCCTGCCGGCGTTCCGCGCCAAAGGCATTTACATCCCCTTTGGCCTGCTGACGCGCCCTGACCGCCTGCGCGAACTGCTGGAGCTGGTCAAGAGCACCGAGCTGAACGCCGTGGTCATTGACATGAAGAGCGATCGCGGCTTCCTGGGATTCCCGAGCGCCCAGCCGCTGGCGCAGGAGTTCGGCGCCCTGCGCAGGGACATTGTGGACATCCGCGAGCTTCTGCGGGAATGCCGCGAGGCCGGCATCTACACCATCGCCCGCATCGTGGTCTTCAAGGACAACCCGCTGGCCCAGGCCCGCCCGGAATGGGCCGCTGTCCGGGCCGACGGCAGTATCTGGCTGGACCGGGAAGGGCTGGGCTGGGCCAATCCTTTCCTGCAGGAAGTGCGCGATTACAATATCGCCCTGGCCAAAGAGGTCGCGGAGCTGGGATTCGACGAGATCCAGTTCGACTACCTGCGCTTTCCCTCGGATGGGGATGTGGGAAGCATCGTCTACGCACAGGAGAACACCTTAGAAACGCGCACTAAGGCCATCCGCACCTTCATGGAGCAGGTAACCACGGCTCTGGAGCCGTATGATGTGTTCGTCTCCGCCGATGTCTTCGGGCTGACCGTGTGGGTGGCGCCGGACTCGGACATGGGCATCGGCCAGCGCGTCAAGGATATCGGGCCGTATCTCGATTACCTGTGCCCGATGATTTATCCCTCGACGTTCGGGCCGGGGAACTTGGGCTATGAGGTCCCGTCCGACTATCCGTACGAGGTCATCTACCGCAGTGTGATACAGGCCGCCGGCAGACTGCCGGCCCATGTACGGGTGCGGCCCTGGCTGCAGGCCTACTGGTACACGCTGGAACAGCAGGCCGCACAGCGCCAGGCGGCCGAGGACGCCGGCGCCTGGGGATGGTGCTTCTGGAACGCCGGCGGGAAGTACCTGCCCGAACTGTTCGCGCCGGCCGGCCCATGACCATCCCGCCGGCGCGCATTTCCCTTCCAGCGCCCTTCTCGGTATAATGGCCTCATGAGCCAGAGACGCCTGGACCTGGGGTTGCTCTTCCTCCTGCTGATGGCCAGGGTGCGCATTGACACCCTGGCGGATATGGTCCTGCCAACCCGCCACCAGGACGTGGCGCGCCTGCCGCTGGTACAGAGGCTGTTCTCCCCCCATGCCCAGGAACTGCTCAAAGATTGGCTGACCGACCCCCTGTCGCTGGTGCTCATCAGCATCGCTTTCGCCGGCTTCTTCCTGTATCTCCTCGCCGACCTGGCACAGGAACGCTGGGGAGAGGCCAAACTGTACCCGGTCAAGCTGGCGCTCATCTGGCTCATCATCGCGGCGACGGTGATCGCCGGCAGTGCCAAGCTCATCGCTCTGCGCCAGATGAACGGGCCGGCATCCTACTGCCACGACGGCGGCGTCATCCAGACGGAAGAGGCCGTCAAGCTCTTCCTGGCCGGCCGCAACCCATACGTCGAGGATTACCTGAACACGCCGCTGGCGGAATGGGGATTGGACCTGCGCTCGGCGCTTTATCACTACCCCTATTTGCCCTGGACCTTCGTTTTCTGCGCACCGTTTTACCTGCTGGCCCGGGCGGTGTGGGGATATTTCGATGCGCGCATGGTCTATCTCCTCCTGTTCGTGCTGACCTTGGTGCTGAGCCTGCGGCTGGCGCGCCGGCCCACGCACCGTCTCCTGCTTGTCATGGCGCTGGGGCTGAACCCCATCATGGGAAGCGATGTGATCTTCGGCCAGAACGATATCTTCGTGCTCTTCTGGATGGTGCTGGCATGGTGGCTCCTGCCGCGAGGGGAGCCGGAGCGCCGGCAGGAATGGCGCTATCTGGCCTCTTCGGCCGCCGCCGGCCTGGCGCTGGCCTCCAAACCCACCGCCTGGTTCATGCTCCCCTTCCACCTGCTGGCGCTGTGGGAGGTGCACTGGGAGGGCCGGCGCTGGAGTATCTCGCCGCGCTGGTGGTCCCGCGCCCTGCCCATGCTGGCGGTCTTCCTGGCGCTGGCCGGCCCCTACTTCGTCTGGTCGCCGGCGGCCTTTGTGGACGACATCTGGAAGTGGGCCAGCGGCACCTCTGCCACACCCTATCAGATTCGCGGCTGGGGCTTCGCCAACTTCGTGCTGGCGCTGGGGTTCGTGGAAAGCCGGCTGAGCTACTTCCCCTTCTGGATACCGCAGTTGCTGACCTGCGCGCCCCTGCTGGTCCTTTTGGTGTGGCGGCAGGTCAGGCAGGCACACGGCCCGGCCGGCATCGCCCTGCACACGGCCATCCTGCTGTTCGTCTACGCCTTTTTCTCCCGCTTTTTCAACGAGAACTATGTCGGTTTCATCGCCGCCCTGCTGGCCATCGGCCTGCTGGCAGAGGACGGGGCGGAGCCGGCGCACGCCGCACATGAGGCAGTATCAGGGATATGAGGGAAGCGCGCGCGGTTCGGGCAGTGCGGAACATCATGCGAGGGCTAAAGGGCCGGCTGGGCGGCAGTGTCATCGCGGCCGGCATCCTGCTGAGCGCGGCTCTGCTGGCCGGCGCCGGCCGGCAGGGGCAGGCCAGCTTCCCCCTGCCGTACCTTCTGGCCCCCACCGCCACGCCAACGCCGACCATCACCGCCAGCCCCACCCGCACGGCCACCGCGACCAGGACGCCGACGGTGACCTCCACGCCGACCAGCACGGAGACAGCCACTGTCACGCCGACGCCCACGGCGACCTTCACGGCCACACCGACGGCAACGCCCACCAGCACGCCGACGCCCCAGCCCACGCCGGACGGGGTGCGCCGCACGGCGCGCGTGCCGATACTGATGTACCATCACATTGCGGACCCGCCGGCCGGCGCCAAAGCGGTCGAACGCGATCTCTCGGTCTCGCCGGCGCGCTTCGAGGAACAGTTGCGCTACCTGCGCGACGCCGGCTATCAATCCATCTCCACCGTGGACCTGGTGTACCATTTGACTTTGGGGACGCCCCTGCCGGCGAAACCGGTCATCATCACCTTTGACGACGGCTATCGCGATGTCTATACCAATGCCTTCCCCCTCCTGCGGGCCTATGGCTTCACGGCGACGGTATACGTCATTACCGATTTTGTCGATCGCGGCCTGACGCCGTATCTGACCTGGCCGCAGATCGAGGAAATGTACGCCGCCGGCATAGAGTTCGGCGCGCACAGCCGCGATCACCCCGATCTGCGCCGCAAGTCCTACGATTTCCTGGTGTGGCAGATCCTGGGGCCGAAGCAGACGCTGGAAGCCCATCTGCCGGCGCCGGTGCGCACCTTCTCCTATCCCTCCGGCGCCTATGACCAGCGTGTCATAGAGGTCCTGCGCTCCGCCCACTACTGGTGCGCCGTGACGGCGGAACAGGGTGCCACCCACTCCAGCGACGGCCTCTTCACCCTGTCGCGCATCCGGGTGCGGCGCGCCGACACCCTGGAGACATTCCGCAAGAAGCTGGAGCTGAACTGGTAAAGCGATGTCCGTGGATGCGCTGGCGCTGAGCGCACTGACCGAGGAGATACGCGGCCGGCTGTTGGGCGGACGGGTCCAGGATGTGCTGGCCGTGGACGAGCTCAGCGTGGGGCTGGAGGTATACGCCGGCGGCCGCCGACACTATCTCCTGCTCAGCGCCCACCCACAATGGGCGCGCATCCACCTCTCCAGCGTCCAGCTCCGGCGGGGCCTGGAGGCGCCGCCGCCCTTGATACTGCTCCTACGCAAGCGTCTGCGGGGCGGCCGGCTGATGGAGGTGACACAGCCGGCCTTCGAGCGCATCGTGCATCTGCGCTTTCGCCATCCCCAGGAGGGCGAAAGCCTGCTGGTGCTGGAGTGCATGGGCCGGCACAGCAATATCCTCCTGCTGGATGCATCCGGGACCATTCTGGAATGCATCAAGCGCATTGGCCCGGAGGTGAACCGCTACCGTCAGCTCCTGCCCCGCCTGCCGTACGTCCCCCCGCCGGCGCAGGCCAAACTGCCCCCCGACCGGCTCACCGCGCAGGACGCGGCGTCTATCCTGCAGGGACGGGCCGGCAGTACGCCGGCGTGGAAGGCGCTGGTGGAATCCATCCAGGGCGTCAGCCCCCTGCTGGCGCGGGAGCTGTGCTTTCGCGCCTGGGGCAGGGCCGACATCCTCTGCGAGGAAGTGGCGGAGCCGGCCACGCTCCTCGCATCCTTCTCTGCACTGCTGGCGCCCCTCGCCAGCGGGGAGTGGCGACCGTCGCTGGGCTATGATTCCGCGGCGGAAGACGCGCCGGCAAGCTGTTTCGCGCCCTATCCCCTGACCCACTGCGCTCGCTGGGAGCCGGCCTCGTCCATCAGCCTGGCGCTGGAACGCTGGCTGGAGGATGCCCAACGACAGGCGCGCGATCCGTACCGCGCGGCGCGCCAGCGGCTGTGGAAGATGCTGGAGGATAGCGCCGGCCGGCTGGAGCGCCGACGGCGCCAGCTCCTGGAACAGATGGTGCCGCCGGAAGAGATCGAGGCACTGCGCCAGGCCGGCGAATATATCCTGGCCTTCGGCTGGCAACTGCGCCCCGCGCAGGATACCCTGGAGGTAGACCTAGGGGAGGGTGAGGTGCGCCGCATCGCGCTGGACCCGGCGCTCTCGCCGGCGGAGAACGCCGAGCGCTATTTCGAGCGCTACCGCAAGGCCAAACGCGCGGCAGAAGCCGTGCCGGCGCTTCTCGAGGAGGTGGAAGGGGAGCTGGCTTTCCTGGAGCAGTTGCGCCTGGATGTGGAGCTGGCCGCCAGCCGCGCGGAGCTGGATGCATTAGAGCAGGAGCTGGTGCAGTGGGGGTATGTGCCTGCGCCGGCCAAAAAGGCGCACGCCAAACCTGCGCCGGCGGCGCCTCTCACCGTGGAAGGCCCGGATGGGTTCCAAATACTGGTGGGGCGCAACAGCCGGCAGAACGATTACCTGACCTTCACGCTGGCGCGCGGGGATGACCTGTGGTTTCACGCGCGGGGTGTGCCCGGCGCGCATGTGATACTGCGCACCGCCGGCCGGACACCCACGCCGGCCGCCATCCAGCGCGCCGCGGAGCTGGCGGCGTATTATTCCCGCGCGCGGCAGGACACCCAGGTGTTGGTGGACTACACCGCATGCCGGCACGTGCGCCGGCGCGCCGGCGGTCGGCCGGGCCAGGTCTACTACCGCAATGAGACGACGATCGCGGCGGCACCGCGGCCCTAGGGCCGGCTACTCCACCTTAATCTTGGTGACCTTTTTCTCGGCCTTCTCTTCCTCTTCGAACCACTCGATGGCTTTGTCGAGGAGACTGCGCAGGGCCAGGAGCGCCTCCCGGTTGGCGGCCTTCACGTGGGAGCGGAACTCCTGCGGCAGGAAGGCCGCCGATTTGCCCTTCGCCGTGATACCCTCGATGCCTTCCACCAGCCAATCGGTGAAGGAGAACTCCTCCGGTTTCTTGCGGGTCGTCTCTTTCTCAGCCATTTTTCACCTCCTCATGGTGAGGCCATGGCGTTCAGCCGGCGGGTTTCTGCGCCAGGGCGATGATGGTGGTGCCAAAGGGCAGGTTCACCCCTCGCAGGAACCAGGCCTCGATCCCTCCGATGCCGTTCAGGAGGGCATTCAGCCAGGGCGAAACCGGCTCCATCTCGACCTGATAGGCGTCCTGATCCGTGGTGGGCGCGGCCAGCGCCGGCTTCTGGTTCATCATCCGACGCAGTAGGATCAGCGCCGCGGCCATCGGGAACACGCTGAAATAGGCGAAGGTCAGGCGGCGTACGGCGAAGCCGGCCTGCTCCAGGCGCTCGCCGAGCTGGCGCTTGGAATAACGCCGCTGATGCTGGTTAATCTCATCGTTATGGCTCCACAGCCACTGAAAGGCCGGCACCGTCGTGACGAAATATCCGCCCGGCTTGCAGACCCGCCGGCACTCCCGGAGCATGGCCAGGTCATCCGGGACATGTTCCACCACATCCAGCGCGGCGACCAGGTCAAAGCGGTTGTCCTCAAAGGGCATGGATTCGCCGCGCCCTTCCACGACCTGATAGCCGCGCGCACGGGCCACCGCCAGCGGCTTCGGGTTGTTGTCAATGCCCTCCACCTCGCCGTAGCGGGCCAGGTGGTGGAACATATTGCCGGCCCCGCACCCCACATCCAGCACGCGCCGGCCCTCCCGGTACGGCGGGAGCACCGGGTCCAGCACGCTGTACAGCGCCCGGGTGCGGGTGGCAAACCACCAATGTTTATCCTCTTCCAATACGACGGGCGGCATTGTCGGCATGATGTCCATTATCTCCTTATTCCGCAACTTTCCTCATTATCCCCACGTCTATTTTACAACACGAAAGGCCGTTCGCCAAGTGACGGCCGGCGAGGGCATGGACCCGGCGGCCGTCGCCTGAGCGGGGTCAGGGGCCGGCCTTGACGGATACGCCGTCATCCGCTACCATAAACCAGACGCTGTGAGGAGCGAGAAAACTGTGGTCTTGACACGGAAGCCAGGCTGGGTCTATCAGGTGCGAGCCGCCGCGTTCGCCGGCGCCCTGCTGATACTGCTCTCCTTCGCGCACCCCGTGAGGAGCGTCGGCACACCAGTCCGCCTCGCGCCGGCCGGTTATACCCCGGAGCTGTGGCTCCCGGACGGCTCGGCGCTCATCGTGGGCCGGCCCGGGAGGATGGTCCCCTTGGCCGATGGGAAGGCGCTCCAGCGCCAGGAGCTGTGGCTGGTGCCGCTGGACGGCTCGCCGGCCCGCCGCCTGACCGATAACGGCGTCGAGCCGCGCCTTACGGAGGACGGCCGGCACGTCACCTTCCTCTCCCATCGGCAGGGCGATACCTGGCAGGAGATGACGCTCTCGCTGGCAAGCGGCGAGGTGCAGGAGGGGAAGAGCATACGCTGGGGCGAACCGGCCGTCCATACCGCGGCGGTCCCGCTATGGGATATTCCCGCGCCGGCGGGGGAATACCGCCTGCAGGTGGAGGTGAACGCCGGTCCATCGGCGGCCCTCTGGCTGGTGGGGCCTGAGGGACGGCGCCCTTTGTTCCAGGACGAGCGCTGGTTCCTCAGCCGGCCGAGCTGGCACCCGGATGGCCGGCGCTTCGCCTACGCCCGCATCCCGCCTGGCACAGGGGAAACCGGGGATATTTTCCTCGTGGATGCCGCGACAGGAAAAGAAGAGCGGCTGACCGCCGGCCAGCACCCCATCTGGTCGCCGGACGGGAGCCGGCTGGCCTTCTGGCGGCCGGACGGGGTATGGGTGTGGTCATGGGGGGCCGGCGCCGATGTCATGCTTTCCACACTGCCCCCGGTGGAGAACCCGGCGGAATCCGATGTGCGCTCCGCCGGCCAGCTCACTCCGCCGGCCGCCATCCGGGTCAAGCACAACCCCGAGAATTATTACCGTTCCAATGTGCCGCCCGGACAGGTGGATGTATTTCCTTTCGAGGAATATGTGAAGCGCGTGGTGCCGTATGAGATGCCGGTCTCCTGGCCGGCGGAGGCGCTCAAAGCGCAGGCGGTCTCCGCCCGCACCTATGCCTGGTGGTTCGTCCTGCGCCACACTTCCTGGGATTTCGATGTCACCGACTGGACCGAGTATCAGGTCATGGGGCCGGACACCTATCCCGCCTCCAACGCCGCGGTAGAAGCGACCACCGGGCAGTATCTGGCATATGGGGAGAATGTCATTCTGGCGGAATACAGCGCCCAGAACAGCAGTCCCACCCTGCCGCGCGGCTCTGTCTCCAGCCCTGATCCGAACTTTCCGTATCTGCGTTCGGTGGATGACCCGGTCTGCTTCGGCGAGGTGCGCAACGGCCACGGCCGGGGGATGTCGCAGGTGGGGAGCCGGCGCTGGGCCGCCTGGTACGGCTGGAACTATGCGCAGATGCTCCTGCATTATTACAGCGGGGTCACCCTGGAACTGCCGGCCAATGCCTCGCCCTCGCCGGC
>JAPWUQ010000180.1 GCA_028275445.1 Anaerolineae bacterium | reverse complement strand
GGCCCCATGACAAGCTCGGGGTCGTAGCCCTGTTCCAGGAGCCATTCATCCAGGACGGCGCGCCGCGCATAGCGGCGGTCGCGCACCAGACGCTCCTGGTCATAGCCCCGCCGGCCCAGATGGTGCACCAGATACAGCCGGCGCACTTCCTCATCATCCTGCAGGCTGTTCTCATCAATCCCCGAGGCCTTCACCCACTGCCAGGCTTCCTCGGTGATCTCCCGCCAGCGCCAATCCATCAGCCAGGCGCGCGCCAGCTCCGCCGAGATATCTTCCTCATCCGCGCCGTCGAAGACCGGCGACATGGCGCGGAATCCCAGGCGGTCGGCCGCCCAGCCCAGATGCGTCTCCAAAATCTGGCCCAGGTTCATGCGGCCCGGCACACCCAGCGGGTTCAGGATAATCTGGACCGGCGTGCCGTCCTCCAGGAACGGCATGTCCTCAATGGGCACCACCTTGGAGATGACGCCTTTGTTGCCGTGCCGGCCGGCCATTTTGTCGCCCTCGGTGATCTTGCGCCGCTGGGCGACGCTGACGCGCACCATCTCGTCCACGCCGGCGGGCAGGTCGCGGTGATTGTCGCGCGTGAAGATCTTGACATCAATCACCTTGCCGAACTCACCGTGCGGCAGGCGCAGGCAGGAGTCCTTCACATCGCGCGACTTCTCGCCGAAGATGGCGTGGAGCAGTTTCTCCTCGGGGGATTTCTCCTTTTCGCCGCGCGGGGTCACCTTCCCCACCAGGATATCCCCCGGCTTCACCACTGCGCCAACGCGGATAATGCCGTCCTCATCCAGGTTGCGCAGTGCGTCCTCGCCCACGTTGGGCACGTCGCGCGTGATCTCCTCCGGGCCGAGCTTGGTCTCCCGGGCCTCCACCTCATGCCTCTCGATATGGATGGAGGTGAACTTGTCCTCGCGCACCAGCTCCTCGCTGATGAGGATGGCGTCCTCGTAGTTGCCGCCCTCCCAGGACATGAAGGCCACCAGCACGTTCTGGCCCAGGGCCATTTCGCCCTGTTCCGTGGAGCTGGAGTCCGCCAGCACCGTGCCCCTGCGCACCCGCTGACCCTTGACCACTACTGGCCGCTGGTCAATACAGGTGCTCTGGTTGGAGCGCTCGTACTTGCGGAGCTTATAGACCCGGCGCTCGCCGGCATCGCTCATCACCTCCACCGTGTCGCCGGTGACGCTCACCACTTCCCCGTCCACGTCGCTCACGATGACCTGGCCGGAGTCCACCGCGGCATGATATTCCATGCCCGTGCCCACCAGCGGCGCCTCGGGCCGGATGAGCGGCACCGCCTGGCGCTGCATGTTGGAACCCATCAGAGCGCGGTTGGCGTCGTCATGCTCCAGGAAGGGGATGAGCGCCGCGGAGACGCTCACGATCTGCTTAGGCGACACGTCCATGTACTCCACGCGCATGACCGAGTCGCGGAAGAACTGCTGACTGCGCCGCACGGAGACCCTTTCGTCAACGAATTCCCGCTTCTCGTTGAGCTTGGCGCTGGCCTGCGCGATGGTGTAGCGGTCTTCCATGTCGGCCGCCAGGTACTCGATCTCGTCGGTGGCAAAAGGCCAGACCGGCACCTCGTCGTTCGGCAGAGGGAGCGCCGCCAGGCGCGCGGCCAACTGTTCGTCAATGACCTGTCCGCGTGTGGCGATCGGTTCGTTGGTTTCCGGGTCAATGATGTCCTCGCGCACCCGCCGGCCAATCAGGTCGGGCGAGGTCTTGGGCAGGGTGTTGCGCACCTTGCGGTACGGCGTCTCGATGAAGCCGTACTCGTTCACCCGCGCATACGTGGCGAGCGAACCGATCAGGCCGATGTTCGGGCCTTCAGGCGTCTCAATGGGACAGATGCGGCCGTAGTGGGAATGGTGTACGTCGCGCACATCGAAGCCGGCGCGCTCGCGGCGCAGGCCGCCAGGGCCCAGAGCGGAAAGCCGGCGTTTGTGCGTCAGCTCCGCCAGCGGGTTGGTCTGGTCCATGAACTGCGAGAGCTGGCTCCCGCCGAAGAACTCGCGGATGGCCGCCGTCACTGGCCGCGTGTTGATGAGGCTCATGGGCGTCATCTGGTCCGGCTCGCGGATGCTCATGCGCTCGCGCACCACCCGCTCCATGCGCAGGAGACCGATGCGCATCTGATTTTGGATCAGCTCGCCCACGGTCTTCACACGGCGGTTGCCCAGGTGGTCAATGTCATCCCCGGTCTCCACGCCGTTGTTGACCAGGATCATGTGTTCGACGACCTTGACGAGGTCTTCTTTGGTGAGGGTGCGCTGGGACTTATCAATGGTGAGGCCCAGCCGGCGGTTCAGCTTATGCCGGCCGACCTTGCCCAGGTCATACCGCCGCGGCATGTAGAACAGCGACTCGAAAAAGCTCCGCGCATTGTCCAGCGTCGGAGGATCCCCCGGCCGCAGCTTCTTGTAAATCTCAATGAGCGCCTCGTTCTGGTTCTTGGTGGGATCGCGCTCCAGCGTGCTCTTGATGTACTGATGCTCCGGCACCGTATCCACCTGCCGGAACAGTTCCAGGATCTCCTCATCCGTCTCGAAACCCATCGCCCGCAGGAGCACGGTCACCGGCAGTTTGCGCTTGCGGTCCACCTTGACCGACAGCACATCGCGCTTGCTGGTCTCAAACTCCAGCCAGGCGCCCCGGCTGGGGATCAGCTTGGCCATGCACAGCTTGCGGCCGGTGGTGTGGTCCTCCTCCACAGTGAAGTAGACACCGGGCGAGCGAATGAGCTGGGAGACGACGACGCGCTCCGCGCCGTTGATAATAAACGTGCCTTTGTCGGTCATCCAGGGGAAATCCCCCATAAAGACCCACTGCTCCTGAATCTCCCCCAGCTCCCGGTTGATCAGCCGGACCTTGACATACAGCGGGCGCGAGAAGGTCGCGTCGCGCTCGCGGCAGTATTCCTCGGAATCGGTCGGCTCGCGGAACTCATATTCGTCAAAGTAGAGCTCGAAGTTCTTATTGAAGCTCTCAATAGGGTTAATCTCATCAAAGAGCTCGCGCAGCCCCTCTTCGCAGAACCAGCGGAACGAATCGATCTGCACCTCGATGAGTCGGGGCAGTTCGAGCACATCAGGAATCCTCGCGTATGTTTTTCGGGTCACCGCCATAGGCTATCTGGCTCCTCTCTCAAGTGTAAAAAAGCCCTTTGCCCTCTTCTTTTCCGAAATTGAGGGAAGCTCCCCCTATCTCCCGGCACGTTGCACCAGCGGAACGGATGTATTCGGGGACAGCTACGTGTGAAACCTGTCAAATCCCAGGCGCGGCATAACCCTGCCAGAGTTCTCTGGCAGTTCAAAGGGGCCTTGTGTATCCATTTGTCGTACGTTTTCTCTGACCAGCACTAGGAACGAATGCCGTCCAGGGCGCCGCGTGTTCGAGCCAGGGATTTTTTCAGCAAATAATCATTATAGCATGGATAATGCGGTTGTCAAATTTCAGCGCGGTCGAAATCTCGTTCCGCCGGCACGCCCGCCCCGCGTTTGCACTTTTACCTAAACGGGGTATAATCGCCACTAGTTCCTGCGCTTTCCCATTCTTCACCGGAGGTGATAACGATGGCTTACATGATCACGGACGAATGCATCGCTTGCGGAGCCTGCGAGCCGGAATGCCCCGTCGGCGCCATTTCCGAGGGCGACGACAAGTACGTCATCGACCCGAACAAGTGCGTGGAATGCGTCGGGTATCACGACTCCCCCAACTGCGCCGCCGTCTGCCCGGTGGATGCGCCTCAGCCTGACCCGGCCCACCCGCGCAAGTAGCCGGCGCTGAACCCCTCGGCGTACACGAAGGCGGTTGAAGCACCCCTCAACCGCCTTCTTTCTGTCCCTAGAATTCGAAGCGCTCCAGGTCATGGGCGATAGAGACGGGGCCGGCATATGCTTCTCGCGCCTCTCTCTGCCACAGCTCCTCATCCCCATCGGCCCCATTGTTGGAGAGGTGCACCAGCACCAGGCGCTTCGCGTTCATCGCCTGTGCCATCTCGCCGGCCTGGCGCGGGGAAGAATGCCCCTGAAAGTTCCCCGTCGCCTCGTGCAGGAGCAGGTCCGCCCCTGCCCCCAGGCGCACCAGCGCATCACATGGCTCCGTGTCGCTGGAATAGACCATCACCGCTCCGCTGGCCTTATGCTCGATGCGCAGCGCCACACAGGCCACCATATGCGCCACCGGGCTGGAGTATACGCGGAAATCCTCCGTCTCCAGCACCAGGGTGCGCTCGATGAGCGGGATGGCATGAAACACCGTGCCGAACAGCGCCGGCCAATCGGTGGCATCCACCACCTCCAATAGGGAAGCGACCGACGCCACCGCTTTCAGCGGCCCATACACCTCCAGGTCATCCTGCCGGCCCAAAAGCCACATCCCCAGGATCAGGATGGGTACCCCATAAATATGGTCAGGGTGATGATGCGTCACGATCAAGGCGCGCAGAGAAGTAGGGTCCACCCCCATCTGGCGCAGTCGCTGGATCGGACTGCCGGCGCAGTCGATCAACAGTACCGAGCTTTCCCCCCGTACCGCCAGATAGGTGTTATCCCGCTTCGCACTGGGCAGTGCCCCGCCCGACCCCAATACCAGCACCTCAGGCATCCCATACCCGCCTCAGCCATAGGATGGGAAATCGCTGTACAGCAGACAGGCATGCACAGCGCCCTCACAGCGGCTGCCGGCCGTTGTCCGTCTTGCGCCAGACGGTGTAGATCCGCTGCCAGGCGGTCAGATGGGCCAGCACAGCCAGCACCCACAACCCGATGTCTATCCTTTGCACCAGGAGGAATACGATCAACAACAGCGTGCGCTCGACGCGGGTCAGCAGGCCCTCTTTGCACTCCACACCCACGCCCTCCGCACGCGCCCGCGTGTAGCTGACCAGCAGGGAGCCGATGGCGGCCGCGAAGGCCAGCAGAACCAGGTGGGACTGGGCGGTACGGAGGAAGTACGCCGCAAGGCCGAAATACAAACTGGCCTCGGAATAGCGGTCAATGGTGGAATCCCAGAAGGCGCCGAAGGTGCTGACCTTGCCGGTCTGTCGGGCCAGCGCGCCATCCAGCGCGTCAAAGGCATTGGCGAAGGCCACCGCCAGGCCGCCCCAGAAGAACTCTCCCAGGTACAGCAGGTACGCCGCACCGATGTTCAACACCAGGCCCAGAAAGGTCAGGCCATTGGGGGTCAATCCCAGCGCCGCCAGTGTTCTGGCAATGGGGTCCACAGCCCATCGGAAGCTCCTGCGAGCCCAATCGGTCAACATAGCGAAGATGACGCTCCCATCGAGTTTCTGTGTTTGCCGGCAATCTTACTGGAAAAGATACGCGCTGTCAAACCCTGCCGGCCCGG
>JAPWUQ010000031.1 GCA_028275445.1 Anaerolineae bacterium | reverse complement strand
GTCGAAGTAGGCGTTGATCAGCTCGACGATCTTGTCATCGGGGATGCGGCCGGTGCCGAAGGTCTCCACGCTGATGGACATAGGGCGCGCCACGCCGATGGCGTAGGAGACCTGGATCTCCAGGCGGTCGGCGATGCCGGCGGCCACCAGGTTCTTGGCGATGTAGCGCGCCATATAGGCGCCGGAGCGGTCCACTTTGGTGGGGTCCTTGCCGGAGAAACAGCCGCCGCCGTGGCGGGCGATGCCGCCGTAGGTGTCGACGATGATCTTGCGGCCGGTCAGGCCGGCGTCCCCCAGCGGCCCGCCGATGACAAAGCGGCCGGTCGGGTTGATGAAGTACTTGGTGCGCTCATCCAGCAGGCTGGGGTCAATGACCGCCTTGACCACGTGCTCGATGATATCCGCCTCGATCTGATCGTGGCTGATGGCCGGGTCGTGCTGGGCGGAGACCACCACCGTATCCACCCGCACCGGTTTGCCGTAATGGTATTCCACCGTCACCTGCGATTTGCCGTCCGGGCGCAGATAGGGCAGGATGCCCTCCTTGCGCACCTTGGCCAGCCGCTTGCACAGCTTATGGGCCAGCGAGATGGTCAGCGGCATGTATTCCGGCGTTTCGGTGCAGGCGAAACCGACCATCATGCCCTGGTCGCCGGCGCCGATGGCCTCGATCTGCTCATCGGTCATCTCGCCGCGCTTGGCCTCCAGGGCGCGATCCACACCCATGGCGATGTCCGGCGACTGTTCCTTGATGGAAACGATGACGCCGCAGGTCTCGGCGTCAAAGCCGTACTTGGCGCGGGTGTAGCCGATGTCGGTCAGCACCTCTCGCACCAGCTTGTTGATGTCCACGTAGGTCGAGGTGGTGATCTCTCCCATCACCACCACCAGGCCGGTGGTGGCGGCGCACTCGCACGCCACGCGGGCATCGGGATCGTCCTTGATGATGGCGTCCAGCACCGCGTCGGAAATCTGGTCGCAAATCTTGTCCGGATGTCCTTCCGTCACCGATTCCGAGGTCAGGAAAAGCTTTGGCGAGGACATGAAGGTCGTGCTCATCTGAGTTGTTCTCCTTTCATCCACAGATATACGTGCCCGAGCGTCGGGTGACTGTACGAAAGCTTTATGTGCCTTCTGTCCAGGAGGACAGGTAGGCCCGCTGTTCCTCCGTCAATTGGTCAATGCGCACGCCCATCGCGGTGAGCTTCAGGCGGGCGATCTCGCGGTCAATTTCCTCGGGCACTTTGTATACGCGTTTTTCGAGGGTGGCGGCGTTCTTGTACATATACTCGGCGCCCAGGGCCTGGTTGGCAAAGGACATATCCATGACGCTGGCCGGGTGGCCTTCGGCGGCGGCCAGGTTGATGAGCCGGCCCTCGCCCAGCAGGTAAATGCGCCGGCCGTCTTTCAGCTTGAACTCCTCGACAAAGGGGCGCACCGGGCGGCGCGAGACCGACATCGCCTCCAACGCCGGGATGTCGATCTCCACGTTGAAGTGACCGGAGTTGCAGACGATGGCCCCGTCTTTCATGCGCTCGAAGTGCGGCGCGTCAATCACGCTGATGTTGCCCGTGGAGGTGATGAAGATATCGCCCTCGGCGGCGGCATCGAGCATGGGCATGACCCGGTAGCCGTCCATGACCGCTTCCAGGGCGCGCAGGGGGTCCACCTCGGTGATAATGACGTTGGCGCCCAGGCCGCGCGCCCGCATGGCGATGCCGCGACTGCACCAGCCGTAGCCGGCCACCACCACCGTCTTGCCGGCGATGAGCACATTCGTGGCGCGGATGATGCCGTCCATGGTGGACTGGCCCGTGCCGTAGCGGTTGTCGAACAGGTGCTTGGTCATGGCGTCGTTGACCGCCAGGATGGGGAAGCGCAGGGCACCCTCTTTCTCCATGGCCCGCAGGCGAATGACGCCGGTGGTGGTCTCCTCGGTGCCGCCGATGATGTTGGGGATCAGCTCCTGCCGCTCCTTGTGCAGGGTGGAGACCAGGTCTGCCCCGTCATCCATCGTGATGTGGGGCTGATGGTCCAGCGCCGCCTTGATGTGGGAATAATAGGTGGCGTTGTCCTCCCCCTTGATGGCGAAGACCGGGATGCCGTAGTCCACCACCAGGGAAGCGGCGACATCGTCCTGGGTGGAGAGGGGGTTGGAGGCGCAGAGCACGACATCGGCGCCGCCGGCGACCAGCGTGCGCGCCAGGTTGGCGGTCTCCGTGGTAATGTGCAAACATGCGGACAGCCGCACGCCCTTGAGCGGCTTTTCCCGCTCAAAGCGCTGGCGGATCAGGCGCAGGACGGGCATTTCCAGCTCCGCCCATTCGATGCGCTGTTTGCCCAGGGGGGCCAGCGAAAGGTCTTTGACGTGATGCTTGACAGTGGTCACTTTGTCCAGTTCTCCTTCGACGGTATGATGCGTTCCGGTGATATTTTTCAGCGCTTCAACAGCACCCGCTTCAGCTCCGCGCACGGGCCGAAGTGCTGTTCGTAGCGGGACACGAACTCTTCCAGGGAATAGCGCCGGCACTGCGGGCCGTCGCTCTCGATGACGTAGGTGGCGGAGAGGCTGGCCATGCGGCCGACGACATCCCAGGGCAGGTGGTGCAGGAAGCCCTTGATGATGCCGGCGCGGTAGGCATCGCCCACGCCGGTGGGGTTGACGACCTGCCGCGGGGGTGCCGGCGGGATGTCGATCTCCTCATCCTTGACCATGATGGTGGAGCCGCGCTCCCCCTTGGTCACGATGACGATCTCCGCCAGCCGGCGCAGGGCCTCCTCGCTCAGCCCGGTCTTCTTCTTCAGCATCTCGAACTCATACTCGTTGACGATGAGCATGCGCGCCCCGCGCGTGCCTTCGATCAACTGCTCCCCGGTCAGGCGGATGATCTGCTGGCTGGGATCGTAAATGTAGGGGATGCCCAGCTCCTTGCATTCTGCGGCGTAGTTGACCATGGCCTGAGGGTCGTTGGGGGAGATAATGACCAGGTCAATCTCACGGTGGTTCAGGTTGCGGAAGGACAGCTCATGGGCCCGCCCCATGGCGCCGATGTAAAAGCTGGCGATCTGGTTGTTCTCCAGGTCGGTGCTGACGAAGAAGCTGGCGGTGAACTCGTCCTCGATCTCCACGATGCCGGAGGTGTCGACGCCCTGCTCTTCCAGCCAGCGGCGGTACTCGCCGAAGTCGCGGCCGGCGGTGGCCATGATGGTCGGGCGTTCCCCCAGCAGTGCCAGGTTGTAGGCGATGTTGGCGGCACAGCCCCCGCGCTGTACGCGCATCGAATCCACTAAGAAGCTCACACTCAGCACGTCCAGGCGTTCGGGCAGGAAGTGCTCCCGGAAGCGCCCGGGGAAGGCCATGAGATAGTCAAATGCCAAGGATCCAGTGACGACGACGCCCAAGGTCCGTTTCCTCCATGAAGTGCTGTGGGATAGCCTCCTATCCCTCTCCTTTCACCATTTTGCGCAGGCTGATGCCGAAAGGCGGATAGGCGATGCCGTTTTCCGTGATGATGCCCGTCAGATAGCGGTGCGGCGTGACATCGAAGGCGGGGTTGTACACCGGCACGCCCTCGGGGGCGATGCGCCGGCCGTCAATCACCGTTACCTCTTCCGCGGGGCGCTCCTCGATGGGAATCTCATCGCCGGTGGCCAGCGAGAGGTCAATGGTGGAAGTGGGAGAGACTGCATAGCAGGGTATGCCGTTCTCCTTGGCCAGCACCGCCAGTTTATAGCTCCCGATCTTGTTGGCCACATCGCCGTTGGCGGCCACGCGATCGGCGCCGAAGAGCACCAGGTCCACCCTGCCGGCGCGCATCAGGTGGCCGGCGGCGTTGTCCGCGATCAACGTCATGGGAATGCCGTCGCGCATCAGCTCCCACGCGGTGAGCCGGGCGCCCTGCAGGCGCGGCCGCGTCTCATCCACCCACACGTGCACCCGTTTGCCCTGTTCCACCGCCATGCGCACCACGCCCAGGGCCGTGCCGTAGTCCACGGTGGCCAGGGCGCCGGCGTTGCAGTGGGTGAGGATGTTGGCCCCATCCGGCACGATGGCCGCCCCGACCTCCCCGATGCGGCGGTTGACCCGCACGTCCTCCTCCGCGATGGTCAGCGCCTCTTGCTCGAGCGCGGCGGTAAGGTCTGCCGCGCTCTGCCAGCGGCCAGAACGGGCGCGCCGGAGCATCCGCTCCAGTGCCCAGCTCAGGTTGACGGCTGTGGGGCGCGTGCGGCGCAGGACCTCCGCCGCCTCTTCCAGGTCGGCCAGGAGTGCCGGCACGCTCTCGGCGCGGCTCTGCCGTGCCGCCAGCGCCAGCCCGAAGGCGGCCGCGGCGCCGATGGCCGGCGCCCCCCGCACCACCATATCCCGAATGGCCTCCGCCACCTGACGATAATCGTCGTATTCCACCACCCGATATTCGAGCGGCAGGACGCGCTGGTCAATCATCCTGACCCGGCCGTTATGCCATTCGATGGTGCGCAAAGACCGCCTCCGTTCGGTAAATGACAAATAAAAAGCTCTCCCGAGGAGAGCTCACCTGCGCGGACATCTCCCCTCTCATCTTTCAGGTAGCAGACAGGCATCCACGCGCCTGTGCTCCTGCCGGAATTGGCACCATGGCGTGGACCACGCCTGGTTGCCGGGGCTTCACAGGGCCGGTCCCTCCACCCCTCTGGATAAGAGTCTCCGCCTTTCCAGATTATGGAATTGTACGGCGGTGATACTAGCATAAGGGAGCAGATTTGTCAAAATACCCTACAGCCATGGTATCGGGCGGGCCGGCCGAGACGTTATTTGTCCCGCCGGCTCTCCCGGTGCTATAATACGCGCCGGCATATCGCTTTGAGACAGGAAGGACCAATGTTCCAGCGCACGTTGATGATGGTGGGCGCCCACCCAGATGATGAATCGATCATCGGCGGAACCCTGGCCCGCTGTGCGGCGCAGGGCGTGCGTGTGATCGTTGTGACGGCCACTCGCGGCGAGGCCGGCACCATCTTCGACCCCAGCGTGGCGACCCCGGACAACATCGCCCAGGTGCGGGAGCAGGAACTGCGCTGTGCCTGTCAGGTGCTGGGAGCGGAGCCTCCGCGCATCCTCTCCTGCGCCGACGGCGCGGTTCAGCTCTGCGAGGAAGCCGCACTGGAGCCGCTCGTCCGCCTGATGCGGCAGGAGCGCCCCCAGGTGGTGGTCACCTTTGGCCCCGACGGCATCTACGGCCACCCTGACCATGTGGCTGTCTCGCGCCTGACCACGCGGGCCTGGCACCTCGCCGGCGACCCGACCGCCTTCCCCGCCCATTTCGCGGAGGGCCTGGCCCCGTTCCAGCCGGCGCGCCTCTTCTACTTCGGCCTGAGCCGGAGCACGGTGGAGCGCTGGAAACAGTATGCTGACCTGAAAGTGGAGCTGAACGGCCAACTGTTGGAGTTCGCCGGCATCCCGGACGAGCAGATCACCCTGTCGCTCGACAACACGCCCTACCTGGAGCAGAAACTGCGGGCATGGGCCTGTCACCGCTCCCAGGCCAACCCCAATGCTCCCCGTCAGCGCATGCCGGAGGAGGAACAGCGCCGCTTCATGGCCATCGAACATTTCGTGCTGGCCGCCGGCGTGCCCCTGGACCCGTCCCGCCAGGGCCATGACCTGTTTGCCGGCCTATCGTGAGGGGAAGGACCGCTATGCTCGAACCGGACCCGCCGTCACGGACGACCCCTGCCGATATCGGTGCCCTGCGCCAGAACCTCTCTTCGCGGCTGGCCTATGTGGTGCTGTACCGCGCCTTTCAGGCGCAGGCCGGCGAGGCGGAAATCCGCAGTTTTCTGCATCAGGCGTTGGAAGAGGACCAGGGCTTCATGGCGCGGCTGGCGCAGGCCCTCCGCCGGCGCGGCCAGCCGGTGGATCTCCAGCCGGACGCCGGCGAGCTGTTGAAGCAGTTCTATTCCCGCCGCACGCCGCTGGCGCGGCTGGAATTTCTGCGGCAGGGCGCGGCCCATGCCGCGCAGTGGTATGGTCAGCGCGCCGGCGATCCATCTCTCAGCCAGGAGGTGCGGGAGCTGTTCGCGGAGGGCGCGGAACTGCAACGCCGGCGTGCCAGGCAGGTTCAGGAATTGATGGAACATCTGCATCACCGCTGATGGAGGGAGCACACCACGATGAAGCGCATTCTATCGGGCAATGAGGCCATCGCCTGGGGGGCCTGGGAGGCCGGCGTGGAAGTCGCCGCCGCCTACCCCGGCACGCCCAGCACGGAAATCCTGGAGACCTTCGCTACCCTTCCGGATGTGTACGCGGAATGGGCGACCAATGAGAAAGTGGCCATGGATGTGGCCATCGGCGCGGCCTATGCCGGCCGGCGCGCCATGACCTGCATGAAGCACGTCGGCCTGAACGTGGCCGCCGACTCCTTCTTCTACGCCTCGATGACCGGCATCGAGGCCGGCCTGGTCATCGTCTCCGCCGATGACCCCGCCATGCACAGCTCCCAGAACGAACAGGACAACCGCAATTACGCCAAATTCGCCCGCGTCCCCTGCCTGGAACCCAGCGACAGCCAGGAGGCCAAGGAGCTGGTGGCGGCGGCGCTGGACCTGAGCGAGCAGTTCGATACGCCGGTGCTCCTGCGCATCACCACCCGCATCGCCCATACCTACTCCCCGGTGGAAACGGGGGAGCGTCAGAAGCGCCCGCCGAAGGTGGAGAAGTTCCCCCGCAATTTCGAAAAGTACGTCATGCTGCCGGTCAATGCCCGCCGGCGCCATCCCGTCCTGGAGGAGCGCATCCAGCGCCTGAGGGAGTTCGCCGAGACCTTCCCCTATAACCGGCTCGAACTGCGCGGCGAGGAGCTGGGCATCGTCACCTGCGGCGTCGCCTATCAGTACGCGCGCGAGGTTTTCCCCGACGCCTCCATCCTGCGGCTGGGGATGACCTATCCGCTTCCCCGCCGGCTCATCGCCGACTTCGCCGGCCGGGTGCGCCGGCTCATCGTCCTGGAAGAGCTGGACCCCTTCCTGGAAGAGGAGATCCGCAGCTTGGGCATCCCGGTGGAGGGGAAGAGCATCTTCCCCATCTGCGGGGAGTTCTCCCCCGAGGTGGTGCGCGACGCGGCCATCGCCGCCGGCCTGCTCCCCGAATCGGAGCGGGTGGTGCCGCCGAACCCCATCAAGGGGGATTTGCCGCCGCGCCCGCCGGTGCTGTGCCCGGGCTGTCCCCATCGCGGCGTCTTTTACGTCATGAAGAAATTCAAGCTCCCGGTGCAGGGGGATATCGGCTGTTACACCCTTGGCGCCATGCCGCCGCTCTCCACCATTGATTTCTGCGGGTGCATGGGCGCCGGCATCGGGGTGGCGCACGGCGCCGACAAGGCCGGCGACCCCGAGCGCCAGATCGCCGTTATCGGCGATTCCACCTTCTTCCATACGGGCATGCCGGCCCTGCTCAACGTGGCCTACAACCGCGGCAAGACCATCACGGTCATCATGGACAACCGCGTCACCGCCATGACCGGCCACCAGCACAACCCGGGCACGGGGTACACCCTGCAGGGCGAGAAAACCGTCGAAATCGAACTGGAGCCCCTCGTGCGGGCCATGGGCATCCCTCATGTGCGTACCGTGGACGCCTATGACCTGAAGGCGGTGCAGGAGGCGTTCGAGGAGGCCCTGGCGAAAGAGGAGCCGGCGGTCATCATCACCCGCCGCGAGTGCGCCCTCCTGCCCGAGGCGCGCAAGCGCTATCTGCCCCTGCGGGTGGACCGGAGCAAATGTATCGCCTGTTGGACCTGTTTCCGGGTGGGGTGTCCAGCCATCCGCCGTAGCGATGAGATATTCGAGAAGAACAAGCGCCAGAAGTCCGATATTGACCCCCTGCTCTGCACGGGGTGTGAGGTCTGCGCCCAGGTTTGCCCTCAGCATGCCATCCTGTTCCGGGCGGAAGTGGCGCCGGCCCCCGAGGCCGCCGGCGGCCGATCCGGAGCATCGGAGGAGTAAGCATGAAAGAACCCATCAACTTTATGCTGGTCGGCGTCGGGGGACAGGGGACCCTGCTGGCCGCCAATATCCTGGCGGAGGTGGGTTTGGTCGCCGGCTATGATGTGAAGAAATCGGAGATCCACGGCATGGCCCAGCGCGGCGGCAGTGTCAGCAGTCATGTGCGCTGGGGCGAGCAGGTCTTTTCCCCCATGGCCGGCAAAGGGGAGGTGGACATCCTGCTGGGATTCGAGATGGTGGAGGCCCTGCGCTACATCGAATTCCTGCGCCAGGGCGGGCGCGCCATCCTCAGCACGCACCAGATTCCCCCGGTCGCAGTGACATCCGGGGGCGCCGAATATCCCTCGCAGGCACGCTTCACCGGCGTGGTGGAGCAGGTGACCAAGGACTACCTGTTGGTGCCGGCGGTGGAGATCGCCCAGCAGTTTGGCAACGCCCGCGCCCATAACCTGGTGATGCTGGGCGCGCTGTCTGTCTTTCTGCCGGTGGAGGAGGATATCTGGCTTCAGGTGGCGCCGCGGCATGTGCCGGCCAAGGCGCTGGAGGTCAACCTGGAGGCCTTCCGGCGCGGGCGCGCGCTGGCCGGCCAGGCACGCAAGCGGTAGAGACATCACGGGGATTGCCCGGACACCCCTTCCTCGGCCAGGGGTGAGGGCGTCAGCAAGGAGGCACTGCATGGGAGAGCGCACTGCACCAACCGTATATTTCGCCGAACCCGGGCCGGCCAACACCGAGCGCACCCTGGCCCTGGCGTATGAGCGCATGAAAGAGCTGGACATCCGGCGCGTCCTGGTAGCTACCACCTCCGGCTCCACCGGCGCCCGGGCGGCACAGCTCTTCCCGGCTGACCGGCTGGTGGTGGTCAGCCATTCGGCTGGCTTCCTGGAGCCGAACGTGCAGGAGCTTCTGCCGGAGCACCGCGCCGCCATCGAGCGCGCCGGCGTGCCCATCCTGACCTGTACGCACGCTTTCGGCGGGGTGGGACGCGCCGTCCGGCGCAAGCTGGCGACTTATCAGGTGGATGAGATCATGGCCTACACCCTGCGCATCTTTGGCCAGGGGGTCAAGGTGGGGGTGGAGATGGCGTTGATGGCGGCGGACGCCGGCCTGGTGCGCTGTGACCAGGAGATCATCACCATCGCCGGCACGAGGAGCGGCGCTGATACCGCGCTGGTCATCCGGCCGGCACACGCCCAGGACCTTTTCGACCTGCAGGTGCTGGAGATCATCTGCAAACCGCGCCTGGGGGTATAAACCGGCGGTGGTATGATGGAGATGAGACATCCTCCCGCTGTGAAAGCGGTGGAGGAGCGGGATAAGCCGGCGGTGGCCGCGTTCCTGCGCTCCTCCATCTGGAGCTTTATCCATGCGGATTATGACGAGGCCTCGGCCCTGCAGTGGCCGGGATATCTGGCGCGCAACCGCGCCGGCCGGCTGGTCGGGGTGCTGGGATGCGGCCTGGACCGGCCGCCGGTGGCCAGCGTCTTGTACGCCGCGCTGGATTCATGGGAACAGCCCGGTCCCCTGTTTCACCGCCTGCTGATCGCGCATGAAGCGGACCTCTCCCGCGCCGGCGCCCAGGAGCTGGTCTTTATCGGCTATGTGCCCTGGCTGGTGCGGATACTGCGCCGGCAGGGCTTCACCACGCGCACCACAATCATCTCTTATGCGCGCTGGGATAGACCCATCCCTGACGCCGGCAGTGCGCAGGTGCGCCTGCGGCCGGCGGCCCCGGAGGATGCGGAAACCGCCGCCGGCATTGACATACAGGCCTTCGAGCCAATGTGGCGCTATCCGCCGGCCCTGCACGCCGCCATGATCGCCCGCCTGCCCTATTACCGCATCGCGGAGTGGGAAGGACTGCCCGTCGGGTATGCCTCCGGCGATATCGTCCTGGGACAGGGACAGATCATCCGGCTGGCGGTACGGCCGGCCTGGCAGGGCCGCGGCATCGGCCGGCGCCTGCTGGCCGATGCGCTGGAGTTCTTCGCCCAGCAGGGCGTCCGCCCGGTTACCCTGAACACCCAAGCGGATAACCTGCGCTCCCGCCGGCTGTACGAGGCCTTCGGCTTCGAGCGCGTCAGCGTCGAGGTGCCGGCGCTGGTCAAACCTCTCCCACCCGCGCTGTGAAACTCTTGTTAAAGAGGGACTCCCCGATGACCGAGCGTCCGGAAGCCATCGTCTTCGATTACGGCGGGGTGTTCACCCTCCCCGATTCCCTTCGGCCGGAGTTCGAGATGTACGAGCGCGCTCTGGGACTGCCGGCCGGCGCGCTTTTGGAGGCACTGGGGAGCGGGCCGGCCTGGGAAGCGGTGTCGGTCGGGGCCATCAGCGAGGAGGAGTACTGGCGGCAGGTTGTCGGCGAGTGGGAAGGGCGGCTTCCGCCGGCGTTCGGGCGCTTCCGGCACGGCACCCTGCCTTTCGAGACCATCAACGGGGAGATGGTGGAGCTGGCCAAACGCTTGCACGGGCAGGTGCGTCTGGGTTTGCTCAGCAACGCCACCATCAGCCTGCGGGCGCATCTGGAGCGGTTGGGCTGGCCGATGCACCTGTTCGAGGTCATCGGGATATCGGCGGAGATAGGCCGGCGCAAGCCCGACGCGGCCGCCTTCCGGTGGGCGGCGGAGCAGTTGGGCGTGCCGATGGAGCGGATCCTGTTCGTGGATGACAAGCCGCGCAATGTGGAGGCGGCGCGAGCGGCCGGCATGCGCGCCCTGCTGTTCACCACGGTCAGTGAGCTGGCGGAACGCCTGCGGGAGATGGGCCTGAGGGTGTGACGAGCCGGCGAGCTGGGGATTCACCGCCGGCCCCGCCGAGAATTGCGCCGGCCATCCCGAAATGGTATACTTCCCCCAGCATCACCAATGGAGGAACGCACATACTATGAGAGTTGCAGTCGTCGGCGGCGGCATCACCGGCATGAGCGCGGCCTATGAGCTGGCCAAGCGCGGCATCCCCTGCACCCTGTTCGAGAAGGACGAGACCCTGGGCGGCCTGGCCGGCTCTTTCAAGGTCAACAACACCTACCTGGAGAAGTTCTACCACCACCTCTTCACCACCGATACCGCCATGGTGGAGCTTATCCATGAGCTGGGGCTGGGGGACCAGTTCGTCTGGAATGACTCCAACACCGGCCTCTATTACGTCCAGCGGATTTACCGCCTGGCCACGCCCTTGGACGTCCTGCGCTTCAAGCCCCTGAGCTTTCCTGACCGCATCCGCATGGGCATGCTGGCCATCTGGCCGCGCTTCATCCGCGATTGGCATAAGCTGGAGGAGATCACGGCCAGGGAATGGCTCCTGCGCTACGCCGGCCCCCGCGTCTATCAGGTGGTCTGGGAGCCGCTCCTGCGCAACAAGTTCGGCCACTATCACGACCAGGTCGCCGCCGTCTGGATATGGAACAAGCTGGTACTGCGGGGCGGCTCGCGCGATGTGCGGAGCGGCGCGGAGAAGCTCGGCTATCAGCGCGGCGGCTTCGGCCCGGTCTTCATCGCCTGGGAGAAGCGGATGCGGGAGATGGGGGTGGAGATCCGCCTGAACTCGCCGGTGGAGCACATCCGCATCGAGAACGGGCGCGCGACGGGCGTGGTGGTCGCCGGCCAATTCGAGCCGTTCGACCAGGTCATCGTCACCACCGCGCCGGCCATCCTGGCGGAGATGGCCCCCGGCCTGCCGGAGGCCTACCGCCATCAGCTCCAGCAGATCATCTACCTGGCCAACGTCTGCCTGGTGCTCAAGCTGAAGCGCTCCCTCAGCACCACCTACTGGCTCAACATCGCTGACCCGACCATCCCCTTCGTGGGACTCATCGAGCATACCAACATGCAAAGGCCCGATGAGTACGGCGGCGCCCACATCGCCTATCTCTCGCGCTATCTGGACGCGGACGACCCGTACTACTGCATGTCGGCCGAGGAGCTTTTCGAAGCCTACCTACCGCATATCCGGAAGATGTTCCCGGAGTTCGACGCCTCTTGGGTGGAGGAAAAATGGGCCTGGCGCGAGCGCTGGACCCAGCCAGTCATCCTGCGGCACTATTCGAAGGTGCGGCCGGCGCTCAAAACCCCCGTGGACAACCTCTGGCTGTCCTGCATGGCCTCGATCTACCCGCAGGATCGCGGCATGAACTATGCCCTGCTCTATGGGCGCAAGGTGGTGCGGCAGATGCTGGGGGAGGAGCCGGCGGCGTAGGGGCCGCAGGCGACAGCTACCTCCTTGTGCCCCACAGGGAGGGCTTACCGCAACTGTCGGAAGCGGGGGTCCAGCTCCAGCAGTAGGCGCAGTCCGGTCTCGATATCCACTTTCGGGGAGAAGCCCAGCTTCTGGCGTGCCAGGGTGATATCTGCCACCAGACGGGACACGCCGCCGTCCTGGCCGGCGTTCTCGATGACGTTGGCCTTGCGGCGGGTGACCCGCTCGATGTGCCGCACCAGCTCGCGCACGCTGACCTCCTGCCCCGAACCGACGTTGATGATCTGTCGGTCCACGTCGGGGGCCAGCGCCGCCGCCACCAATGCGTCCACCACGTCGTCAATGTACACGAAGTCGCGCGTCTGCCGGCCGTCCCCAAAGATGACCACCGAGCCGCCGGTCAGCACCTGGCGCATGAACAAGGGGATCACCGGCGCGTGGGAGGCCGGCAGGGGCTGATACGGCCCATAGGCGTTGAAGATACGCAGGGCCACGGTCTCGATGCCGTACAACTGCCCCAGGGTGAAGACATAGTACTCCGCCGCGATCTTGCTCACCGCATACGGAGCGCGCGGGTTCGGGCGGAAGGATTCCTTCACCGGCTGGACCGGCTGTTCCCCATATACCGTGCCGGAAGAGGCCAGCACCACCCGCTTTACGCCGACATCGCGCATGGCTTCCATGACGCTGACTGTGCCGCCTACGTTCACGTCGTTATATTCGCGCGGGTACAGGATGGATTCCGGGACGGATACCCGGGCGGCGAGATGAAAGACGCAGTCAATATTGTGGAGAATGGTCCACAGCTTGGGGCGATCGCGCACATCCCCGCGGTTGAACAGCACGTCCTGATGCAGGCGAGAGGGGTCGCCGGCGCTCAAATCATCCAGCACGCGCACCTGATGCCCCAGCTCCACCAGCCGGTTGGCCAGCGCCGTGCCGATGAATCCCGCTCCACCAGTGATCAAAACCCTCACGTTGTGTGAACCTCCTAGCATCCAGATTGCTCTTCTCTTTAGGTGACAGTCACCTGGAAGGTGACTGTCACCTGTGTGGGCATTTATGCCATCCGCTTGACAGCGCCCCTGCGAGAGGGTAAGATGCGTCTGACCAGCGCATCCGCTTCTCGTCAGCCACAGGGGTTTGCCCGTGCGGTTTTACTCGTTCGGCACCGATTTCAAGTACAGCCTGGGGCGCATCACGCGTCAGGAAATCTACACGGATGCGCCGGACGGCGGGGTACAGCTTGCGTTCATCGCCGAGACAGCGCCGGCGGCGGAGGGTGCCGGCCGCGCGGAATATTACCTCGACGAACAGGGCCGGCCGCATATCGTCGTGCCCGCCCTCACGCTGGACTATCAGGTCATTATCCAGGCCTGTCATGTATGGATGGCCCGACAGGGCCTGCCCGATGAGCCGGTCTGGTTCCTGGCACTGCCTCCCGGCAAATCCCCGGAGGAATTCCTGCGCATCCGCCGGCCCTGAGCGCTACATCGGCTGGAAGTCCACAATGCGCCATTCGCAGTCGTAGGGATAAGCACCCTTCTTCGGCACTCCCTCCACCCATACCCGATAGCGGAAGGGGCCGGTGATGGTGCCGTCGGGCCGGCGGTTCACCACCACCACCTCGACGGCGACGCGCTCATGCCGGCGTTCCTTCTCCACATCCGGATAATAGGCGATCTCCTTCACCTCAGCCATGCTGGTGAGCTGTCCCGGCTCCGCCACGTCGCGCCCATACTCCCCGTCAATGAAGCGCGCTGCCGCCTCCGGCGAAAGATATGTCTTGGCCTCTGCGGTGTTCAGGCCGATGGCCAGGTAAAAGGCCAGCACACTCTTCTCGGGGTAATAGGTCTGGGGCACCGGCGTGGGAGGCGTAAAGGTGAACTCCACCGCTTTGCTGACCGGGTCCAGCATCGGGCCGTCCGGCGACTGCCGATAGGAGCCGTTGGCCGGCTCATACACCCGGGTGACCGCCAACTGCGAGCGCTCAAAGGCCCTGTCCTTGACGCGCACCCGCGAGCCGTCTATGCTGATGCCGCCGGTGCCGCGGAAGAAGCCCAGGTTCCAGTAGCCGCGCTGTCCCGGCGCCGGCGGACTGCACGGCTGGCTGTAATCGTACCACATGAAAATGGCCAGCTCCGTGCGGATGTTGTCGCTGGTTTTGCCCCAAATCAGGACATCCTTGGGGCCGCCGACATCCGGGATATCCCGGACCTCAATCTCGATCTGCGCCTCGCTGAGGTAGTCGCGGTCAATGGGGATCAGCTCGAAGGTGTCAATGCCACGCGGCCGGCAGTTGTTCAGGTCCAGCACAATGGCGCCGTACGGCGAGCGGCCGCTGACAATGTCGTACCGATAGAAGACCACCCGCTCCATCTCGCCGTCCCCGTCCAGGTCCTGCCGCTGAACGCTGTGAAACCTCATGGTTTCGGGGATCAGCTCCTGCGGATTGATGAATTCCTGCTTCGAGAGGGTATCTGCAATGCGGTAGCGCCAGGCATTCAGGTCAATATAGCCGAACCGCCATGCCAAAGCCAGCGCCAGACATATGCATACATTCGCCAGCAACCAGCCCACAATGGTCATCTTGGTCAGGTTTTTCACGATGGAACCGATGTTTTGCGGAGATGCGGACTGGCTCATGGACGCCTTCTCCTGGTTGATTCGGTGGCCGGCGAGGAAAAAGCTGGCCGGCGGAGGCCAGCCTTATGCGGCTTTTTTCCGCCGGCTCACACGCTTCTTGGGTGCTGTGCTGACATGCTGGTCCAGCAGAGCTTCCTTCAGCACTTCATCCATGTGCGAGACAAAGACCACCCGCAGGCCTTTCCGCAGTTTGCGCGGCACCTCGATGAGGTCCTTCTCGTTCTTCTTCGGCAGGAGGACGGTCTTCAGGCCGGCGCGATGGGCGGCCAGGATCTTCTCCTTCACCCCGCCGATGGGGAGCACACGCCCGCGCAGGGTGATTTCCCCGGTCATGCCGACGTCGCGGCGCACCGGCCGGCCGGACAGGGCCGAGATCATGGCGGTGGCGATGGCGATGCCGCCCGAAGGCCCATCCTTGGGAATAGCCCCTTCTGGGATGTGCACATGGATATCAATTTTGTCGAAGTCCACATCCTTGAAACCGAAGCGCTCGGCGTTGGCGCGGGCGAAGGAGAGCGCGGCCTGCGCCGATTCCTGCATGACCTCGCCCAATTGGCCGGTCAGCAGGAGATTGCCCTTGCCCTCCATGATGAGCACTTCGATGGGCATGATATCGCCGCCGGCCTCTGTCCAGGCGATGCCGGTCGCCAGCCCGACCTGGTCCTCCTCCTCGACCCTGCTGGAGGTGAATTCCGGCGGGCCGAGGAACTGCGGCAGGGACTTGACGGTGATGCGGTGCGGTGCCGGCTCGCCCTGGGCCACGCGCCGCGCCAGCTTGCGGCAGATTTGTGCGATCTCGCGCTCCAGGTTGCGCACGCCGGCCTCATACGTGTACTCGCGGATGATGGTGCGCAGGGTCGTGTCCGAGAACTGCACCGGATGCCCGTTCAGGCCGTGGAGCTCAATCTGCCGCGGGATGAGGAAGTGCCGGGCGATCTCCAGCTTCTCTTCCTCCACATAGCCCGGGAACTCAATGACCTCCATGCGGTCCTGGAGCGCCGGCGGGATGGTGTACAGCGTGTTGGCCGTCGTGATGAAGAAGACCTTGGACAGGTCGTACGGCACCTCCAGGTAATGGTCCGAGAAGGCGTAGTTCTGCTCGGGGTCCAGCACCTCGAGCAGGGCCGCCGCCGGATCGCCGCGGAAGTCGGTCCCGAGCTTGTCAATCTCGTCCAGCATGAAGAGCGGGTTGATGCTCTTGGCGCGCCGCATGGTCTGGATGATGCGGCCAGGCAGGGCGCCGATATAGGTGCGGCGGTGGCCGCGGATTTCCGCCTCATCGCGGATGCCGCCCACGGAGACGCGCACGAAGTTGCGCCCCAGCGCCTTGGCGATGGAGCGCCCCATGGAGGTCTTGCCGGTGCCGGGCGGCCCGACGAAGCACAGGATGGGACTGCGCATCTTGGAGCCGGCCAGCTTGCGCACCGCGATATGCTCCAGGATGCGCTCCTTGGCGCGCGTCAGGCCGTAGTGCTCCGACTCCAGGATGCGCTCGGCATTCTCCAGGTCCATGTTGTCCGGCGTCTCTTCCGTCCAGGGGAGCTCCAGGATCCAGTCGAGATAGGTGCGGATGATGCCGACCTCTGGGGCGGCCGCCGGCATGGCCGCCAGCCGCTCCAGCTCCTTCTCCGCCCGGGAGCGCACCTCCTCCGGAAGCTGTTTCTCCTCGAGCTTGGCGCGCAGTTCCTCAATCTCCTGCTGTTGGCTGTCCAGCTCGCCCAGCTCGTTCTGGATGATGCGCATCTGCTCCCGCAGGAAGTACTCGCGCTGGGAGCGGTCCATCTCCTGCTGGACCTGGCTCTGGATCTCGTTCTCCAGCTCCAGTACATCCAGCTCTTTGGCCAGCAGGATGCTCAGGCGCTGGAGCCGTTCCGCCGGGTTGATCTCTTCCAGGATGGCCTGGCGGGTTTCCACATCGAACTCCATCATGGAGGCGATGAGGTCCGCCAGCCAGCCGGGGTCGTCCACGTTCATGGCCGCGACGTAGGCGTCCTCGGGCAGGGAGGGGCTGAGCTGAACGATCTTCTCGAAGAGCGCCAGCACGGCCCGCATCAGCGCTTCCGTGGCGACGCCGCTGACCTCCGGCTCCTCGATGGGCGCGGCGCGCACGCGGATGTACGGCGTGGTGTGGATGACCTCCACGATGTGCACGCGCCGCTGGCCCTGGCCCAGCACATTCGTGGTGCCGTCGGGCATACGCAGGGTGCGCCCGATGACGACCTCGGTGCCGATGTCGTACAAGCCCTCGGGGGATGGCTCTTCCTCATCAGGGTCGCGCTGGGTGGCGACGATGACGACGCCGTCGCCGGCTATCGCCGCTTCCAGCGCACGCAGTGACCGCTCGCGCCCGATAAAGAGGGGCGCTACCATATGAGGATAGATGACCGTGTCCCGTACAGGGATGAGCGGGGCCTCGATCAGCTCGGGCTCCTCCATGTATTCGGAATCCTCGTCGGCCGCCGGCTGGGCCTCCGCCTTGCCCTGGCGGTCCCTGCGGGGCCGGAACTCTTCCGCAAAGATGGTATCGTCAATCCAATCCCAATCCACGTTCTGCATTCTCCACATACTGCGACATTTCCCCAGGATTTGGGGCATTTTCGTTGAATTTTTGGGTATTCGCGGCGCAAATGCCGCAAGTTTTCCAAACAATTATACCCGAAGTGGGAGGAAAATCCAAAAACTCGTCCTATCTCTGCCGGCCTCCCGCTATTACAATACCAGCGATGCCCAATAGTGTCAAGAGGCCCACTCCCATGCCAATATACACACTTATCGGTTGATAGGACCATTCCACATGCCAGGTGCCCGCCGGCAGAGCCACCGCCCGCAGTATCCCATAGGCGCGCAGGGGCACGGCCGGCCGGCCGTCCACCAGCACATTCCATCCCGGATAGGCGATCTCGCTCAGCACTAGGATGCCCGGCGCGCGGAGCGTGACATCCAGGTCAATTCGTCGGGCGCTGAAGCGGCGGATGGCCAGGGACTCCTCACCGGCCGCCGGCGCCGGTGTGGGTTGCGGCGCGGTCTCCAGCACAGCGGTGGACCAGGGGTCCAGGTCATCGCCGGCGGTCAGGTCAATGGCTGTCTCCTGGTCCGGCGCCAGGCGGTACGCATGCACGATCCAGGCCGGCTGGGCGCCCAGGAAGGTCTGGTACAGCCGGCGCTCCCCCTCATCCACCACCAGCAGAAGCCCGCCGTGGCTGAGCGTCCGCCGGGTCAGCACATAGCGCACGTTCAGCATGCGCCACCAGCGAAATTCCGGCACCCGTTCGATGAAGGCGTCGTATGCCGCCAGATGGAGCGGGCCGTTGCCCACCACATCGCGAATCTCGAAAAGCAGTCCGGCATTGCCGTCGGCCGGCAGTAATCCCTCACTGCTCACGCGCCAGTTCTCGTCGGGGTCGCTCAGCAGATGGGCCACTGCCGGCGTCACCGGGAAGTATCCGTCGGGCGGCTCTGTCTGCAGGTTGACACCGCCGTGCGCCAGGTACAGGTCCAGGGCGGTGAGCGCCAGCAAAGCCGGCAGGGCGCGGCGCACCCGATGCCATCGGCCGGCCAGCGCCGCGTAGCCGTAGCCGGCGAGCACCGCCAGCGCAAAACTGACGATATAGGCCAGCCGCTCCTGATCGCGGAAGAGGTTGAATCCTGGCAGGATGCGGTAAGCGATAGGGAAAAGGAAACCGTTCCCGCCCAGCGAGAGGAGCAGTGCGGTCAGCGCGGCGGAGCCCCAAAAAAGGGCCGGCCCCCGCCGCTTCACCGCCAGGCCGGCGAGCGCCAGCAGAAGGGGAATAAGCCCCACGTACAGCGGCGACCATTCGCCCGGCCTGGCCCGCAGGATGCCCAGCAAATCTGCCCATTGGAACCCGTGGGCGATATCCGCGTAGGTCAGGCCGGCGCGCGGCGACATGCGGTGCATCTCCAGGCCCGGTATCCACTGCGCCGCGCTGATGCCCAGCGCGCCGACCAGCAACAGCAGGGCGCCGGCGGTGGTGAAGCGCCAGCCAGCCCGCCGGCCCAGGGCGCGGCAGAGGAAATACGCGCCGGCCAGGTAGGCCATGTACAGCGTGGTCTGGGGATGGCCGGCCAGCAGGCTGATGCCCATCGCCGCGCCGGCGAGGAACAGGCCGGCCAGGGAGCGCCGCTCCACCGCTCCTTCCATCAGCCAGAGGCCCAGGGGAAGCCAGACCGCTGTCTCCAGGATGTTGATCTGCTGCATGGGATAGGAAGTGAGCCATCCGCCCAGGCCGAAGGCCAGGCCGGCGATCAGGCCGGCGCCGGTCGAGCGGGTCAGGCGGTGGACGAACAAGTAGGTGAACAGGCCGGCCAAGCCCAGATGGACCAGCACTTCCAGTTCCAGCGCCAGGAACGGAAGCGGGTCTGGCAGAAGCACCTGCCACAGGCCCAGGGGATAGAACACCTGGAACAGCGTGGCGGCCACGGCCGGCTGTCCGCCGAAGGTGTACGGGTCCCACAGGGGAAGCCGGCCGTGCGAAAGCTCGCGGGCGACGAAGACGCGCATCAGGTAGTGCTGTTCCACGAAGTCGCCGTAGGTGATGACCTGGCGCAGGGCGGGAGCCGGCCACCATACGCGCCAGAACATGATGAAGGGGAGCGCCAGGAGCAGGCCGGCGGCCAGCAGATGGCGGTGACGGGCCGACAGGGAACGAATCATCGCGTGCCTTTCTGCATACTCTCCCAGGAGCAGTGCGCTGAAGTGGTTATACGGCTCGCGATGCGATTTGTCAACCAGCTCCCCTTATGAGGCAGGATGTCCCCCCTCCGGCGGCCCCTCGTCCCCTTCAGCGGGCGGGTACAGCCCGCCGAGGTCGTCCACGCTCTTGATGACCCGGGCAGGATTGCCGGCGGCCACGGCGCGCGGCGGGATGTCGTGGGTGACGACAGAGCCGGCGCCGATGAGGGCATCGGCGC
>JAPWUQ010000179.1 GCA_028275445.1 Anaerolineae bacterium | reverse complement strand
GCGTGGACACGGAGATGCCGGTCGAGCCTCTGGCGGACAAGTGGCGCGCCTTCGGCTGGGAAGTGGTGGAGATTGACGGGCATGACATGGAGCAGATCGTGCGCACGCTGGAATGGGCGCGGGAGTTCCGCGGCCGGCCGGTCATGATCATCGCCCACACCATCAAGGGCAAAGGCGTCTCATTCATGGAGAACCAGGTGGTCTGGCACGGCAAGGCCCCCTGCCGTGAGGAAGCGGAACAGGCCATTCGTGAGCTGAGGAGCTGTCTGGTATGAGCAAGGTTGACCCGGGTCGTTATCACCACGTCCTGCCGGAAGTCATCCCACTGCTGGCCTCCGAGGAACTGCTGTTCAGCGCCAAGTCCCAGGCCACGCGCTATGCCTATGCCGAGGCGATCCTTGAGCTGGGCGAACGGAACCCACGCGTGGTGGTGCTGGATGCGGATGTATCCAAATCGGTGGGCACCAGCAAGTTCGCGGAGCGGTTCCCCGAGCGTTCGTTCAACTTCGGGGTTGCGGAACAGAACATGATGGCGGCGGCCGCCGGCATGGCCACCGCCGGCCTTATCCCCTTCGCCACCACCTATGCCGTCTTCGCCAGCATGCGCGCCCTGGACCAGGTGCGCAACAGCATTCACTATCCCCGCCTGAACGTGAAGATCGCCGCCAGCCACGGCGGGCTGACGCCTGGGCCGGACGGCGTCACCCATCAGGGCCAGGAGGACCTTTCCCTGCTCCGCGCCATCGCCCATTCCACCATCGTGGCCGCGGCCGATGCCCCCACCACCAAACTGGCGGTCTGGGCCGCGGCGGAATGGGAGGGGCCGGTCTATTTGAGCTTCACCCGCGACCCCGTGCCGATATTGTTTGACCTGAGCTATCCGTTTGCGATCGGGCGGGCGGTGGTGATTCGCGAGGGGGAGGATCTGACCATCGTCGCTATTCGCGACATGGTGTGTCAGGCGCTGCTGGCCGCGGAGATGCTCGCCGGCGAGGGCATCCAGGCGCGCGTCATCGACTGCCACACGCTGAAGCCGCTGGACGAAGCGGCTATCCTGGAGGCGGCGCGCCAGACCGGTGCCATCGTCACCGCCGAGTCCAACATTATGTACGGCGGGCTGGGGAGCGCCGTGGCAGAGGTGCTGGTGGAAAATTGCCCCATCCCGATGAAGCGGGTGGCGATGGGCAACCGGTTCGCGGAGTCCGGCCCGTACCGGGCATTGATCAAGAAATACGGCATGTCGGCGGAGCATATCGCTGGCGCCGCCAAAGAGGTGCTCCAGCGCAAAAAACGGTGATCCACGCAAAGGGGGCGAGTCTATGGAGCGCTTTGTGGCCGGCCGGCGCGACCCACCGGCCGGCCCGCTCAAAGCGTATCTCCAACCCCTCCCCTTCACGGCGCTTGAGGAGTACATGGAGGAACTCACTGAGCCGGGGGAGGTGGTGCTGACGCCGTTCGTGCAGTCGGACTCGGCGGCGCGGGCGGCCGCGGCGCACGGCCGGCGCGCTATCTGCGTCCACAGCAATCCCCTTTGCACGCTCCTGACCCGCTTCCAGCTCTCCCCTCCCTCTGCCGAACTGCTCGACCGCCTGCACGCCGCGGTGGCCACCTCGCCCCATATGGGCCTCACCCTGCGCCAGCATCTGTTGGACCTCTACCGGGGGCGCTGTCCGGATTGTGGATGGAACCTGTCCGCTGAGCTGTTCATCTGGGAGCGGGAGCCGCGCAAACTGCTGAGCCGGCGCTACCGCTGTGAGTCCTGCGGCAGTGCCGGCGATGCGCCGGCGGATGAAGCCGACCAGCAGATCGCCGCCGCATATCCCGCCCGGGCGCTGAGCTACTGGCGCGCCCTGCACCGCCTGACGCGGCGCGAGGACCCGGCCTATGAGCGTTTCCAGGAGCTCCTGGAGCTGTACACCCCGCGCAATCTCTACGCCCTGTTCGAGCTGACACGCCGGCTGGAAGCCTTCGCAGAACGCAATCCCCAGCCTGAAGCGCAAGATCTCTGGCGTGCCATCCTGCTGTACTGCCTGGACGCCGGCGCTGGCCTGGATTCGCCGGAGCGGGCGCGCCGCACCACCCGGCCGGCTATGCCGGCTCGTTTCCTGGAGCGCAACATCTGGCTGGTGTTCGAGGAGGCCTGTGAGTGGGTGCGCCGGCTTATCGAGACGCGCCGGCCCCTGACCATCGCTACCCAGTGGCAGACCCCTCTGCCGCCGATCACGGTGACGACGGCGGCCGTGGGGCAACTGCGCAAGGCCCTGCCGGCCAACAGCGTGCACCTCATTCTCACCGCCCCGCCCTCCCCTGAGCCGTCCTTCTGGATCATGTCCTTCCTCTGGACCGCCTGGCTGTGGGGCCGGCCGCAGGCCGAACCGCTGGAACCCTGGCTGGCGCATCATCTCACCGATTGGGACTGGTATGCTGAGGTGTTCCAGCGCACCCTGCGCACCCTGGCCCATCTGCTCACCTCGGAAGGCCATATTGTACTGATCCTGCGCTCGGAGCAGGAGCGCTGGATCGAGGCGCTGTTGACGGCGGTGGGGATGGCCGGCCTGGACATCGCCGGCTTCGCCTGCCAGCCGGCCGAACCGCTGGACGGCGGCCCGCCGGCGGCGGAATACCGCCTGGTTCTGCGCCCCGGGCCGCGGCAGATGCGCTTGACCCTCTCGCTCCCCGAGACACCGGAAGGGCTGGCCGCCGGCCTGCGCCATATCGGCCGCCAGGCGGTCCAGGAGGTGCTCACCCTGCGCGCGGAACCGACGCCTGGGCTGTACCTGCACGCGGCGGCATACCGCCGGCTGGCCGAGGCCTTCCCATGGAGCACAGCCGGCCGCACGCCCCTCCCCGCGCCGCTGTTTTACTTCATCACCGACCATATCTGGGAGGATATCGCCGGCGCGGAGGACATCTTCCCTATGGAGAGCGATGGGGAACCGCCTGCCGCGCGCCCGCCGGAGCCTGGCCTGCGTCCCCTGTTCTGGTGGCAGGCCGGCCTGGAGACCAGCCTGCGCCAGCTTCCCCTGACGGACCGCATCGAACGGTTCGTGCGCGATTGGCTCGCGCGGGAAGGGCCGGCGCCGGCCCTTGCCCTCTGCCGGGCCGTGTACGAGCAGTTCCCGGGCTTCGCCACGCCGCCGCAGGAAGCCATCGCCGCCTGTCTGGCCTCTTACGGCCGGCCGTATTCCGACAACCTCTGGCAACTGCGGCCGGAGGACGCTCAGTCCCGCCGGCAGGCGGAATGCCTGGAACTGGCCGATGCCGTGCGCGATATCGGGGCGCGCATGGGCATGCAGGTGATCCGGCCTGATGCGCCGGCCGGCCAGGAGCTGGGACTGTTGCCCTATGATGCCCTCTGGGCCGGCGAGCGCGTGTGGCTGTTTCGCGTGGCGGCCGACACCGCGCTGGAGCATCTGCGCCCGCCGGCGCCCCTGCTGGCCAATTCCCCCCTGCTCTTCCTGGTGATACCCGGCGGGCGCGCCGCGCTGGTGCTGTACCGCCGGCGCACCTGTCCCCTCTGGAACAGGGCCGTCGGGCGCTACGGCTGGCGGCTGGTGAAGTTCCGGCTGATGCGCCGGCTGGCCGGCGAAATGCCGCGCGAGGCGGATGAACTGCTCAAGATGCTGGCGCTGGACCCCATTGTGGTGCAGGATGAAGCACAAGCCCGGCTGTTGTAGGAGAGACCATGTCGACGCGCTCCCTAACCCAGGAATGGCAGACCGCCGGCTATATCCCGATGGACCTGGAGCTGACCCTCTTCCTGTCCCGACATGCCCGCACCCCTCTGCAGTGGGACATCCTGGCGTTCTTCGCCCTGAACCCGCACACGCGCGACACCGCCGCCGCCCTGGCAGAGCGCCTGGGCCGGCAGACCCCGGCTGTGGCGCGCGAGCTGGAGGATATGGCCCTCCTGGGCATCCTCGAAAAACAGGCGGATGCTTCCCTGGCGGTATACGGACTGCGGCGGGAGCCGGGCATCATGCATCTGATGGAGCGCCTGCGCCGGCATCTGGAGGCCGTGGGAAAGCCCTCGCGACCCGGCCGCAGTGATTTGTCCGCCCCCTCCCGAATGTGATACAATCGCCGGCAAGAACCCTGCCGGCGAAGGTCACCGAGCTAATGAATGCTGAACGCCCTGAGGAATTCCCTGCGCGAGCGCTCGAGCGAGACCTGCTGACGCGGTTGTGGCGCGCGCTGGTCTCGCCGTATGCGGCCGCGCTGTGGAGCGGCCTGCTGGCCGGCTGTCTGCTGGCACGCGCGCTGATCCCCCAGATGCCGGCGGAGTTTGCGGCAGACCCGGCCGCGGCGGCGCGCTGGATGGCCAGCCTGCCGGCCGGCCTGCGCGCCCAGTCCGCTTGGATGCACGCCCTGCGCCTGTTTTCCATCGCCCAGGCCCCCTGGTTCCGGGCCCTGCTGGCCCTCTCTGCGTGGAACATCCTGGTCGTGCTGGCCGACTCTCTCTGGAGCATCTGGCGCTTTTGGCGCGCCGGCGAGTGGCCGGCGGGTAAGGCGCCCCGCGCCCGGCACGAATGGCGCCGGCCGGGCACCGCGGAGGACCTGCAGGAGGCCCTCCTGCGCGTTCGCCAGGAACTGCTCCTGCGCCGCTATATGGTGTTCCAGGCCGGCGGGGAGAGGGAGGCAGAACTGCGCGCTGTGCCCTGGCCGGCCGGCGTGGTGGGACATCTCGGCGCGCTGGTCATTTTCCTGGCGCTGGTGCTGAATGCCGGCTGGGGCTGGCGCCTCCCGGAACTGGCCCTCCCTCCCGGTGAGACAGTGCCGCTCAACCGAGGGGAGTATTCCCTGCGGGTGGAGCATTTGCAGGTACGCAGTGGGGATGCGGCCTGGCCGGCCGAGCAGGTGACGCTGTTCCAGCGCGGACGCCCCGTCTTTCAGGGCATCCTGACGGATAACTCCCCTGCGCTTCGGCACCTGGCTCTTTCCATCCGGCTCCGCTCCCGCGGGCCGCTGGTGCGGGTGTCCGGCACGGCGCCGGACGGCACGCCGGCGCGGCTGGAGGCGCATCCGCGGGTGGGGGAGGCCGGCACCACATTAAGCCTGGCCTTCGCCCCCGGGCAGTCCGAGCGCTACTTCCGCTCCCTTGCCACCGGCAGTGTCTTCCGCCTGCAGTTGGCGGACGGGAAAATTCACCTGGAAGCATACCGGGCCGGCGAGACCGCGCCGGCGCTCGAACGGGATTGGGAGGGGCGCGGCGCGGTGGAGCTGGATGGAGAGCGCCTGTTCTTTGAGCTGGACCACTATGTCGTCCTGAACATAGGGTACGCGCCGGCCGGCGGCATGCTGTGGGGCGGGGGGCTTCTGGCTGTCGCGGGCATCCTGCTCTCGCTGATGGCGCCGGCCGGCTGGCAGTGCTGGCGCTTCCGCACCGTGCGGCACGTGGCTATCGTCCAATGGGAATGCAGTGCTGTGGACGAGGC
>JAPWUQ010000178.1 GCA_028275445.1 Anaerolineae bacterium | reverse complement strand
GCGGAGACGCCGGCCTGCACGGCAATCTCATGGGCGATGACGGCGCCCAGGTTCGAGGCATGCTCCCGCTCTTTCGGGGCCTGCAGGTCGGCCAGCATGCGCTCATTGACCAGGTATGTCCCGCTCTCAATGGGCCGCAGGAGACCGCCCCGCCCGACCACCGCATGCAGGGAGGTGATGGGAATGGCGTGGCGCTGAAGGGCGTTCAATACCGCGTCCCTGCGCAGGGGGTACTGGTCAAAAATGCGAGTGTACTTTGCCAGCTCCTGGGCGTCGTGATGGATGACTTCGGTGAAGAGCGGCGTCTCGTCCTCGAAAACGGCGATCTTGGTAGAGGTGGAACCAGGATTGATGGCCAGGATGCGGAACATGGCGACACTCCTTTGTGTACGGGTACTGCCGGCGTCCGTGCCAATGATGCATCAATGTTCAGCCGTTGTATGTAAGTAATAATGTACCATATATGCACGGCGCTGTCCAATTCGCCGGCCCGTATCTTGGCCGGCCGGCGGTACCGTGGTATAATAATCCGCACGGCCGGCGGCCCTTGCCCCGGCGCACATCTTGCGGAGACGTCGAGGAACCCGGACATATGGCGGGTGAGATCATATCAGAGCATATTATCCTCAACGGGAGGGTCCTGCCGAAGGCGTCAGCCACTATCTCGGTGCTGAATTCCGCCCTGTTCTACAGCTTCGGCGTTTACGAATCCATCGAGGTGGATGCCGGCGTCCCCTTCCATCTGGACGATCATTTGGACCGGCTCTTTCATTCCGCCCAGATTATCGAGATGCCGCTCCCGTACACGCAGGCGCAACTGCGCGCCTGGGTGGAGCATCTGATCCGGCTCGACCATATCACCGAGTCACTGCTTCGCATCGTGGCCTTTGGGCCCAACGGCGAGGATGAGGCGCTGGTCTACATCCTGCCCATGGTCCTGCCCCATTATCCCACCACCTTCTACACGCTGGGGGCGACCGCCATCACCTATCCGGGATGCCGGCCCCTTCCCCAGGCCAAAACCCTGAACACCCTGGTGAACTACCTGGCCCTGCGCAAGGCGCGCCAGGCCGGCGCCCACGAGGCGTTCCTGGTCAACGACGCCGGCCAGATGACCGAAGGCTCCCGCAGTAACATCTTTGCGGTGGTGGACGGCGTGCTGACCACACCGCCGGCGTATCAGGTGCTCTCCGGCATCACGCGCGACCTGGTGCTGAAGCTGGCGGAGAAACGGGGCATCCCCATTCTCGAGCGTCCTCTTCCCCTCAGTGAACTGCCCCGCTTTGTCGAGATGTTCGTCACTTCTACCAGCATGCATGTGGTGCCCATCGTGAGGGTGGATGATACGCCCATTAACGGCGGCCGCATCGGCCCCATTACCCGTACCCTGATGGGCGATTTCGAGTCGTATTACGCGCAGGTCATCGGACGGATGGCTATCCCGCTCCTCAGCCTGAAGTGATGCATCGTATCACCGGAGGAAACCATGAGCGCCGCACGCATAGGACGATTGGGGAGGGGGCTTTTGCTCGTTGGCCTGATGCTCTTGCTCGCCGGCGCGCTCGGCAGTCAGCTCATCAGCTCCGCGGCCGGCTCCTGGAGCTATATCCTTGAGCTGGAAGATGCGGCGCTGACGGCACCCATGGCCGCATTGGAAGACCCGACTGCCTCTGCCTGTCGGTACATCGCCAGCAGTCTGGGCGAGAACGGCACGGCCACCGTGCGCTTCACCACGGATGCCAGCCGGCAAGTCTATGTCTGGGTGCGCACGCGCGGCCCTCATGAGGGCGCCAACTCCGTCTATTTCTCCATGGACGGCGAACCGGAGCGGCGCTGGGACTTTCCTGTGCAGTCCGCCTGGACGTGGAACGCGGTGCGCGACGCGCGCACCGGTGTGCGGGTCAGCTATGCCCTGAACGCCGGCTCCCATACGTTCCGCATCCGCACGCGGGAGGGCGATTCTCCCCTGGATGTCATCGCATTTACGGAGGATGGGGCCAACCCGCCGGCGTATGTCGTGCCGTGCGGAACCGTCCCGACCGCCACCCCCACGGCGCCGGCGGCTACTCCGACCAGCACGCCCACCCCGATGCCCATCCCCACGGGCACGCCGACACCCACCGCGACCAACCTGCCGGCCGGCGGGACAGCCTATCTGGAAGCCGAGGCCGGGGTGCTGGAGCCACCGATGGGGGTGCTGGAAGATGCCGGCGCCTCTGCCTGTGCCTATGTCTCCAGCTCCCAGGGCAACGTGGGCAGCGTAACCCTATCGTTCACCATCAGCCAGGCTGGTACGTACTGGTTCTGGGGGCGCACGCGCGCTCCGCATGACGGCTCCAACTCTTTCTTCGTGTCCGTGGACAACGGCGCGGAGTTCCGCTGGGACTTCCCGGTGACGGCAGGATGGCAGTGGCAGGCGGTGCGAGATACAGCCATCGGCGCCCAGCGCTCCTTTGCCTTCTCCGCCGGCACCCACACCATTCGCTTCCGCACCCGCGAGGCCGGCTCCCCCTTGGACGCGGTGGCGTTCGGCACGGACCGCTACGCCGTGCCCAACTATGCCGCGCCGTGCGGCCCGACCGCCACCCCCACCGCCACGTCCGTTCCGAGCGCCACACCGACGCCCAGCGCCACCTTTACGGCGGGGCCCACTGCCGCGCCGACGCATACACCCACGGTTTTCACGCCGCCGACCAGCACCTCGACGCCATCGCCTGCGCCTGACAGCGCGATGTATCTGGAAGCGGAGGCCGGCGCGCTGGAAGCACCCATGCAGGCCGCCCAGGACCCAGCCGCATCCGCCTGTGGGTATGTGTTCAGTACCAGCGGCAACGCCGGCACCGTGACCCTTACCTTCTCCGTGCCTCAGGCCGGCACCTATTACGTCTGGGGGCGCACGCGCGCCCTGCATGACGGCATGAATTCCCTCTACGTCGCCATGGACGGCGGGGCGGAAATCCGCTGGGATTTCCCCATTGCGGCGGATTGGGGCTGGCAGATGGTGCGGGATGCGAGCACAGGAGCGCGCAAGACCTACACCCTGAACGCCGGCGTGCATCAGCTTCGCTTCCGCAGTCGCGAGCAGAACTCGCCGCTGGACGCTGTGGCCATTACCCGCGACGCGGCGTTGGTGCCGGCGTACCGGGCGGCGTGCGGGCCGGCCACCGATACCCCCACGCCGACATCTACCCCGACGCCGACGGCTACCCTGCCGCCCACCAGCACGCCTACGTATACGGCGACGGCTACCGCCGGCCCTTCCCCGACGCCGACCCCGACCACCAGCGGTGTCATCACTCCCACGCCTACCCCGTACGGCGTGGTGCGCGTGGAGCCGGAGGATGCGCACACGCTGGTCGCACCCATGATCATCGGTGAAGATGCCGGCGCTTCGCGCTGTCAGTACGTCTATTCGCCGGAGGGGAACGATTCCGCCGGCTACTTCGTGACGCCGTTCGAGGTCCCCATGGCCGGCACGTACCAGATCTGGGGCCGGGTGCGCACGCCGGACGTAGGCTCCAACGCGTTCTTCGTCTCCGTCGACGCGGAGCCGGAGTATCAATGGATCCCGCCAGTGGTGACGAATTGGACCTGGACGAAGGTCACCAATTACGAGGCCGGCGGCGTGGTGCCGTCCTACTTCTTGACCGCCGGCGTGCACTGGATCTGGGTGCGCACGCGCGAAGCCGGTTCCCAGCTCGATGCGCTGGAGTTTGTCTATCAGGGGCCTGGCCGCACCTATACCCCCTCATACGTGGCACCGTGCGGGCCGGCCACCAGCACCCCGACCCCGACGCCCACCTTTACCATCACGCCGACACCCACGAATGTGCCGTATACCCGGACGCTGGTGCTCCAGCAGGGCGTGAATGGCTATCAGGGGGTGGTGGACACCTATATTGACTTTGACAATCCGAACTCCAACTTCCACACCTCGTCCAACCTGTACCTCGAGGGGTTTGAGAAAGCGCAGATCCTTATCCGCTATGATTTGAGCGCACTGCCGGCGACCGCCCGGGTCGTGTCCGCTACGCTGGGCATCTATGTCGTCCCGGACGACAGGTTTGAGCGCCGCCAGCCCTTTACCTCCACCGTATATGCCCTCACTCGCGACTGGCAGGTGGATAAGGCGACCTGGATGCAGGCCGGCCCGAATAACCCATGGGGCGTGCCAGGCGCCTATGATATCTACTCCGATTACCGCCCCTGGCCGTCGGACACCATCTGGTTCTACGAGAGCACACCCCAATCGCAGTTCACTGCACGCTGGTTCACCTACACGGTGACCTCGCTCGTCCAGAACTGGATCGAGAACCCTGCCAGCAACAAGGGGTTTATCATCAAGTCGCACTGGCCGCACGAGATCACCTACCAGATATACAGCTCGAATTACTGGTCGCCGGCCCTGCGGCCGCGCCTGCAGATTATCTATTACCCTGGGGACATGGGCTTAGAGGCGGATCTGCCGAAACCCTGAGCGCTCTCTGAAGGACAAAAAGCGCCGGCCCATCATCAACAGGGCCGGCGCTTGTTTTTCCCCGGCGAATTGGGCGCTATCAGGGGGCGGGGAATTCCGCCAGCGGAGGACAGTCGAGCGCCAGGCAGAGCGCCGGCCGGCCCTCCCCGCCGGCGTGGGCCGGCTGAAAGCTCCCGCTCGCGCCGGCGCCGATGGCGAAGGAGCGCAGGCCCGCGAAGGACCCGTCGTACCACACCGCCACGTTCCAGGTGCCAGGCATGGCCGCCACTTCTGTGCCGGCAATCTCCAACCAGGACCATGCGTAGAAGGTGCATTCGGCCCTGTACTGCCGCTCGTAGGAGGCGTACAGGGAGCCGTCCGGCGTGTACCAGGTCCAGCGGATGGTATGGGGCACCCCGCCGGCGCGCTGCCACCAGCCCCAGGCGTAGACCGCCTCATCGTCCGGGTGGAAGACCTCTGTCACTTCCTCCGGCAGTCCGCCGGCATTCACCCCTTTGCTAGTGACGAACTCCGCCAGCGGCGGTGTCACCGGCTCCTCCGAAGTGATGGAAAAGTACACCATGCGCTCGTTGACAAGGCCGTCTGGCCCGCGCAGGCGCACCGTCAGGGAATAGGAGCCTGGGCCGAGGTCTGGCGGCACGGCCCGCGGCAGGTTGGCACTGTAGGTCCCGCTGGGCCAGTTGATCTGCCAGTTGTGATAGCTCAACGCCGGCACCCTTCGCCCCAGCCAGTCCTGCACCAGCCAGTCCACGGCGACCGGCACCGGCGCCGGGGAGTGATTGGTGATGCGGACCCACTGGTAGATCACCTCGCAGTTGCGGAAGGCGTAATTGGGCTGGCCCTTGGGGCCTTCCAGCCAGACGGCATCCAGGGAGGCCGGCCAGGAGGGCGTTGGGGTCGGGGTGGGCGCCGGCGGCAGGGGGTGCAGGCGCCACAGCAGGGGCAAAAAGGTACGGGCGATGGCCGGCGTTTCCGG
>JAPWUQ010000177.1 GCA_028275445.1 Anaerolineae bacterium | reverse complement strand
AAAGAGGGAAGCATCCGCCTGCCCGATTTCTTCGAGCGCATGGGCTACGTGCCCAACAAGACCTTCAACACCCTCAGCGGCGACTGGCGTCAGCTCTACTACGACCCGTATCATGACAACCGCCAGATTGACATCTTCATCAGCGAATTCAGCATGTGCCATAAAATCCCGCTGGAGGGCCGGCTGGACAAAGACAAGCTCACCATTCCCTTGGCCGAGCTGTTCCTGACCAAAGCCCAGATCGTCGAGCTGAACCAGAAAGACCTGCTCGACATGTTGGCCATCTTGCTCGACCATCCTGTGGGGCCTTCTGACGACGACACCATCAATTCTGAGCGCATCGCGGAGCTGTGCGCTCAGGATTGGGGGCTGTACACCACCGTCAACATGAACTTTGAGCGCATCCTGGAAAACCTGGGCAAGGTGGGGCTGGACCAGGAATCCCAGCGTATCATCCGCAACCGCATCCTGACGATCCAGGATGCGATGGAAGCGGCTCCCAAGCCCACCAAATGGAAACTGCGCGCCAAGATCGGCAAGCGGGTGCGCTGGTACGAACTGCCCGAAGAGGTCCAGCGCAAGTAAGCCGGCCTTTCCCGGTTCCCGGCAATTCGCCAGCTTCATGCATCCTGCCGGCTGGTGAAAGATAGACCAAATTTATGTAAGGAGAGGAACATATGGTAAACCTGCGTTCGTTCGAAGTGCCCACCGTCGTGAAGCACGCCCCCGGCGCCATCAACGCCCTGGCCGATGAGGTCAAAGCCCTGGGTTGCAAACGCCCCATGCTGGTCACCGACCAGGGACTGGTCAAGACCGGCCTGGTGGAAAGGGCGGAGAAGGTCCTGAAAGCATCGAACGTGGATTACGTCCTGTTCGCGGACGTCATCCCCAACCCGCCCATCGCGCTGGTGGACCACGGTGCCGAGGTGTACAAGCGGGAGGGATGCGACGGCCTGATCGGCTTCGGCGGCGGCAGTTCCATGGATACCGCCAAGGCCATCGGCGTGGTGGTGGCCAACGGCGGTTCCATCTTGCAATATGAATGGGCCGATCCTCAGCCCATCAAGAAGCGCATCCCGCCGCTGATCACCGTGCCGACCACCGCCGGCACCGGCAGTGAGGTCACCCTCTGGGCGGTCATCACCGACCCCAACCGCCATATCAAGTTCAACGTCGGCGGCACCGGCCTCATCGCCCCATACGTGGCGCTGATTGACCCCGAGCTGACCCTGGGACTGCCGGCCCCCATCACCGCCGGCACCGGCCTGGATGCCCTGACCCACGCCATCGAATGCTACACCTGCGCCTATGCCCAGCCCTGGCCCGATGCCGTGGCCCTGTGGGCGATCGAAGAAATTGGCAAATGGCTGCGCATCGCCTTCGCCCAGGGCAACAACCTCAAGGCCCGCTACCAGATGTCCATGGCCGCCATGCTCGCCGGCATGTCCTACGGCACGGAGAGCGCCGGCGCCGTGCACGCCATGAGCCAGACCGCCGGCGGCGTCTATGACCTGCCGCACGGCACGCTGACCGCCGCGCTCCTGCCCCACGTCATGGCCTACAACTATCTCGGCGAACCGGAGAAATATGCCCGCATCGCCCTGGCCCTGGGCGAGGACATCCGCGGCCTGAGCGTCTGGGACGCCGCCTGGAAGGCCGTCGAGGCAGTGCGCCGGCTGGTCAAGGACCTGGAAATCCCCACCCTGGCGCAGATGGGCATCCCGAAGAAGGACATCCCCATGCTCGCCGAGCTGGCCTTCAAAGACCCGCAGACCATCGGCAACCCGCGCGATCTGACGCTGGAAAGCTACATCAAGATTTACGAGTCCTGCTTCGAGGAATAAACCCGCCGGGCAGTACCTGACCCCGCGGAAACGCATCCCATCGGTCACGCCTGGAGCCCTGCGCAGGGCTCCAGGCGCTTTTGTCCGCCGGCCAGGCATGTCTTCATTGACAAAACAGCCCCCTTCGTTTACACTACCCGCGTGCAGCTTCCTACCCCTGATATATGGGTGAACGCTATGGACGACGAACTCGATCTGGGCCGTTATCTGCGCATCCTGGTGCGGCATGCCCGGCTGGGAATTGTGGTCTTCCTCCTGACCGCCGGCGCCGTACTCATCGCCAATCTCCTGCGGCCGGCCAGCTACACGGCCACCGCCACCCTCTTCGCCGGCGGCCCCCAGTACCAATGGCGCTTCGATTCCCGCCTCTCCCCCAACACGCCGCTCAACGTGAACTGGCAGAAAATGTTCCTGGACCTGGCCAAAGACCCCTGGTTCCGGAACCAGATCGCCGCCCAGGTGGAGGCACGCTTCCCCGGCAAAAGCATCGGGGAGATGAGCGTGCGGGCCGGCAAGCAGTCGCTCATCCACATTGATGTCACCGCTCCCACCCCCCAGGAAGCCGCCAAACTGGCCAACGCCTGGGCGGAGGCCTTTGCCAACCAGGCCGAAAAGCTGTACGGCGCCACCGCTCTCTCCGAACCCTTTGCCCAGGAGCTGAAGCGCTGGGAGGAACAATACCAGCAGGCGGTCCAGGCAGTGGAAGATTTCAAAGCGCGCACCGGCGTGGGCATTTCCTCAGAGGGCGCCCCGTCGCTGGAGGGCTATGAGTGGCTGGGAGCGCTGGGCCTGGAGCTGGCGGAGCGCAGCCGGCAGTTGGCCGCCCACCGCCAGGCCATCGCCAACCTGCAGTTGCTGAAAGAACAGTTGGAGCAGGCGCGCCGGCAGAACTCCTCCCTGGAGAGCTTGCCCTGGCAGTTGCTGGACGCGCCCACCATCGCCGCCCGCGGCATCCTGACGCACGAGGTCGTCGCCCAGCACCTGAACGACGCCGGCGCCCTGGCCGGCCTGCTGGAGGCCGAGCTGACGGCCCAGCAAGCTGCCGCCAGCGCCCTGGAACAGCGCTTGAACGAGGATCAAGCTCGACTGGCCCAGCTCTCTACCGAGCTGGACCGCCTGGTGGAAGAGCGCAACCTGGCCCGGGAGAACTATCTGACCCTTCAGCGCAAGGTCAGTGAGATTGAGATCGAGAACCGGGTCGAGGGGCCGCTGGTGCGGGTGGTCGGGGAGGCCGCCGTCCCGGAGAAAAGGGCCTCCCGCGATTGGCCGGTGGTTGCCCTGCTGGCCGTCATCGCCGGCGCCGTCCTGGGCATCGGAGCCTGCCTCATCGCTGAGTACCTGGCCCGGCGCCCGCAGTAGTGCAGCATGAAGGTGCATTGGTCGTCTGTATTCTCCAAGCCCCTTGGGGGCCTGGTGGTGATTTTCCTGCTGGCCGGCATGCGCGCCGCCTCCTTCGGCCTGCTGGCAGTCCCTCCCTGGCAGGCGCCGGATGAACCCGGCCACTATGAATATGCCCGCCTCCTGGCGGACTTCGGCCTGCGGGAACCCCCTGCGCCGGCGCGGGGCTCGCTCCAGCGTGACCTCATCGCCTCCCTGGCGGAGGAGCGTTTTTGGGAAGGGCTGGGCAAGCCCATTCCCCATCCCCTGCCGGCCCGCTTCACCCAGGACCCCTATCTCATCAGCCAGCGCGAGGACGAGCCGGCGCTCTACTACCTCCTGCCGGCGCTCCTCCTGCGCGGGATGCCCGCTGATCCCGTCCCCGGCCTGCGGCTCATGCGCCTGTGGTCCGTCCTGCTGTATGCCCTGACCATGTGCTGTATCTGGCTGGGGCTGGGCGAACTGACGTCCGACGCCCATCTGCGCCGCCTGGCCATGGCCGCGGCACTGCTCATCCCCATGCCGGCCTTCATCGGCAGTTCGGCCAACAATGATACCGCCGGCATGCTCATCGCCGCCGCCGCACTGTGGTGGCTCCTGCGCGCCATCCGGCGCGGCTGGAGCCCGTGGAGAGCGGGACTGATGGCGCTCTTCCTGCTGACCGCGGCGTTCACAAAGAAAACGACGCTGTTCCTATGGCCGGCGGTCCTGCTCACGCTCCTGACCGTGTACCGGAAAGAACTGCGGGCCTGGTTGGCCGCCCGCCGCGCCTGGTGGCCGGCTGTGGGCCTGGCATTCGCCTCTGCCCTGAGCATCGCCTGGAGCTGGCGCCTGGCCGGCGCCGCCGGATGGGCCGATCCGGTGAGCTACCGGCCGGCGGAACGCTGGAGCGTCCTGACGCACGCCGGCCAGTATGCCCTGTACCTGCCCCCTGCCGGCGCCGGCGAACCAGCGCGTGCCTCCCAGGAGCTCTCCTTCAATACCGCACGCCAACTGCACGGCCAGGAGCTGTGCCTGGGCGCCTGGGTGAACACCCCGGCACCGCCGGCGCAGGGCTATCTGGTCATTTCCGACGGGCAGACCAGCACCCGCCAGAAAATACAACTGCCCCGCGCCGGCTGGCAGTACGTCGAGGTCTGCCATCTCGTCTCCGCAAACGCCCATTGGATCAATGCGGTCGTGGCCAATGCCGGCGCCGCCCCTTTGGCGGCCGATGACCTGGCCCTGTGGCGCGCCGGCGACCCCGCCCGGCGCCAGCTCCTGGAGAACCCGGGGCTGGAAGAGGGAGCGCACTGGAGCCAGAGTTGGCTGATGCGCTGGCTGCGCCTCTCGCCCGGCCAGATGCCCCACCCTTTCGAGCCGGCCAGCTACTCCTGGCCTTCCCTGCGGCGCTACATCCTGTTCGTCCTGCTGACCTTCGCCGGCTTCTGGGCCAATTTCGGCTGGCTGACCCTGCCCCTGGCGCCGCAGTGGTACCTCCTGCCGGCCGGCGTCTGCCTGGCCGCCGCGGCAGGCCTCCTGCGGGCGCTCCGCCGCCGGGGCCTCGCCGCACGGGGTGTCCCCTGGATCGGCATGGGCATCGCCGCCGGCCTCATCCTTCTGCAGACCTTCCTGCCCATGCTCGGCAGTGGCTGGCAGCCGCAGGGACGCTACCTCTTCCCCGCCCTTCTCCCGTTCTGCGCCCTGCTGGCCGCCGGCTGGCTGGAACTGGCGCCGGCGCGCCTGCCCCGCGCCGTCTGGTCAGGCGCGCTGGTCATCCTGCTCCTCATATTTGACCAGATTGCCTTTTGGGGCTATCTTGTACCACACTATCATCACATCGGGCTGATGCTCTGAGGGATACCGTATGACGGACACATCGTCGCCGGCCGTCCGGCGCGTGATGGTCATCGGGCTGGACGGCGCGACCTGGGACCTGATCATCCCATGGGCACAACAGGGGAAGTTACCCCATCTAGCCCAATTGATGGCCGAGGGCGCCCACGGCCCGCTGGCATCCACCGTGCCCCCGATCAGTGCGCCGGCCTGGACCTCGTTCATGACCGGCGTCAACCCGGGCAAGCACGGCATTTACCACTTCCAGGAACATATCCCGAACAGCTATCAGGCGCGGCTGGTCAGCGGCGCGGACGTGAAAGCGCCCACCATCTGGCGCATTCTGAGCGAGGCCGGAAAATCCAGCATCTCCGTCAACGTGGCGATGACCTTCCCGCCGGAGCGCATCAACGGCATCGTCATCGCCGGCGTGGACGCCCCCGGCACCGG
>JAPWUQ010000176.1 GCA_028275445.1 Anaerolineae bacterium | reverse complement strand
GGCGACCAGGCCGGCGTCCAGTCATCGGCCAGGTCGTTCGTCAGGTTGCGGACCTCCGTTCCATCAACGTTCATCACGTAAATTTCCTTGTTGCCATCGCGGTCCGAGACGAAGGCCAGCCGCTTGCCCTCCGGCGCCCAGACGGGGGAGGTGTTTTCCCCTTCATCCGCCGTCAATGCCGTCGGCAGACTACCATCCGCCCCCATGACCCATATCTGCCACTTCTCCTTGCCCCGTTTGCTCATGTAGGCGATGGCCGGCAGGGGACGCGCCAGCACCAGCGGTTTGGTCGGCGTCGCCGTCCAGGTCGGAGAGGGCGTGACCTGCGGGAGAAGCGCCGGCGATGGGGTGCCTTTGTTTGCCTCGCTGACCAGCATGGCTGCCAGGGTCGCCAGGCCCGGGGTGGGCGTCGGGGTCGCCGGCGGGGAAGAGGCCGGCGGGCGCAAAAAGGCCATCAGGGCCACCGCGACCAGCAGTACCATCAGGGGCACCAGCAGGGCCGCTGTCCAGGAGCGGTGAGGCGCCGGCGCGGGGGTTTCCTCCTCCGCCGGCCGCGGTTTGCGGCGGGGGTTCCAGCGCAGGCGCGCCAGCACCTGCGCCGGCGGATGTTGGACCCGGAGCCAGTGGCGAAATATCTCCACCACCGGACGATAGCTGGTCGCGCCCAACTGCTCCAGCGCGCCGGCCTCCTCCAGCAGGTCCAGCTCCGCCAGGATATCCGGGATGGCGGCCTCGATGCCCTCGGCGCGCAGGGCCACCGCCATCTGCGCCGGCGTGATGACCGCTTGCTCCCCCCGCAGTGCGCCCATCAGGCTGAGGAGAATCTTTCCCTCGGCGGAAGCCCGCTCCCACATCCGCACGAAGATGGGCAGGGGGCGCTGTGCGATCGCCTCCAGCGCCGGGTCAATGTCCACCAGGCCGGCCCGGCCGGCTTCTGCCCGCTGGTCGAAGATTTCGGCGCATAATAGTTGCACGAAATAGGGGCGCCGGCCGGTCAGCTCGTCAATGCGCTCCAGCGCCTCGTACTCATATTCCAGCCGGCCCTCCGCCGGCGCGCGGATCAGCCGCATCGTCTCCACGCGGCTCAGCGGCTCCAGCCGGCGCGCCGGCGCCCGGCCAAAGGGAAGCTTGTCCAGCCGGCGCAGATACTCGGCGGAACCCGCCGCACACACCAGCGCCAGACGGGGGAAGCGCTCCCAAAGCACCGCCAGACGCTCCAGGAACGTCCAGGCGGCGCCATCCTGATCCTCGCGGAGCCGCCGGTCCAGGTCGTCCAACAGGATCACCAGCCGGCCCTGCGCCGACCATCCCTGCAGTGCTTGGGCCAATTCCTCCGCGTCAGCAGTGGATGGGATAGCCTGCCCCGTCCCCGCGCTCAGCGCTTCCAGCAGGGCCGGCCAGGGATCGGGCCGGCCCTCGGCGAGGGACAGATACACCGCCGTGTACGGTTCCTCGGCCTCCCACGCTAGGCGCAGTAAAAGGGAGCTTTTCCCCATACACGGCTCGCCCTCGATGATGAGCAGGCGCTCGCCGTGTTCCAGACCCTGCCAGACCCATGCCATGACCTCGCGCCGGCCGACGAAAAAGCCGTCCGCCGGCACCGGGCCGGCCGTGTGGTAGGGATTGCCAGGCACAGGCAAGCTCTTCTCCTCCTCCGGACAGGATGCTGGGCGCATTATAGCACAGGGGATGGAGCAGGGCCAACGCGCGAGCTGGAAGGATGGCAGGAGCCTACGCAGGTGACACTCACCTGCGAGGTGAGTGTCACCTGGGGCGGAGCCAAAGCCGCCGCATCAAAACGCGGGGATGAGGCGCTCACCTCATCCCCGCGTCCGCCCGTCTGGTGGGCCGCTATGGCACCATGTACGTGATCGTGAGCTTCGGACGGGCGCTCACGTTCGCCCACTCCGATGAGAAGAGGTCATACCGCACGCCGGCACTGCCCACGCCCTTCAACAGCATGCCGAAGTTGCCCTCCGGATAGCGCACCCAGTCCTGCACCAGTGGGGTGATATCCCATTCCACCCAGGTTTGCACGGCGTTGAGGGTAGTACGGGCCACATATTCCGCGGCGGAATCGACGCCGGCGGCCTTGGCGCCCGGCTCCGCCCATGGGATGCCGTTCATCGCCTGGTTCCAGTTCACCTCGCCCTCCTTCCACGGCCGCAGTAGGCGGTGCACCTGCACGTCCATGGTATAAGAGTTACTGCGGGCATCCACGAACATGCCCAGCACCGCCCGCTTGACCACCGCGTTCTCCGGGATACTGCTCAGGTCAAAGCGCAGGACGCCCTCCATCCATTCCCCGGAGCGGATGTAGATGCGGGCGAGGCTCCCGTACAGCGTCGCCGGCTCCCAGCCGTTCATGGTGCTGTCGGAAACCCCGCTGTACCCGTTCAGCCCGCGCTGGAGCACGATGGTGAATTCCTGCCCGCCGGCGGACGGCGGCTGGGTGGGAGCTGCCGTCGGTGTCGGTGTGGCGGTAGCCGTGGCAGTGGGTGTCGGCGTCATGGTCGGTGTGGGCGTAGGGGTGGCCGGCACGGGCGTCGGAGTGCTGGTGGGCGGCACAGGCGCGCCGGCCACATAGCGGATGGTCAGGCGCGGCCGCAGTGCCACATTCCCCGATTCCGAAGAGAGGATATTGTACTGCACGCCGGCCAGGTCGAAGCTCTTCACGATAACGCCGAAGTTGGATGCCGGCGCCGCCAGCCAATCCCGCACGGCCGCGGTGATGTCCCATTCCGCCCAGGTCGAGATGCCGCTCACCTGCAGACGGCCCAACGGCGCACTGTCAAGGTCCGTGCCGGCCGCCTTGGCGCCCGGGACGTCCCAGGCATCGCCGGCGCGCGCCAGGTTCCAGGTGGCCTCCATCTCGCGCCACGGCCGGCGCAGGCGGTACACTTCCATAGTGATGGGATTGGTGTTGCTCCGGCCGCTGACGTACAGGCCCAGCTTCGCCTCTTGCACCGAGACGCCGGCCGGCAGTCCGCTCAGGTCAAAGCGCAGGAGCGCCGACATCCACTCCCCGGAACGTACCAGGAGCTGGGTGTTGGTGCCGTAGTTGGTGTCCACCGCCCAGCCGTTGATGAGCGTGTCCTCCACGCCGGCATAGCCGTTGCTCCCTTCCTGCAGGATGAGGGTCTGCACATCGCCGGCCGGCGGAGGCGGCACCGGGGCAGAGGTGCTCGTGGCGGTCGGTGTCGGGGTAGGTGTGGCCGGCGCCGGCGTGTTCGTCCTCGTCGGCGTGGCGGTGGGGGTGAACGTGCGCGTCGGCGTGGCGGTGGGCGCCGGCGTGTTGGTGCGCGTGGGGGTGGCCGTGGGCGCAGATGGCCCCGGCACCCAGTACGTCACAATCAGTCGCGGATGCTGAGCGGCCAGCTCCTGGTTATCGGAAGAGACGAAATCGTACTGGGTATAGGTCTCGCCGGTGGCATAAAGCATGACGCCGTAGTTCTGGGCCGGCGCACGCACCCACTCCTGCACCATGCCGGTAACATCAAAGCTGTACCAGGTATTGAGCACCTCCACGGCCTTCCGGTCGCTGTACGTGCTGGCGCGGTCATTGGGGCCGCTGGCGCCGGCGGCCTGCCACGGCTGTCCGCTGGCGGCATTCTGCCAGGTGGCCTGCGATACATTCCACGGCCTCAGCATCTTGTAGGTCTGCACCCAGATGTAGCTGGGGTTGCTCCGCTGATAGGTATACACCTCCAATCGGGCGCTCGTCACCACCGCATTGGTCGGGATATCGCTGATATTGAAATAGAGCAGGGACGCCATGACATTGTCTTCCTTGGCCGTGCGCACCGCCAGGTTCGCATCGCGTCCGAAGTTGGTGGTGGGGCTGTTGGCGCTGATGTAGGTATCCAGGGCGCTGTGCTGATACTGCCGGGTGATGGGCGTCCCACCCACCGTCGGCGTGGGCGTGATGGTCGGCGTGGGCGTGGCGGTGGGGATAGGCGTTGGCGTGGGGCCGGCGGTCAGCCGGTACACGATGGTCAGCTTGGGACGCAGGGCCACCGTCGGATAGTTCGACGACACGAAGTCATACTGCACCGATCGGTTGATGTACCCCTTGATGGCCAGGCCGTAGTTCAGGTCCGGCTGGGTCACCCATTCCTGCACGGCGCGGGTGATATTGAAATCATACCACGCGCCGGTACGGGTCAGGATCTTCTGGTCCAGGGGCGTCGCGTCCCGGTCAACGGTTGTATCGTTGGCGCCGGGCGCTCCCCAGGGGTGGCCGGCGGAGGCCAACTGCCAGGTCGCCTCCATTTCCGCCCACGGCCGGCGCATGCGGTAGACACTGGCGACGATATCGTCCGCAATACTGCGGTAGGATGTGTACAGGCTCAGCGTGGCTGACTCGACCTGGGCATTGCGCGGGATGCTGGACAGGTCGAAGCGGATCAAGGAGGCCACAATTTCATTGTAGCTGTAATGGATGGGCAGGGTGATCTTGGTCCCAAAGTTGGTGGTCTGGTACCAGAAGTTGATGCAGGTATCCTGCACGCCGGCATAGCCGTTGACACCCGGCTGAAAAGTCACGGTAATGGGCGTGCCGATGGGCGCCGGCGTGGCGGTCGGCGTCGCCGGCGCGGGGGTCGGCGTGCGGGTGGGCGTCTGCGTCGGCGTGGCGGTGGCCGGCGGGTTCGTCGGTGTGCGCGTGGGGGTCGGTGTGGCCGGCGCGCTGGTAGGGGTCGCGGTGAGGGTCGGCGTAGCTGTCGGCGCCGCGCCATCCAGCCGGTAGCGGATCACCAGCTTCGGCCGCAGGGAGGCATCGCTGTACTCGCTCGAGGCCAGGCGGTATTCCACGCCGGCGCCCCCCTTGGCGCCCTTCAACACCAGGCCGTAGTTCGCCGCCGGGTTCGCCGCCCATTCGCGCACCATCCCCGTTACATCGAAGCTCATCCAGACGCCGGTGCTGGCGAAGAGCTGATGATCCGCCGGCGTCCCGTCGCGGTCCAGCGTGGTGTCATTGGCGCCGGGCGCGCCCCACGGCTGATTCGTGCGCGCCAGCTTCCAGGTCGCCTGGCCGGCCAGCCACTCGCGCCGCATCTTGTAGGCGGACACATCCACGGTGTAGGAGTTGGACCGCCCCTCGATGTAGACCTGCAGGGCCGCGCCGGTGACATAGGCGTTGGCCGGCAGTGCGCCTAGGTCGAACTTCAGCAGGGCCGCCATCCAGTCATCCGAGCGCACGATCAGGCGCGCGTCACTGCCGTAGTTGCTGTCCACCGACCAGCCGTTGATCCAGGTGTCCACCGCGCCGGTGTAGCCGTTCAGCCCGCGCTGGAGCACCAGGGTGAAATCACTGCCGGCGGGCGTCGGGGTGGGTGTCGCCGGCGCGCTGGTCGGCGTGCGCGTCGGCGTCGGGGTAGCGGTGGCGCCGGCCGGCGTCGTGGGAGTGGGCGTCGGGTTCGGGGCGCCGCCGGCGCGTATCACCTGCACGAAGTGGATGTACTCATCCCCATCGCCCCGGCAGTCAATGCGGAAGTCGGAGCCGCCGGCCTGGCTGTTGGC
>JAPWUQ010000175.1 GCA_028275445.1 Anaerolineae bacterium | reverse complement strand
CTGCTGGAGAAGGCCCGCTCCATCCCCTCCATGAGCGGGCAGGAGCTGGTCAGCCAGGTTACCTGTCGGGAGCCGTACACCTGGGATGAGCCGGCGGACCCCATCTGGTACCCCAGCGGCATCCCCGGCGCGGATGCCACACCGACCCTGCATGTGGTGGCCTACGATTTCGGCCTGAAGCACAACATCCTGCGGCTGATGCGGCGCTGTGGCATGCGCATCACGGTCGTGCCGGCGAACACGCCGGCGGAAGAGGTGCTCTCCCTCTCTCCCGACGGCGTCTTCCTCTCCAACGGGCCGGGCGACCCGGCCGCCGTCACCTATGCCATCGCCTCCGTGCGCCAACTGCTGGGCCGCCTGCCCATCTTCGGCATCTGTCTGGGACATCAGATACTGGCGCTGGCGCTGGGCGGCCGCACCTACAAGCTGAAATTCGGCCACCGCGGCATCAATCAGCCGGTGAAAAACCTGCTGACGGGGCAGGTGGAAATCACCACACACAATCACGGCTTCGCCGTGGATGCCGACAGCCTGCCCCAGGGCGCCGAAATCACCCACATCAACTTGAACGACGGCTGTGTCGAGGGCCTGCGGCACAAGGCATATGGGGCTTTCAGCGTGCAGTTCCATCCCGAGGCCGGCCCTGGCCCGCACGATGCCGTACACCTCTTCCATCACTTCCGCCAGCTCATGCTGGAACGCCGGCTTTCTTGAGGAGATGCACCCATGCCGAAACGCACCGACATCCGCACCATCCTCATCATTGGCTCCGGCCCCATCGTCATCGGTCAGGCCTGCGAGTTCGATTATTCCGGCGTGCAGGCGTGCAAAGCCCTGCGGGCAGAGGGCTACCGCGTCGTGCTGGTCAATTCCAACCCCGCCACCATCATGACGGACCCGGAATTCGCCGATGTCACATATGTCGAGCCCCTGCACCCGGATATCCTGGAGAAAATCATCGCCCGCGAGCGCCCCGATGCCCTGCTCCCCACCGTCGGTGGGCAGACCGGCTTAAACCTCGCCGTGGCGCTGGCGCGCGCCGGCATCCTCGAGCGCTACGGCGTCGAGCTGATCGGTGCCAAGCTGAAGGCCATCGAAACCGCCGAGGACCGCCGGCTCTTCGACACCGCCATGCGGGCCGCCGGCCTCCCCACCCCGCCCAACCGCCTGGTCTCCTCCGTCGAAGAGGCCCTGCAGTTCGCCAGGGAAATCGGCTACCCGCTCCTGGTGCGGCCGTCCTTCACCCTCGGCGGAAGCGGCGCCGGCGTCGCCCACAACGACCAGGAACTGCGCCGCGTCGTGGATCACGGCCTGCGCGAAAGCCCGGTCCATCAGGTGCTGGTCGAGATGTCGCTCCTCGGCTGGAAGGAATACGAGCTGGAGGTGATGCGCGATGCCGCTGACAATTTCGTGGTGGTCTGTTCCATCGAGAACATGGACCCCATGGGCATCCACACCGGCGACAGCATCACCGTGGCGCCGGCGATGACCCTCACTGATCGCGAGCTTCAGCGCCTGCGCGATATGGCCCGCATCGTCATGTCCGCCGTCGGCGTCGAGACCGGCGGCTCCAACGTGCAGTTTGCCGTAAACCCGCAGGACGGCCGCGTTATGGTCATCGAGATGAACCCGCGCGTCTCGCGCTCCTCTGCCCTGGCGTCCAAGGCCACCGGCTTTCCCATCGCTAAGATCGCCGCGCTGGTCGCCGTCGGCTATACGCTGGACGAGATCCGCAACGACATTACCCGCGAGACGCCGGCCTCCTTCGAGCCATCGCTGGACTACGTCGTGGTCAAGATGCCGCGCTGGGCCTTCGAGAAATTCCCCGGCGTGGACCCGACCCTCGGCCCGCAGATGAAATCGGTGGGTGAAGTGATGGCCATCGGCCGGACCTTCAAAGAGGCACTGCACAAGGCCATCCGCAGTCTGGAGCTGGGCATTGACGGGCTGGAGCCGGCGCGCTACCGGGTCCCCGACCCGCTCGCCGCCTGCCGCACTCCCACCGCCCAGCGGCTGTTCCACGCCGCCCAAGCCCTGCGTCAGGGGGCATCGGTGCAGGAAGTCAGCCAGGTCAGCGGCTATGACCCCTGGTTCGTCCAGCAGATCGCCGAACTGCTAGCACTTGCGGACCGCATCGCCGGCCACACGCTGGAGACGCTCCCGCCGGCGCTCTGGTTGGAGGCCAAACGCGCCGGCTTCTCCGACCAAGAGATCGCCCGTCTGTGCGGCGCGGGAAAGGATGGCGAGGCCGCCGCCCGCGCTCGCCGCAAAGCCCTCGGCATCGTCCCATCGTACTACCGCGTGGACACCTGCGCCGCCGAGTTCGAGGCCTATACCCCCTACCTCTACTCCACGTATGAGCCGCACTGCGAGGCCCATCCATCGCGCCGGCGCAAGGTAATGATCCTCGGCGCCGGCCCCAACCGCATCGGCCAGGGCATCGAGTTCGATTACTGCTGTGTCAACGCCTGCTTTGCCCTGAAAGAGCTGGGCTATGAGACCATCATGGTCAACTGCAACCCGGAGACCGTCAGCACCGATTACGACACCGCAGACCGCCTGTACTTCGAGCCGCTGACGCTCGAGGATGTGCTGAACATCGTGGATGTGGAACAGCCGGACGGCGTCGTCCTGCAGTTCGGGGGACAAACGCCGCTGAAGCTGGCGCGGGCGCTGGAGGCCGCCGGCGTCCCCGTCTGGGGCACCTCGCCGGACTCCATTGACCTGGCGGAGGACCGCGGCCGCATGAGCGCCCTGTTGAAGGAGCTGGACATCCCCCAACCCGAAAGCGGCGTGGCCCGCACGCCCGAGGAAGCTCGCCAGGTCGCCCAACGTATTGGCTTTCCCCTCCTGCTCCGCCCATCCTATGTATTGGGTGGGCGCGGGATGGTCATCGTGTATAACATGGAAGAGCTGGACGCCTTCCTGGAAGAGGCGATGCGCGCTTCGGAGGGCAGTGTCCTCCTGCTGGACCGCTTCCTCGAAGATGCCTTTGAGATTGACGTGGATGCCGTGGCGGACGGCGAGCGGGTGGTGATCGGCGGCATCATGCAGCACATCGAGGAAGCCGGCGTGCATTCTGGCGACTCTGCCTGCGTCCTGCCTCCTTACAAGGTCAGCCTGTATCATCTGAACATCATCCGCGAGTATACCCACCAGCTCGGCCTGGCGCTGAAGGTGCGTGGTCTGATGAACGTGCAGTTCGCCATCAAGGACGAGATCGTCTACGTGCTGGAGGTCAACCCGCGCGCTTCCCGGACGGTGCCCTTTGTCAGCAAGGCGACCGGGGTATCGCTGGCGAAGATCGCCGCCCGGGTCATCGCCGGCCAGTCCCTGGCCGAGATCGGCTTCACCCAGGAACCGGAGGTGAAGAAGTTCTTCGTCAAAGAGAGCGTCCTGCCCTTCCGCAAATTCGCCGGCGTGGACGCCCGCCTCGGCCCAGAAATGCGCAGTACGGGCGAGGTCATGGGCATCGGGAATTCTTTCGGCGAGGCCTTCGCCAAAGCCGAAATGGCGGCCAATATGCCCTTACCCACCCGCGGCACCGCCCTCATCAGCGTCAATGATTATGACAAGGGCGCCATCCTGAAAATCGCCCGCGACCTGAGCCGGCTGGGGTTCCGACTGATGGCCACCCCCGGCACCGCCGAATGGCTCCGCAGGGTGGGGCTGGAAGTGGAAGCGGTGAACAAGGTCAGCCAGGGTTCGCCCCATGTGGTGGACGCCATCGCCGCCGGCCAGGTGGACCTCATCATCAACACCCCGTTGGGCCACCATGCCTACAGCGACGGCATGCGCATCCGCGCCGCCGCCACCCAGTATCAGGTGCCCCTGCTCACCACCTTATCAGCGGCCATGTCTGCAGTAGGGGCCATCCGGGCGCTCCAGCAAGGGTCCCTCGCCGTGTACAGCCTGCAGGAGATCTACGGCCGGCGGCAGTGAACGCCCGCCCCGGAACGACAAAATCAAAACGGGGCATCGTCCATACGGCGATGCCCCGTTTTGCATTCACGAGCGCCGGCTCAGAACCCGGGGATTTCCTTCACCACCACTCCCTCGTTGGCTTTCACCTCATACGGGAGCAGGTCCTTCTCGGTCAGGAAGACGTCCGGATTGCCGTGACAGTTGGTGCACGACTGGTTCTGCGGCGTCACCCGCTGGATGTTATGCGGCGTGGCATATTTCCATGTCGGCAGAGCGTCGTAGTTGGGAAGCAGGTCCTTGCCGTAGTACTCGTAGTCATCCGGCGCAATGGGCACATGCCGCACCACGACGTACTTCCACGGGCGCTCCGGACTGCGCAGTGGGTTCAGGCCGATCTTGAAATCCATGACCGTCTTGGCGATCTTGTAGTACGGGATACCGTCCTGCTGTGCCACATGGCAGGAGTAGCAGTTCTTGTAGGTGGTCGCGTGACAGACCTGGCAGGCCAGCAGTTCCAGGTGCTTTTCGGTATGCTGTTCGACGCCGTCGCCGGGCTTCACATCGGTATGGCATTCGCGGCAGTCGGGCGTCGGCGGGCCGTCATAGCGGTGCTTCTTTTCGCCCAGCGCGCCGTGCGCCTGCTCCTCCGAATGACAGCGGAAGCAGGCCATGCCGGCCTTCTGCCAGTGCACATCCGCCGGTATTCCCTCATTCTCGCCCTTATATTCATCATTGACGCGGCTTCCATGACAGCCGGTACACGTCAGGTTCATGGGCGGGATCTTCTTAAAATCATGCCCCTGCAGGAGACCGCCGTCCAGGTTGGTGGGCATGCTGACATGACACTGCCCGCAGGAGGTGTGACATTTGTTGCAGTGATTGGCCATCATCTGGTCAATCTGCGGATACTTGTCGGGCGCACTGCGCGCGTACAGGGCCGTGCGGTAGCCGGCCAGCGTGCTATGCAGGCTGGTGGCATCCGTGGTCACGATCTCGCGATGGCAGGGTGCACACGCCTTCTGCGCATCCGGCTCGCGCACCACGCCCTCGTGCGCCTCCATGGAATCCACACCGGATTTGCCGCCGTGGCAGGTAATGCATCCGAACCGGTCATGCAGGCTGGCGGGGAACTGCTTGCCGTTGATGAAGACCTTTTGCCATGCCTCAACCTGAGGCACTTCGCCTCCTCAACCCTCGCCTTCCGACAGGCTGGGGCCTTTCTCCGGCTCTTTCGCCAGCTCCCGCAGTTTGGCTTCATCGGTGTGGCAGGTGCGGCAGTTGGAATCGTCCGCCTTCACGAAGCCGTCCCCGGTCTTCGCCGGCGCCGGCAGAGGGAAAGACAACGGCACCGGCGTAGGCTTGGGCGGCGTCGTCGGCGTCGGCTGAACGGCCGGCGGCGCATACTGGGTCGGCGTGGGCGGGACCGGGGCAATCGGCGTGGGGGCCGGCCCGCATCCTGCCGCCGCCACCATCACCAGCAGACCGATGAGCATCAGGACCACCGGCCCCACCCATCGGACGTGTTTTCGCAGAAACTCACTCATGGCATCTCTCCCTGAGAAGGGATGGACAAGGACATCCTGCACTGCAAAGAATGAGACAAGGCAGTACGGCAAATCCTTTTGAGATG
>JAPWUQ010000174.1 GCA_028275445.1 Anaerolineae bacterium | reverse complement strand
CAGGGACATACCGTGTTGAGCCGCACCTACCGCTGGGCGGACGGCCAGCCGGCGGTTTCCCTGGCCGCCCCCCTGCTCGACCCGCGCGATCGCCAGGTGCGTGGGATGCTCATCGGACGGATGCTCCCGCTCCGACAGCCGGCCGTGGAGGCGGCGCTCTCCTTGCGCCAGGGAAGCGAGGCCGCCGACCGCATGTATCTCATTGACGACCGCGGCAGTGTCCTCTTTGCCCTCGGCGCCCCTCCCACTGTTTCCACCTGGGTGGCCAATTCTGAACCTCTGCGCCGCTTCCCGGTGCGAGCCGGCCAGGCATATGCCGAGAACGGCGCGGCCGGCCAGCCCCAGCTCACGTACTGGCGGCGTATTGACCGTCTCGGCTGGCACCTGGTGATGGAGACCGATCAAGGCACGATCATGCAGTCCGCCGGCCGGCTGGCACGTCCCCTGTTGTTCCTGCTCACCGGGCTTTTCGCCATCCTGGCCGCCGGCATGGTCTGGGAAGTGCAGAGCCAACTGCATCCGCTGGGACAGATCGCCCAGGCCGCCGCGCGCATCGCCGCCGGCGAACTGAACACCCCCCTGCCCGACGCCGACCAGCGTGGGGATGAAATCGGCGAACTGGTGCGGGCCATCAAGCGCATGACCATTGGGCTGGGCGCCGGCGTCGAGGAGCTGGCGCGGTTGGTCGAAGTCAGCCAGAACGTCTCCGCTCGCGCCAACCTGGAGCACACCGTGGGCATCCTGCTCCGCGCCGTCACCCGGGGCATGGAAGCGCACACCGCCGGCATGTACCTGATCGGCACCGACGGCGCCATCTGGAAGCGGTTTATGGAAGGAGAGGGCAACCTGCCGGCCGATTTGGAGCTGTACCTGGAGCAGATGGCCGGCCAAACCTGGCGCAAAGCGCGACAGATCATCGTCAGCGATGTGCGCGAGGAACACGGCGATGTGCCCCTCGCCCTGATGGAGCGCGCCAGCGTCGCCGCGTTCGTCATGCTCCCCATGCTCCGCGAGGGCCGCAACCTGGGCGCGCTGTGGGCGCTGTGGCCGGCGCCGCGCCCCTTCTCCACCTCGGACGTACATTTCCTGTCGGCCCTGGCCAGCCTGGGCGGCATCATGATCGAGAACAACCGCATTTATCACGCGGTGGAAAGCGAACGCAGTCGCCTGGCCGCCATCCTGAACAGCACACCCGATACCATCCTGGTGCTCGACGCCGAGGGGCGTCTGCAGTTGGCAAACCCGGCCGCCGAAGAACTGCTCGAATTCAACTTCCAGGAGCGCGTTGGCACCCCTCTGCCGGAGCTGATCAGCGACGATTCCCTCTTCCGCATGCTTTCCGACATCGCGCGCGGGCGCGGCCCCACCACCATTGAGCTGGAGCGGGACGGCCGCCGGCTGTACGTCAGCGCCTCCCCCATCCGCCTGAGCGGCAAAACGACCCCGCAGGGATGGGTGCTGGTCATGCGCGACATCACCGACTGGAAGCGCCTGGACGAACTGCAAACCGATTTCGTCCACACCATCGCCCACGATATGAAAAGCCCGCTCACCTTCGTGCGCGGCTATGCCTCCATGCTGCGCGATGAGGCTGTGAGCGAGCGCCAGCTCGAATACATTGAGAAAATCCTGAAGGGCATTGACGACCTCACCCAGCTCATCAATGAACTGACCGAGCTGGCAGAGGTCTCCAATAAGATCGGCATGACCATGACCCCTGTCCAGCTTGTCACACTGGTGAGCGAGGTCGCCGAGACCATGCGCACCTACGCCGAGGGCAAGGGGTTGAGCTTCTTGGTGGAACTGCCGGCCGACGCGCCCATGGTCATCGGCGACCCGGACCGGCTCAAGCGCGCCGTCCGCAACCTCATTGATAACGCCATCAAGTACACCATGGCGCCCGGCTGGGTGAAGGTCTCCGTGCAGGAAATGGCCTCTGCGGTGGTGGTCAAGGTGGCGGACTCGGGCATCGGCATTTCGCAGGCCGACCGCCGGCGCATCTTCGAGAAATTCTACCGCGTGCGCCGGCGCGAGACCCTGCACATCCACGGCACCGGCCTCGGCCTGGCCCTGGTAAAGGAAGTGGCAGAACAGCACGGCGGACAGGTGTGGGTGGAAAGCGAGGTCGGCGTCGGGAGCATCTTCTACCTGGCCATCCCCAAGGACCGCCGGCTGGCCGATGTCCTGGAAGAGACGACCTTCCTGCGTCCCACTGGGACACCTTCGCCGGCCCGCGAGCCGGCGCCGCCGGCCAGCCATCCTCCTGCTCCGCCGCGCCCGACCAGCCGGCCATCGCGCTAACATCCACATCATCCCGGAAGCCCTGCGGAAAGGATATCAGAGAACGTGTCACTCCAGATCGGTATTGTGGGCCTTCCCAATGTGGGCAAATCCACGCTCTTCAATGCCCTGACGCGCGCCCAGGCCGCCGTCGCCAGCTATCCCTTCACCACCATTGACCCCAACGTGGGCGTTGCCGAGGTGCCGGACGAACGACTGCACCGCGTGGCCGGCGTGGTCCGTCCCAAGCGCGTCGTGCCGGCTACCATCGAGTTCGTGGACATCGCCGGCCTGGTCAAAGGAGCCTCGCGCGGCGAGGGCCTGGGCAACCAGTTCCTGGGCCACATCCGCAACGTGGACGCCATCGCCCTCGTCCTGCGCTGTTTCGAGGACCCGGATATCCCGCACCAGTTCGGCGAGATTGACCCACTGCTGGATATGGAAACGGTCAATTCCGAACTCATCCTGGCGGATATCCAGAGCGTGGACCGCCGCATCGAACGGGTGCGCTCGGCGGCCAAGGCCGACCCCAAGGCCTACGCGCCACAGCTCGCTTTCCTGCAGGCCCTGCGGGAGCACCTGAACGCCGGCCAGCGCGCCGACCGCTTCCCCTGCGGCGAACAAGAGAGCCTCTGGCTCCAGGAACTGTTCCTGCTGAGCGCCAAGCCCCAGCTCTGGGTCGCCAACGTGGGGGAGGATGCCCTGCCGGACGGCGGCCCGCTGGCCGAGCGGGTGCGTCAGCGCGCCGCGCAGGAGAACATCCCGGTAGTGGTCATCTGTGCGGAGCTGGAGGCGGAGCTGGCCCAAATGGAGCCGGCGGAAGCGGAGGAATTCCGCCAGGCGCTGGGGCTGGAGCGCTCGGGACTGCACCAACTCGCCCTGGCCGGCTACCGCCTGCTGAACCTCATCACCTTCTTCACCGCGACCGGCACCGAAGAGGTGCGCGCCTGGCCCCTGCGCGCCGGCTCGACGGTCTGGGATGCCGCCGGCAAGATTCACACCGACATGCAGCGCGGCTTTATCCGGGCGGACGTCATCCCCTGGGACAGGCTGGTGGAGGCCGGCTCCTGGCAGGAAGCCCGCGCCGCCGGCTGGGTGCGCATGGAAGGCCGGGACTACATCGTGCAGGACGGCGATGTCATCCATATCCGCTTCGCGGTCTGATCCCCTCCCCCTGGCGCGCGACCGGTTTGACCGCGCCTGGCATACCGTGCTTACTTTCCAAGGCCCTCATATTTTTGCCATTCTGCGCGCTTTGTGGTATAAAGCAAACGTCTCGACGAGGGAGCGGAACGGGACTCCCTCGTTCTTTCTGCCTCTGGCCGTCGCCGCGAGCGATTTGACCGGAGGCAAACCCAAAGAAAGGAGGAAGCGAGACGGAATGCGACCCTATGAGCTGGTGTTCATTGTCGCCCCACAGCAGGACGACGAGAAGGTGCAGGCTCAGATCGACACGGTCACTAAGCGCATCGCCGGCTACGGCGGCGAAGTGACCAAGCTCTCGATCTGGGGCAAGCGCAAGTTGGCCTACCCCATCAAGAAATTCCGCGAAGGCCACTACGTCGTCGTCCAGATGCAGATGCCCGCCGAAGCGGTGAAACAGCTCGACCGCGACCTGCTCATCTCGGAAAACGTCATCCGTCATCTCATCGTCCGCCTGGACGAAGAATGAGATGAGGCCCCTCTTCAGACCGCTGGGCATTTTCCCGCTTTCCTGAGGAGACAGCCGTGGCGCGAGGATTGAACAAGGTCATCGTGGTGGGCGACCTGGGACGGGACCCAGAGCTTCGCTACACGCCGGAGGGCAAAGCCGTGGCCGCGTTCAGCCTGGTCACGCGCCGGCAGTGGCTCACCACCGACGGCACCCCACAGCAGGCCGAGGAATGGTTCAACGTCATCGCCTGGGGGGCCAAGGCGGAGCGCTGTAAGCAGTGGCTGAGAAAGGGCAACCGCGTCTACGTCGAGGGCCATCTGCAAACCCGCACATGGGTCGGCCAGGACCATCTGCGGCGCGTGCGCACGGAGTTGGTGCTTTCCGAGATGATACCCTTCGCCGCTATCGAGCCGGCGCCGGCAGTGGATGACGCCTCCGGGACGTTCCCCCAGCACATCAACAAGGTGATGGTCATCGGGCTGGTGGAGACAGAACCGGAAGTGCGCCCTACCGCATCAGGGAAACTGCGGGCCAGCTTCAGCCTGGCGGCCTCTCAGAGCTGGGTCACATCGGATGGCAAGCGCTGTGAGACCACGGAATGGTTTCATGTGGTGACATGGGGCAGTCTGGCCGAGATATGCCGGCAGTGGCTGTCCCGAGGCCGGCGAGTGTATGTGGAGGGCTACCTCCATACCTACGCCTGGAAAAATCAGTTGGACCAGCCCCACTGGCGCACCGAACTCGTCGCCAGGGAAATGGTGGTGCTGGACGAACATCCATAACCCAACAAATCACCCTTTGCAAGTAAGGAGGGATAACCTTGGCAGAAGAACGTGAAAAAACCGCACGCCCCGGCGCCAAACCCGCCGTGGATAAGCCGAAGGCTCAGGAAGTCGAGGACTTGGATATCGTGGATGAAGAGGAAGAGTTGGAAGAAGCGCCAGAACCGCGCCAGCGCCAGGAGCGTCCCCGCCGGCGTTTCACCAGCCGGCGCAAGGTCTGCCTCTTCTGCGCCGAGCACATGGACTACATTGATTACAAAAATGTAGACCTGCTCTACCGCTTCATCTCCGACCGGGCCAAGATCCTCAGCCGGCGCAAAACCGGCACCTGCGCCAAGCATCAGCGCCGCCTGGCCGTCGCCATCAAGCGCGCACGCCACCTGGCGCTCCTGCCCTTCACCGACGAACACATGCGTTCATAATTCCGGAACCTCAAGGCCTCCCACGGCGCGCCGCGGGAGGCCTTGTTGAAAGCCGGCATATCCATCGAGGTCTATATGGCGAAGAAACCCAAAAAGCAGGACATGACGCTGACAAAGAAGCAGGAGCGACTGCGCTATCGCGATCAGCAGGCGCGCCGAAACGTGCTCCTGGGGGTCATCATTGGCGCGGTAGTGGTAGCGGCCATCATCATCGCCGGCGTCATCTACGAGTACGTCTATAAACCCTCGTCGCCCGTGGCGGTGGTGAACGGCGAACGCATCTCCACTACCGAATATCAAAAGATGTACCTGTATCAGCTCAATAACCTGAATCAGTACCTGCGCAACCTGGAGACGGAAAAGGCCCGCCTGGACCCCAATGATTCCAACGTGGCAAGCGTCATCCAGTTTTACGACCA
>JAPWUQ010000173.1 GCA_028275445.1 Anaerolineae bacterium | reverse complement strand
AAGCCGGCGGAACCCGAAGCGGTGGAAGAGAAGGCGCCGGAGAAGGCCAAGCCGCTGTGGAAGCTCATCTGCGAGCGGGAAGACCCGAGCAAGCTGAAGCCGCGGCCGCCCGTGGTGACGGTGCTGGGGCATGTGGACCATGGCAAGACGACCCTGCTGGACGCCATCCGACATGCCAATGTGGCGGCCAGTGAGGCCGGCGGCATCACCCAACGCATCGGCGCCTATCAGGTGGATGTGCACGGCAAGAAAATCACTTTCATTGACACGCCGGGCCATGAGGCGTTTACCGCCATGCGCGCCCGGGGCGCCCAGGTGACCGACCTGGCCGTGCTGGTGGTGGCCGCGGACGATGGTGTCATGCCGCAGACGCGCGAGGCTATCAACCACGCGCGCGCCGCACAGGTGCCGATCCTGGTAGCCCTGAACAAGATTGATAAGCCCAACGCCAACCCGGAGCGGGTGAAACAGCAGTTGGCCGATGAGGGCCTGGTGGTGGAGGATTGGGGCGGCGACGTCATCTGCGTGCCCATCTCCGCCAAGCTGGGCCAGGGCATTGACGAGCTGTTGGAGAACATCCTGCTGGTCACGGAAGTGGCCGAGCTGAAGGCCAATCCGGACTGCCCGGCTATGGGCACGGTGCTGGAGAGCAAGATTGATAAGGCACGCGGCCCGATAGCCACCCTGCTGGTGCAGAACGGCACCCTGCGCCTGGGCGATAACGTGGTCGCCGGCGAGGTGTACGGCCGCGTGCGCGCCATGTTCGACGATCGCGGCAACCTGGTCAAAGAGGCGACACCCTCCACGCCCGTGGCGGTGCTGGGACTGTCCGGTCTGCCTAACCCGGGCGACCTGTTTGAAGTGGTGGCTTCGGAGCGCGAGGCCAAGGCCATCGCGGAGGAGCGCATCCGCCAGCGCGAGGCCGCGGCCGCCAAGGCCGCCCGCCGTGTGCTGACGCTGGAGGACATCGCCAGCAGGATCAAGGCCGGCCAGGCCAAGGAGCTGAACATCATCCTCAAGGCCGATGTCCAGGGCGCCATTGAACCCATCGTCAAATCCCTGGAGCGCCTGGGCGATGAGGAACTGCGGGTCAAAATCCTGCATACCGGCACCGGCAACATCAGCGAGTCGGATGTGATGCTGGCCGCCGCGTCGGATGCCATCGTCGTGGGCTTCGGCGTGCAGGTGGACCAGGCCGCCCGCCGGCTGGCAGAGCAGGAAGGCGTCGATATCCGCCTCTATAACGTCATTTACATGCTCCTGGAGGACATGGAGAAGGCGCTCAAGGGCATGCTCGAGCCCAAGTTCGAGGAAAAGGTGCTCGGCCATGCCGAGGTGCGGGCGGTCTTCAAGGTCTCGAAGCTGGGCCAGGTCGCCGGCTGTTACGTCATGGACGGCGTCATCACGCGCGATGCCCAGGTGCGGGTGCACCGCGGCGACGCCGTGATCTTCGAGGGCCGGGTGGCCTCGCTGAAGCGCTTCACCGAGGACGTGAAAGAGGTGGCCGCCGGCTTCGAATGCGGCATCGGGCTGGACGGCTTCGCCGACTTCCGCGAGGGGGATATCCTGGAATTCTACCGCAGACAGCAAGTACAGTGAGCATACATGCCCGGAAGCAATATACCCGGGCGTTGAAGGGAAGATGAAGGTGGTATCTCGCAGACAACGTCGGGTGGCGGAACTGATCCACGAGGAGCTGGGGCTTCTGCTGGAGCGGCGCATCTCGGACCCGCGCCTAGCAGAGGTGACCATCACCGACGTGGAGATCACGCCCGACCTGAAACTGGCAACCGTATACTTCAGCGTGCTGGATGACGAGCCGGCGCGGGTGGAGCTGGCCCTGGCCGGCCTGGAGCATGCCCGCGGCTTTTTCCGCAAGTCGCTGGCCGAAACGCTGTATCTGCGCTTCGTGCCCGAACTGCGCTTCCGCTGGGACCAGTCCATCCGTAAGGGCGAGCGGATTGACCGCCTGCTGGCCTCACTGCATGAGGAATCGTCGGAAGAAGAGGAATGAGCGAGGTCACGGCACAAATCGCCGGCTATCTGCGCCAGGCCGAACGCATCCTGCTCGTCGGGCATATGGACCCCGATGGGGATGTGATCGGCGCGCTGTTGGGACTGCGGGAGGCACTGCGCCGGCTGGGCAAGCAAGTGGTGCCGGCCCTGCCGGACCGGCCGCCTTCCAAGTACGCCTTCCTGCCGGGCTTTGCGGAGCTTACCACGGCGCCGGCCGGCTCCTTCGACCTGTTCGTCAGCCTGGACAGCAGTGACACGGCGCGCCTGGAGCCAATTTATTCGACCGTGGTGGCGCCAGCCGGCCGGCCGGTCATCAACATTGACCATCACATCACCAATGTCATGTTCGGGACGCTGAACTGGGTGGAACCGAGGGCGGCCTCCACCTCGGAGATGATCATCTCCCTGGTGGATGCGCTGGGCGTCCCCATGGACCGGGAGATCGCCCTGCCCCTGCTGACCGGCATCGTCATGGACACGCGCGGGTTCCGCACGTCCAACACCACATCGGATACCCTGCGGGCGGCCAGCCGGCTGATGGACGCCGGCGCCTCCCTGTCCGAGGTGATGGAGCGGGCGCTGAACTCGCGCCCCTATGCCATGCTGTGCCTGTGGGGCAAGATGCTCGCCACCGTTCACCTGGAGGGGCGCATTGCCTGGGCGGTGCTGACGCCGGCGATGCAGGCCGAATGCGGCAACCCTGAGGAAGGCGACGGCGGCTTCATCAACTTACTGGTCTCCCTCCAGGAGGCGGATGTGGGCCTGCTCTTTTACGATAAGGGCGACCATGCCGTGGAAGTGGGCTTCCGTGCCAAGCCCGGCATTGACATATCCGGCGTGGCCTTTGCGCTGGGCGGTGGGGGACACCCGCAGGCCGCCGGCTGTACCGTGGAAGGTTCGCTGGAGGAAGTGCGGGCGCGCGTGCTGGACATGGTGCGCCGCGCCATAGATGGACAGCGCGCCCTATACCGGTAAGGCCTATGGCGGACAGGCAAACCAGCGCCCCGGCCGGCCCTTTATCTCCTTCGCACCCCGTCTCTGGCATCCTCCTTATCGACAAGCCGGCCGGATGGACCTCCCATGACGTGGTGGAGAAGGTGCGCCGGCTGACCCGTCAGCGCAAGGTCGGTCACGCCGGCACACTGGACCCGCTGGCCACCGGCCTGCTGGTGGTATGCCTGGGCCAGGCCACGCGGCTGGTGCCGTATCTGATCGGGCATGATAAAAGCTACCGGGCCACACTGCGCCTGGGACAGAGCACCGACACCTACGATGCGGAGGGGCGCATCACCTATGAACACCGTGGCCCACTGCCCGACCGCTCGGAGGTGGAAGCAGTACTGCCGGCCTTTATCGGGGAGATCGAACAGGAACCGCCGGCCTTCTCGGCGGTGAAACAGGCCGGCGAGCCGTTATACCGTCGGGCGCGGCGCGGCGAGGAGGTGGCGGCTCCTCCCCGGCGGGTGCGCATCCATCGGCTGGAGCTTGTCGGATGGAACCCGCCCTATCTGACGCTGGAGATAGACTGCTCTGCCGGCACATATGTGCGCTCCCTGGCCCATGATATCGGGCGGCGGCTGGGTTGCGGCGCCCACGTGGCCGGCCTGGTGCGCACCCGGAGCGGGCCCTTTCGGCTGGAGGAAGCCGTTTCGCTGGAGGAATTGACCAGCGCCGGCGAATGGAGGCGCTGTCTGCTCCCCATGGATGCCGGGCTGGGGGATTTGCCGGCCGTGGTCTTGTCATCCGACGAGGTTGCCCGGGTGGGGTTCGGACAGGCGCTCGCCGGCCCGGTGCCGGCGGACGAGCGTCCGGTGCGGGCATACTCCGATGACGGCCGGCTGATAGCGATACTGCACTTTGACCCGACAGCGAACCTCTGGCGGCCCAAGGTGGTGCTGGCCGGCATGGAAGGCGGGGCGACATCTTCGCACAGCGACAAACGGGAAGGCCCATGAGAGTCTTCGACGATATTGACCATACCTGGCTGGACGGCGAGAGCGTCATCACCATCGGGGCGTTCGACGGCGTGCACGTGGGGCACCAGGCGCTGGTGCGCGAGGTGCTGGCCGAGGCGCGGGCGAGCGGCCGGCAGGCCGGCGTGGTCACCTTCTATCCCCACCCGGTGAACGTGCTCAGCGCCCAGAACCGGGTGCGTTATATCACGACGCCGGGGGAAAAGGCCGCCATCCTGGAGCGGCTGGGCCTGGACTTTATGGCCCTGATGCAGTTCACCATGGAGCTGGCCCGCAAATCGGCCGGCGAGTTCGTCCATATCCTGGTGGAGCATCTGCACCCGAAAAGCATATGGGTGGGGCCGGATTTCACCTTCGGCTACCAACGCGAGGGCAATGTGGAGGTACTGCGCCGGCTGGGCGCGCAGTGGGGCTTCAGCGTGCACGTCCTGCCGGCGGTCTGCCTGAACGGTGCGGTGGTCTCCAGCACGCGCATCCGCCAGCTCCTGGCCGAGGGGAAGATCGAAGAAGTGACGGCCCTGTTGGGGCGCTATTACCTGGTCTCGGGGGAGGTGGTGCCGGGCCGGCATCGCGGTCGGGCGCTGGGCTTTCCGACGGCGAACCTGGAGGTGCACGGCGACCGCGCCCTGCCGCGCGACGGGGTGTACGCCTGCTTCGCCCTGCTGGGGCAACAGCGCTTTCCGGCGGTGGCCAACCTGGGCATCCGACCGACCTTTGGCGAGAACAAGCACATCCTGGAAGTGCATTTGCTGGACGTACGCCTGGAGCTGTACGGGTGCGACCTGGCGGTGGAATTTGTGCGCTGGATGCGGCCGGAGATGTGCTTTGCTTCCGCCGGCGAGCTGGTGGAGCAGATGCGGCGGGACGTGGAGGAGGCACGCCGCATCCTCCAGGAGGCGCGCCGGGACGGCGTGGACATCGCCATTCGTGATTGGAGCCTTCTGCGCGTGGGAGGCAAGTAGCAAAGATGGGAGACGTCAGCAACTCCGCCGGCTTCGAGGAGCTGAATCATGTGGCGGACCGCGCCGTGCATGTCTGGGCGCCGAGCCTGGAAGCGCTCTTTGAGCAGGCGGCGCGCGCCATGTTCAGCCTGATGGCAGATATCTCGACGATCCGGCCCGAGCGCCGGCATGAGATCACCATAGAGGCAGAAGACCTGGAGACCGCGCTGGTGGACTGGCTGAATGCCCTCCTTTTCTGGCGCGAGACCCAGGGGGAGATGTACAGCGATTTTCGGGTGCGGTGGGAAGACGGCCTTCTGCGAGGGGAGTTCGCCGGCCAGCCGGGGTACCCCACCTTTGCGGTGGTAAAGGCGGCCACGTTCCATGACCTGCGTATTGAGCAGGATGAACAGGGATTGTGGCATGCCACCATCGTGTTCGACACGTGAGGGCGCGCGGCCGGCGGCGTTTTGGCATGGACGAGGAGGTGAGTCATGGTGAAGAAGAGCGACCTGCGAAAGATCGATGAGTATCTGTACGAGATTCCGAAAGAGTTTCGCCCCGATATGCGGGTGCCGGCGCGGCTGTATGCCGATGACGCCATATTGGAGGACGCCCTGGGCGACCGCTCCATCGAGCAGTTGGTCAACACCGCCACGC
>JAPWUQ010000172.1 GCA_028275445.1 Anaerolineae bacterium | reverse complement strand
TGCATTTTGATGATGCCGTAGACGATGGAAAGCCCCAGCCCCGTCCCCTTTCCCGGCGGCTTGGTGGTGAAGAAGGGTGTGAAGAGCCGGCTGAGGTGCTCCTCCGGGATGCCGCAGCCGGTGTCGGCGACCTTGATCTCCACCCACTGCTGGTCCACCAGGCGGGTGGAGATGGTAATAGTTCCGCCGTCAGGCATCGCCTCGGCGGCGTTATTGAGCAGGTTGACGAAGACCTGCTGAAGCTGACCGGGGTCGGCCTGAATGGTGGGGACGTCCGGGTCATACTGCCGTACGATCTGCACGCGTGCAAAGGTCGGCTGATGGCGCACTGCTTCGATGGACTGATCCAGCACCTGGTGCAGGTTGGTCTCCTGGAGGAGAACCTCCTGCTGGCGCGCGAAGTTCAGCAGGCCGGCGACAATGTTTTTACAGCGGTTGGTCTCCTTGATGATCATTTGCAGATCGGCGCGCCGTGGGTCGTTCTCATCCGTCTCGCGGTACAGCACATCGGCGAAGAGAAGGATGGTGCCGAGCGGATTGTTGATCTCATGGGCGACGCCGGCCGCCAACTGGCCCATGGAAGCGAGCTTCTCCGCGCGGATCAGTTCCATCTGGGTGCGGTGCAGGGTGTCCACCATCTGGTTGAAGGAACGCGCGAGTACTGCCAGCTCGCCGTTACCGTAGGCTTCCACGTGCACGGTCATATCGCCGTTCATCAGCCGGCGGTGGGCTTCCACCAGCTCCTGGATAGGGAGGGTGATAAGGCGGGCGATGGGCACCGCGATGATGCCGGCCAGCACTATACATATCAGGGCAATCACGAGGACGCGCTGGTTAAACGTGTGGACAAGCGCCAGGAATGTGGCCTCCCGCGCACCCACGTACAGGCTTCCCACCACCTTGCCCGTATGGTCCAGCAGAGGGTCATAGCGGGTGATGAACCATTCCTTGACCACAAAGGCCCGGCCGATGTAGGGCCGGCCCTGTTCCAGCACCGCCTCGCGCACCTCCCGGGAGATACGCGTGCCGATGGCGCGCTGGCCCTCTTTAGTCAGGACGTTGGTCGAAACGCGCAGATCGCCCAGGAAGATAGTGACGGTGTCGATGCCGGCGACCTCTTTGATCCGGTCCACCAGGGTATAGTCCTTGTTGAGCATATACATTGCTAAGATAACGCCCTGGAGCTGGCCTGCGGCATCGCGCAGGGGCCGCACACCTACCATTGCCAGGCCGGCTGTTCCCTCGCGAGGGTCAAAGGGGGTCGGTGCGGCCAGAGGGGTCTCCTGGAGAGGGATATACGCCTGCTCGGCCAATCCTACCTGCGCCAGAAACTCCGCCGGGATGATTTCCGTGGCTTTCTGTTCCATGCCCGTTGCGAGCACCGTCTGGACAATAGGGAGCTGACCCCAATTCCCCCGGGTGATGGTGGGAGAGAGGCTTCCATACCGATCCAGCACACGACCGACCAATATGTTGCCCTCCTGGTCCATCACGGTAATGAAGTGGGTGCCGCTCAGGGCCAGGACGGCGATTTTATTGGTGATTTGCTGGTCAATGATGTGGATTGCTTTCGGATCGCCTTGCTTCGCCCCCTGAAAGTTTTCCTGTACCCATGGGTCCAGCGCCAGGCGGTAGCTGAGAGCCGCGACCTCATCCAGTTTCAACTGGTAAAAGGCCTTGGCCAGCACCATGTCCCGCTCCACCCGTTCCGCTTCGGCCTCGGCCATATAGTCGTTGATGACGCGGGAGGTGACGGCCGCGCCGAGTCCTACCGTCAGCGCGGAGACGAACATGAAAGAGATGACAAGCACCACCAACAGCCGGCCGCCCACTAACCGCCGCAAGAACCGCATCATGGATTGCTCCCCTCCGATCCTGCCAGGGGCAGACGGAAGCGAAAGGTGCTCCCCCGGCCGACTTCCGACTGCACCTCGATGGTGCCCCCATATATTTCGACTACCTGGCGCACGATGGCCAGCCCCAATCCCGTCCCCGTTTCTTGCATGCGGCGGGCTTCTTCCGTACGGTAAAATTCCTCGAAGATGCGGGGAATCTCGTCCACGGGGATGCCGATGCCGGTATCCGAGACCGCGCCGACCGCCTGTTTCTGCCCGGTATCGGTGGATATCGTCACGCGCACCTGGCCGCCGGCGGGCGTGTAGCGGATGGCGTTGTCCAGCAAGTGCGACCAGAGCGCCTTGATGTGATTCGGATTGGCGCGAACGGCAGGACGGTCCTGGATCTCCACCTGCAGTTGGATCTGGCGCTGGGCGGCGCGCTCGGACATGGCCGGCAGGACGCTTTCCAGCGCGTCCGCCAGCGAGACCGTTTCCACATCCTGCGCGCCCACTCGTTCTTTCAGATAGGCCAGCGTCAGCAGGTCGTCCAACGTGGTCAGGAGCTCGCCGGCGCGCTGTTCGATGCGCTCCAGCATCTCGGGCTGTTCCTCCGCCGGCACATACCCCTTGCGGATTAACTGCACGTAATTCTGTATCACCGCCACAGGCGCGCGCAGGATATGCACCATGGTGAGCATGAAGCGCCCCTCGACGGCGTCCAGCTTCTCCAGCTCTGCCTTGGCGCGCGCCAGCTCGCGCGCTTCCTCCTCAAGCTGTTGCACCCGACGCGCTTCCTTCATCAGGCGCTGTCTTTCCAACTCGCGCGAGATGACCTGCAGGAGCATTTCCGCCGTGAAGGGTTTGGCGATGAAGTCATGGGCGCCCTGACGGATGGCCTGCACCGCCAGCTCAACGGTAGCATAGCCGGTGATGATAATGCAGATAAGGTCCGGAAACTCCTTCCGCACCTGCTCCAGCACCTGCAGGCCGGTCATGCCGGGGAGCATGGCGTCGAGCAGGAGGATGTCGAAGTGCGATTCGCGGAGCTTGCGCAGGCCGGCCGGCCCGTTCTCCGCCACATCTACCTCGAATCCGTACGGGGTCAGGGCGCGCCGGCAGCCCTCGCGTATGCCCAGCTCGTCATCAATGACCAGGACACGTACTGGCGGCATCTCGCCTCCTCCACAAATGGATCGTGCATATCGGGACATGCGGCTGGCTCATGTGAAGTATAGCACGAGCCGCTGTAGGAGGCAACAGAGGGCGGCCCCACTCCCGGCCCCCCCTACATGGAAGCCCCTCCCCCAGCCCCTCCCCACACGAGGGGAAGCCCCACCCCCAGCCCCTCCCCGCATGCGGGGAGGGGAGATGCCCCTCCCCCAGCCCCTCCCCACACGTGGGGAGGGGAGCATCTGTAAGTCATCTTACAGCCGGCGGTTCCCCCCGTGTGCTATATGTGCTATAATAGCGCTTACAGGGAGGGAAGTATGTCCGCTTTCTCCGGCCGGCTGAGCCGGCGCCGGCTGTTCCAGCTTGGGTTCCTGGGTGCCATGGCCTGGGCGGTCCAGGCCTGCGGCCTTTCTTCGCCGGAGGGCCGGCCCTCCGAAGGGGCACCGGCGCCGTTCCCCGAAGCGGCCGCGTCACCCACTGAAGCCCTGAAAATCCTGTACAATGAAGACCGCCAGGGGTTTTACATCCGCTATTACAAGCCCTTCCCGGCGGTGGACAAGGCTTCCTGGCGGCTGGAGGTCGCCGGCTTGGTCGAGACGCCCCGCTCTTTCACTCTCGACGAACTGCTCGCCCTGCCGCGCACACGCCTCAACGCCCGCATGAAATGCGTCGAATGCTGGTCAGCGCGCGCCTTATGGGAGGGATTCCGGTATGAGGAGCTAGCGCGGCTGGTGGGGCCTCAGCCGGCGGCCCAATACCTGCACATCACCTGCGCCGACGACTATTGGGAGGTCATCTCCATCGAGGAGATGCGCCATCCCCGCGCCCTCTTTGTCACCCACATGAACGGCTCCCTTCTGCCTGACGAGTACGGCGCGCCGTTGCGGGTCCTGCTCCCCTGGAAATACGGCTATAAAAGCCCAAAGGCCATCACGCGCATCGAGTTCCGCCAGGAGGGTGGGCGCGGCTACTGGCCCAGCGTGGGTCCCTACACGGCGGAGGGCGACATCCGACAGGGCATGGACCGTCCTCTGGATATTGGGGACGGGAGGGAGGCCCGGCCCATCGCCGGCGGCGAGATCACCGAATACTAGGTGTTTCCTCGAGTTGACATCCACCCGATTTCGGATATAATGTCCGTCGACATACCCGATAGGGGTATCTATCCGGAACCATCTCTGCCCAGCACAACGAGAGGAAAAGTATGAGCACCCAGCAAACCGTGATTGATTTTGAACCGGTGGGCCGGCGAGCCACCGCCCAACCCGGTGAGACCATCCTGCAGGTCGCCCAGCGCGCCGGTGTCGGCATTATGGCTGTGTGCGGCGGACACGGCACCTGCGGCCGCTGTGTGGTCCAGGTGCGCGCCGGCCAGCTCAGCGAGCCAACCGCTGTGGAGAAGAAGCGCTTCAGCCCTGACCAGCTCGCCCAGGGCTTCCGCCTGGCCTGCCAGGCCAAGCCGCTGTCCGATATTAAGCTGTACATCCCGCCGTCCTCGATGACCACCACCCAGCGCACCCAGGTGGAGGGCAAGGAATATGAGGTGGAGTTCGAGCCGGCTGTCAGGGTGGTGCGGCTGAACATCCCGCCGGCCACCCTGGAGGACCTGCGCTCCGATGCCCAGCGCCTGCGCGACGTCTGCCGGGCGCAGTGCCCGGACCTGGACGGGCGCATTGATTTCACCCTCCTGCGCCAGCTCTCCCATGTGGTGCGCCAGCTTCATTGGGATGTGAAGGTGGTGCTCCGCCAGACGGCGGATGGCCATGAGGTTATCGCGGTACTCCCGCCGGCGCAGATCCCGCTGGGCCTGGCCGTGGACCTGGGTACCACCAAGGTCGCCGGCTACCTGGTGAACATGGAGACCGGCGAGACGCTCCAGGCCAAGGGCATCATGAACCCCCAGATTTCTTACGGCGAGGATGTGATGGCCCGCATCACCTATGCCATGGAAGGGCCGGAGAAAGCGGAGACCCTGCGGCTGACCATTGTTCACGGCATTGAGGACCTGGCGAAGGACATGTGCAAAGAGATCGGCGCCGGCATTGACCAGATCGTGGAGGCGGTCATCGTCGGCAACACGGCGATGCATCATCTTTTCCTGGGTCTGCCGGTGCATCAGTTGGGCACCGCGCCCTATGTGCCGGCGGAGAACATGGCGCTCGACGTCAAGGCGCGCGATGTCGGCTTCCACTTTGCGCCCGGCGCCTATGTGCACCTTTTGCCCAATATCGCCGGCTTTGTCGGCGCCGACCATGTCGCTATGCTGTTGGCCACGGGCATCGGCGAAGCCCCCGAGGACGAGGTCTGGGTGGGCATGGATATCGGCACGAACACCGAGATCGGCATGTCGGCGCGCGGCCGGCTGTTGACCTGCTCGACCGCTTCCGGGCCGGCGTTCGAGGGCGCGCATATCAAGTACGGCATGCGCGCCGCACCGGGCGCCATCGAGGCGGTGCGCCTGGAAGAGGACGGCGAACTGCGCGTGCGCACCATTGACAACCAGCCGGCGGTGGGCATCTGCGGCTCCGGCATCCTGGACGTCATCGCCGAGCTGTTCAAGCGCGGCATCCTCAACCGCCGCGGCGC
>JAPWUQ010000171.1 GCA_028275445.1 Anaerolineae bacterium | reverse complement strand
CTGGCGCTGGGCGGCATGGGGGATGCATGGGGACTGCGCACCGCATATCTGATCAGCGCCGGCCTGGGGGTGCTGGCGGTGCCCTTTGTGGGCTGGCTGACCCGGACGCCGGCGGAGGTGCGGCCGATGGTGCAGGCATGGGAGGAAAGGAGCAGAGGATGAGCAGTGAGAAGGATAGGGAGCGTGCCGAGCGCCGGCCAGGACGCCGGCGCTCCAGGGAAGAGATCCGCCAAGAGGTAGCGGAGCTGGTCAATCGCGGGGCGGGGCTTCTGCACGCCGGCCTGCCGGCCCAGGCCATTCCCCTGCTGGAGCATGCGCTGGAGCTGGACCCGGATAACGTCAGCGCGGCCATCAACCTGGGGGGCGCCTACATCCTGGCCGGCGAACACCGCCGCGCCGTGCCGATCCTGGAGCGCGCCTGCGAGCTGGAGCCGGATAATCCCATGGTGTGGACCAATCTGGGCGCCGCCTATCTGGACCGTCCGCCTTTCATGACCGAGGAGGGGGAGCGCAAGGCTATCGCCGCCTTCCAGCGCGCGCTGGAGCTGAACCCGGCCGCCCCCCATGTCAGTTATAACCTGGGGCTGATTTACAAAGACCGCGGGGAGCTGGAGACCGCCATTGAGCATTTCGCCAATGCCATCAAGGCCAATCCGCTGGACCGGGACGCCTGGTACTGGCGTGACCGCCTGCAGGAGGAACTGCGCCGGCGGCAGGAACCGGACCAACCCAGCGCCCCGGAGGGCAGTGCGGAGGAGTAGATATGGCGGAGAAGGCCTTTGCGCCGGCCTATCTGGCGCTCCTGCAGAGCGGGGAGCTGAAAGAGCGGGTGGAGGAAGCCTACCGCCGGCTGGCCCACTGCGAGCTGTGTCCCCGCGCCTGCGGCGTCAACCGGCTGGAGGGACAGCTCGGCTCCTGCCGCACCGGCGCACGCGCCATCGTCGCCAGCTACCACGCCCATTTCGGTGAGGAGGCCCCACTGGTCGGGTACGGCGGTTCGGGCACCATCTTCTTCTCGAACTGCAACCTGCGCTGTGTCTACTGTCAGAACTATGACATCAGCCAGGGGGGCATGGGGAGGCCGGTCGAACCGACCGCGCTGGCGGCCATGATGCTGGACCTGCAGGAGGCCGGCTGTCACAACATCAATTTTGTCTCCCCGACGCACGTGGTGCCGCAGATACTGGCCGGCGTGCTCATCGCCGCCCAGGCCGGCCTGCGCCTGCCCCTGGTCTACAACACAGGCGGCTATGACGCGCTCGAGACGCTGGCGCTCCTGGATGGGGTCATTGATATCTACATGCCGGACATGAAGTACGCCGATGCGGAGATCGGCCGGCGGTATTCGGGCATACCCGATTATCCGGAGCGCAACCAGGCGGCGGTCCTGGAGATGCACCGCCAGGTGGGCGACCTGGTGCTGGATGAGCGGGGCATTGCCCTGCGCGGCCTGCTGATCCGCCATCTGGTACTGCCGGGCGGGCTGGCCGGCACGCGGGAGATCATGCGTTTTATCGCCGAGCGCATTTCCCGGGATACCTATGTGAACGTGATGGACCAGTACCGCCCGTGCTACCGCGCCAATGAGTTTCGCGAGCTGAACCGCCGCATCACCCGCGAGGAGTTCGAGCAGGCGGTGCGCTGGGCGCAGGAAGCCGGCCTGCACCGCCTGGACCATCTGGTGAGCCGGCCGCGCGTCTGGTTCCTGCGCTAGCGCCGGCGCGGTTTGGGGCGCGGCCGCCGGCATGGTATAATGCCGGCGCACATGACGAAGCACAGCCACCAGTCCGGAGGTGTCGAACAATGGCCGAGGAGGAAGCGCGTCTGGAGGCTGTTGTTCACGGCCGTGTACAGGGAGTGGGATTCCGGTATTTCGTCCTGAACCGGGCCGCCGAGCTGGGTCTGCGCGGCTATGTGCGCAACCGCTGGAACGGGACGGTGGAGGTCGTGGCGGAGGGGCCCCGCTCCAAGCTGGAGGTGCTGTTGGGGTATTTACAGCGCGGCCCTCGGGCGGCCGAGGTGACGCGGGTGGACACGGTATGGCGGCCGGCGACCGGCCAGTTCTCTGACTTTCACGTGCGCTTCTGAGCACATCGGACACCTTTTATCTATGGAACAGTGGAAACGAGACCCACAAAAACTGAATACGCTGGTATGGGGCATCCTGTTCACTGCCTTCGCCATCTTCTGCGCCATTATCATCGGGGTGCCCCTTTCTGTGCGCGCCTATCTGTACAACTCCACCGTCCAACTGCGCCCCTCGCTGGAGGCCATCAAGGGCACCGTGCTCCTGCATGAGCCTGGGGCGGCGGAGCCGGTGGCGGTATCCATGACCGACCCGCTGATGCAGGATGTGCCGCGGGTGCGCGACGTGCGTCCGGGTTCGGTCATCAGCACGGATGAGACCGCACTGGGCACGCTTACCTTTTCCCGCAACGGCGGCCAGAATCATCAGGAGAATGTGCTGGGTACCGTGCAGTTGTACCATTCTACCCGGCTGACGCTGGTGGACAGCGCTTCCCCGCGCTTCGCCGGCATCAGCCCGAACCCGGACCGCATCACGCTCCAGGTGGACGCCGGCCAGGTGCGGGTGGTGGTGGCGCGCCTGGGCGACAAAGCGCCGGTGGTGGAGGTGCGCACACCGCACGGCCAGGCCCTCCTGGGCGAAGGAAGCTATTCCGTGCGGGTGACCGAGCATCTCACCGAGGTGGTGGCGCGCTATGGGGACGCGGAGGTGCTGGCCAATGGACGCGGGGTCAAGCTGACCACGGGCCAGCGCACCCAGGTCGCGGCGGGCGAAACGCCTTCTCTGCCCATGCCGGCCGCACAGAACCTCATCGTCAACGGCAGTTTCACCGATCCGCTTCCGCCGGCCTGGCAGGTGGATCAGTACCAGGCCTCCGCCGACGCGGAACCCGGCCGGGCGGAGATCGTCATCGCCGGCGGGCGCAAGGCGGTCTTCTTCTCCCGCATGGGCAAGAACGGCATCCACAGCGAGGTGGGCATCTCACAGGTCATCAACCGCGATGTCCTGGACTACGAATCGCTGGTCCTGCGCATGGACGTCCAGCTCCTGTATCAGAGCCTGGCCGGCGGAGGGTACCTCAGCTCCGAATTCCCCGTCATGGTGCGCATTGATTACAAGGATGTCTACGGCTTCGACCGCTTCTGGGTGCACGGCTTCTACTACCAGAACGTGGATGACTATCCCATCCAGGCGGACCTGTGGGGGAATCCCCTCGGGGAGCAGATCCCCCACGCGGTGTGGTATCCTTACGAATCCCCGAACCTGCTGACCGCCCTGGGGGATTTGCGGCCGGCGCGCATCCATTCCATCCGCATATATGCCTCCGGCTGGAACTTCCAGAGCATGGTCTCTGAGGTCAGCCTGATTGCGGAGTGACGGCGTGAAGCGCCCTCCTTCCCCGCGTCATCTGCTGGCCTGGCATGAGTGGGCGGTGCTGGGATCGGGGCTGGCGCTGTTCGGCATCCTTGCCGGCCAACAGCTTCACCTTCCCGGCCCCCATTACGACGAGGCTATCGAGGTCCTGCCGGCCGTGCAGTTACTGCTGGGCCAGCCGGTGGAAGCCTTCCGGGGCGCCGGCATACACTTCGCCGGCCGGCTCTGGCCCCTCATGGTGATGGACTACATCGGCGCGGTCAACACCTACCTATCCATCCCCTTCTTCGCCCTGTTCGGCATCAACGTCCCCGCTATGCGCCTGCTGTCCCTTTCCTATGCCGCCGGCGCGCTGGTTTTCCTCTACCTGCTGGCGCGGGAGCTGTGGGGCCGCGCCGCCGGCGCCATCGCGCTGGGGACCCTGGCCGCGAGCGTGTCGTTCGTGTTCTGGAGCCGGCAGGGCATTTTCGTCACCAATGTCACCTCGACGATCCTGGTGGCCTCGCTGTGGAGCGGCATCCGATGGTGGCGCACCGGCCGCCGGCGCTATGCCCTGCTGACCGCCTTTCTGTGGGGATTGGGGCTGTACGCCAAATTCCTGTTCCTGTGGGGCATCCTGGCCGCCGTCGGAGCGGGTGTACTGCTGTACGGGGACCAGATATGGCGCCGGCGGCAGGAACTGCTCCATGCCTGGACCCCCGGCCGTGCCGCCGGTCTGGCGGGAGCCTTTGTCGTGCCCTTACTCCCCTTAATTGTGTTCAACCTGCAGACCGCCGGCACGTTCCAGACCTTCCTGCACAACGCCCGCACGTCCTATTACGGGGTGAACAACCTGGCCTTTTGGAACAACCTGGCGGAGCGCTGGAAGCAGTTCATCGTGGTCCTGCGCGGGGAGCACTTCTGGTACCTGGGGGAGACCTATGCCGATCCGTTCTGGCCGCCGGCGCTGGCGCTCTCCCTGGCGCTGGCGCTGGTGGTGATGGCCCTGCGGGGCCGGCGGGCCGGCATCCCCTGGCGGCGGGCACTGTTTCCTTACTTCATGATTGCGCTGATCATCGTGCAGAGCTGTTTCACCATCTCGGCGCTGTGGTTCACCCATTATGCGCTGTTACTGCCTCTGCCGGCGCTGGCGCTGGCCGGCGGGCTGTCGTTCTCCGCACAACAAGCCGCGCCTCGCTGGAGGGGATGGATGTGGGCGCTGGCCGGCGTGCTGGCGGCCGGCCTCATCGTCTCGGATATCCAGGTGGACCTGCGCTATCATGCCATCCTGGCGCGGAGCGGCGGGTACCATGCCCATTCCGACGCCGTCTATCGGCTGGCGGAGGTGCTGGAAGCGCGGGCGGGCGGCCCGGTGCTGGCCATGGATTGGGGCATCAGCGCGCCGGTGCAGTTCCTGACCCTGGGCCGGGTCGCGCCGCGCGAAGCCTTCGGGTATGAGCGCCTGGAAGCGCCAGATGAAGGCTTTGCGGAGCGACTGCGGCCCTATCTGACGGACCCGCGCGTTATCTATGTCTTTCATCCGGCGGGGCAGGATGTGTATCGGGGCCGGGCAGAGGCGTTCAATGCGCTGGTGGCAGAGGCCGGCAGGCAAGCCGCGATTGTCGACGTGATATATGAGCGCAGTGGCCGGCCGGCGTTCGTGCTCCTGCAGGTGCAGTAACGCGGGTGCGTGTTACTCCTCTCTCTTGGCGCGCAGTTGGGCGCGGTATATCTCCCGGATGCGCTCGAACATGGCGCAGTAGGCGGGGCTGGCGTAGTCAGGATAGGTCCAGTCCCACGGCTGGAACCTGCCCCCCTGGAAGCGGAGCGTCACCTCGGCGTAAATGCCGTCCCGCAGGTAAATGCGGTGGCTGTGGTCCTTGGTGCTGGCCAGCACCAGCTTCCCCAGGCAGACATAGCCCGGGTCGATGTTGACCTGCCGCCGGCCGTTCACCTCCCAGCGCTGTTCCAGGTTATTGGTCGTGCGCTTGATATCGGCCAGCGCGCCGGGATCAATCAGCCGCTCGAAGGCCAGGATGCGCCGCATCAGGCCCGGCCCAAACTCCGGCTCATAATAGGTGGTGTGGTCGAAGGGCAGCAGGTCGCTCAGAAAGTCGATGGGGCCGAAGATCCACTCCAGCACGCCCTGGGCCTCGTCCAGCAGTTTGACCTGGCCGGCGAAAATACTGCAGATCAGCTTGACCGGTTCAGGCGTCTTGATCTCCCCCATATCCGCCTCCACGATCCCACCGCGG
>JAPWUQ010000030.1 GCA_028275445.1 Anaerolineae bacterium | reverse complement strand
GCAAAGGCGGCTGGCAGTACGGCCGGGTCACGGAAGAGCACTGTTCCATACCCATCGAAGCGCAGGAGGTCCGGCAGGTTCGCCATCAGCCGGCGCAGGGCGGTCGCCCCATCCTGGCCGGCCGGCACGACAAAGCGCGGCGTGCGCGTGCTCATCAGGTCGGAGCCGGCGCCGTCCGCCGCAAAGTCCAGCCCCACCTGTGCCAGCAGGTCCGCGCCAATGCTGGCGGTGGTGCGCGTCCCGTCCCAGGAGAAGAGCCGGCCGGCGCGCCATCCGCGCAGTGCTCCCCACCAGTCCTCCGCCCGCACGATCAGCCGGCTCGTCCCCTGAGATTCCCGCCATTCCAGTGCTGTGACCATGGCGGCCGGCAGGTCGGCGTAATACGGCGCGCCGGCCGCCCACGCGCCGCGCGCCAGCCGCAGTTCCGCGCCCGGCCGCAGGGCCGCGTACGGGGAATCATCCTGCCCCGCCTGCGACAGCGCCCCATCTCGATTGTCCAGCACCACGACCAGCCCTCCGCCAGCCGGCATTTCATTGTACGTATACGCCACCACCCGCTCACCCAGCTCCAGCGGCTCCGTCTCCTGCACCGCACACCAAGCCCGGTCATGCCCGATGCGGTACAGCCGGCCCGCCGAGGCGTCCCAGCACAGGCAGAGGGCCGCATCCGCCGCCGGCACATAGCCCACTGGCTCCGCATCCGTCCAGCGCGCCGACCCCAGGGAAGCCGCCGGCAGGAGCGTCCGCAGGCAGGCCTGCCGGTAGGCATTGGCCCCATCCCAGCGCTCCAGATAGCTCAGACGCACGGCATCGCCGGCGCACCAGGCCGGCGCGGCGAACTGAAACTGCGTCGAATCGGACGCCTCCAGCTCCGCCAGCGCGGCCCATGTGCCGGCGGGATATTCCCAACCATCCCCATAGGCCAGCGTCCAGAGGCGCGGCAGATAGGGGGAAGCGCTGTCGCGGCCGGCGGCAACCAGCCAGAAATCGCCCTGCCAGAGCACATCCAGGCCGTTGAAGGAATAGCGCGGCCCATAGCTCCAGGCGGACGAGGTGCCCCAGGAACCGCCGGCGTACCGCACCACTTTCAGCACGTCATCGGCGCCGGCGCCGCCGGCATCCAGCGCATAGAAGAGGTACAGCTCGTACGGGGACTGGCCGCGAAAAACGCCGGCCAGTGCGGTGATGCGGCTCCCCGACGGCTCCGACAGAATTTGCGCCGGCGTGCTCCAGGTGACGCCGCCGTCTGTGGAGCGCGTCCAGCGGATGTTGCGGTGAATGGTGCCCACCCACAGGATGTGCACCTCACTGCTGGTGGGATGGGTGATGACCGCCGGCGCCACGTCGTCGGCCGTCGCCAGCATCTGCCAGGGACACCATTCGTCCGGGTCCTCGGGATGGGGTATGCGGGCGACCTGCAAATAGCCGTTCTCGTCCACCCGCGCCCGCACCAGCGCGCCGTCGGCGCACAGGCCGGCGTCATGCCCGTGCGCGGATTCACTGCCGGCGTACAAGGTCTGCCAGGCCGGCCGCCATAGGCCGAAGCGCCGGCTCCACACCTCCAGCCGAACCGCCGGCCGCAACTGTGGCCTTCCCTGCACCGCCTGCAAGGCCTCGGGGATCGCGCGCATGCCTCAGCCTCCTGTGGTGAAAGGTGCTGGGCCGGCAAATCCCATGCCCCTCAGCGCCGCCAGCTCCTTCAGCCGGCGGCGGAACCCCTCCAACCGGTCATTGGCCCAGTCCGCCCAGTGCACCGGCGTATAGCCCGAGACGTTGATGCTTCCCACCGCGCTGCGGGAGCGCTCCAGGGCGGCACAGCCGGCCGCTCCCAGCAGTACCAGCTCCAGGTCCTCCGCCGGCAGGGTCGTATCTTCCGCCCCAGCAAGGCCGGCGATGCGGTGGGCCGCCCAGTACACCAGGCGAAGCTGTTGGCCCGCCTGCGGCAGGGCCGGCGTCAGAAGGGTCAGGGCCGGCCCAACGCACTCAAAGGGGCACCACTGCGGCGGCCAGGCATCATCCTCATACGGGAACCAGACCCGCTCCACACCCAGCAGTCCCTCCAGCGCCGACAGGTCCACCTGCCGGCCCTCTTCCTCCAGCGTCAGCACGGCCTCCTGCCGCAAAGGGAGCCAGAGGTTGTACTCCCCCAGCGCCTTCTCCACGGCCCGTTCCAGCTCCTCCTCCGTCCAGGTCTCCCCGCCGGCATCGCCCAGGTCCAGCGCCAGGGAGGCGCACAGGGTGCTGATATCCGCGCTCATCGCCGGCGCTCCTTTCGCTCCGGCGGGCGCGGAGAAAAGCCGGCGGCCGGCGGCGGTGCCGGCTCCTCCAGCCGCTCCTCCAGGGCGGTCACCCGCTCCACCAGCGCCCAGACCGTATGCTCCAGCACCTGTACCCGCGCCCGCAGGGCAATCACCTCGCTGGTGCCTTTCCCGACCATGTCCTCACCTCCTTACGTTGGGCTGGGCGTCTGGGCCGGCCGCTTCACGCCTCAGGCGCCCAGCGTTCCATGATATGTTACGCCACGTTGTTCTTGTGCAGGCCGCGGTAGTCCGCCACGCCGACGCACAGGAACCAGCGCACCTTGATGCGCATCTCGTCGTTGGTGAACATAGACCCCATCACCTCGCTGTCAGCGACGAAGATCTCCGGCTCCTGCCGGCCGAACAGCCATCCCATCACGATGCCCTCCACCTGCGTTGGGGATGCTACGGCCGCCCAGTTATTGGCGTCGCTCCAGGGCGGCACCACGATGACCTCGAAGCCCTGGTACCAGGGATTGATGTCGTTGTCGCCGGAGCCGGGGATATATGTGCTGTTGCGAATCGTGAGGGCGGTGGAGCGCAGGCTGGTCGGCACCAGCAGGAAGGCCGGCGGCACTGCCAGCTTGCGTCCGGAGCCGGGCTCCGTCTGGTTCATCATCGCCAGCGCCACATTGTCGAACTCCTCCAGCGACAGCGCGGCCGTGCGCAGGTTGCCGTGATGCGCCGCATCAAACAGGTTATAGCCATCGGCCATGAGCGGGCCGAGGCCGGCGTTGGCGGTGAACACCTCGCTCACCATGTCCGAGACCGTGTTGTACGCCGCCGACCCCAGAAGCGTCGGGATGGTGCGCACCGCGTCCATGTCATCCGCCATGATCATCTCCAGGGTGATGCCGATGTAGTTGCCCTTTTTGGCGATGCTGGCGGTCTCCATCACGTCGTCCCAACTCGCCTCGGTATAGGCCGCGCCCTCATTGACGGTGCTCAGGGACGAGAAGCCGTGCACCCGGATCATCTTCATGTCCTGAAAGCGGTCCAGGTCGCGGTTCACCACGATGGACTGCCACCACTTCTCCCGGCGGTTGTAGGCCTGCAGCATGACCTTGTTCAGGCCGTCCGCCACCAGGCCCGTCATGGTGGCGGTTGTAGCGTTGGCCAGCAGGGCGCGCTCGGGGAAGAGCCGGCCGCGGAACTCATGGTCGCCGGTCAGCGTGATGTACAGCTCACGGATGCCGCTCAGGCGCGGGATATCGCGGTAGCGCTCCGGGATGGGCAGGCCCAGAGCGCGCTCCCACGCCAGGCGCACCCGGTCCAGCTCATCCAGCATGCCGCAGATGCCGGCGCGGACTGCCGGCCGCGGCTCCCCCAGCCCCTTCACCACGCCGGCCTCCAGCAGTTCGGCCCAGGTGGCGCGCTGGGCGGCGATGGCCTGCCCCAGCTCCTGCGGATGAAACAGCCGGCCGGCGAAGCGCTGGCGCACGGCGCGCTCCAGCGCTTCCGGCAGGCCGGCATCCCGCAGGGCGGCGTTCAGCGCATGCTCGCACTGGAGCAGGGCAAGCTCGCGGCTCAGCGCCGGCTCCTGCGCGCCGGCGGCACCATCTGAAGACAAGACCTCGTTCGTGGACATCGGATTTCCCTCCTCTGGCATTGGTTGAGAAGCGGTCGTTCCATCTGAAGCATTGAGCACCCGCAAAAAGGTCCCGCCGGCGGCGGGGTCAAACACCACGTCCAAGGAATGCACCTGCTGGATGCGCCGCACCAGGCCGCCGGCATCCCGCAGTACCAGCAGGTCGGCGCTCAGCCCGATGCGCGGCACCGCCCGGCCGGCCTCCCGGTCCGCCAGCCACTGGCGCGCCAGCTCCGCCACCAGCGGCCCCTTGGGGCCGGCCAGGCGCAGGCGCGCCCGTACCCCATCCTCGTACCAGGCCTCCTCGACCACGCCGGCCAGGTCGCCCAGGGTCCGGCCGCCGGCGCGCGTGGCGTCCAGCGCGTCGGGATGGTCCAGGAACACTGCCGCGCCCCGCCACAGGCCGGCCTGCACGCTTGCCGCCAGCACCTCCGCCGGATAGCGCAGGCCGTTGGCCTCGCCGGCGCGCATGGCCAGCACTTCCAGCCGTGTCGCGCCCTCCGCCGTCTCCACCCCGCCGGCCGGCTCCCATTCCCCCAGCCGCGCCCGGGCCAGCTCCAGCCGGCCGGCTTCCACCCGTTCCACTTCCATACCTGCACCTCCTTTCCTGCGGCGAATTCGTTCCGGGCCGCACAAAAACTTGCCGGCCGCTCCCGGATGTGGTATAATTACACTGGAAGTGAATCCCCTTGTGTTTTGTGCAGGATACCTTCTCCTGCAGGCGCTCAATGGCGAGCCTCTCTCTGTGCGCGCGTGAAAGCCCATATTCCCAGGAGGTGGACCATGGCGCAACAACTGCATCTGGGGACCCTGCTCGCCGCATCAACTACCCAGCCCTCCGAGCGACCGACGTTCCTGCTCCATCGCGTCAAGTGTCCGAAATGCGGGCAGTCGGTCTGGTTCACCCTGCGCTCCGACTGTTCGCCGGAAGAGGTGGATGCGGCCCGACGATGGGAGGCCCAACGATTGCTGCGCGAGCCTTGTGAGCGGCATGCCAGCCGCAGTCGTTAGACCTTCCCTGAGCGGATTTCCCCCTCTGAACCCCAAGCGTTAGAAGTTTGTTCACACAGCATCACCTGGTGAAGCAGTTTGTAAGAGCATATCAATATCCTCCTCGCTGATCAGCTCGCCGGCGGCCTTAAAGGCCAGTCGTATGGCGCGGCGCGCGTCCACCCAGCCCAGCTCCCGCATGCGGGCCAATGTCTCCACCATCTGCCGCGCGGCGCGGCTCAACGACTCGTTGTCATCGCGCACGATCTCCGGCGCAGATACCCTCAGCTCCAGCCGCTCATAAAACCGCGCCCTGCCCACCGCCACGGCCCGCTGATAGGCGACCTCCACCAGCCGCTCCACCATGCGGCATACCTCCATCTGCCGCCGGCGGTAATGCCGAAAGGTCGGGTCCCCCATCTCCGCCGCCGTGGCGCGGGTCGCCGATTCCCCCTCGCTGAGGAAGTGCAGGGGCACGCCGGCGCCGGCCGCTACCAGCAGACGCATCGCCTTCCCGTCCGCCTGGGCGTCCTGCGCCTCGATATGCGGCTGAACCGCCTCCCAGCGCTCCCCCTCATTGCTGATGATGACGGAGCCGGGCGCCGGCGGCCGGCTGTACTCGGCGCGCTTCTGGGCGATGACCGCCGGCGTCGCCCCCCGCAGGGTCACCTGCCAGACGAACGAGGACTTGAGCCGGTTCACCCGCACGCGGTCCTCCAGCCAGGCCGCATAATGCTCCAGCCAGGGCAGGATAGGCGTCAAATCCCCCTCGCCGCGCAGGGCGCCGGGCGGCCGGTTGATGGTCACATGCAGCATCACCTGCGCGGCCTGCGGGTCCGCCGCCTCCGCCGCCGTCCACCAGCGCCCACCGTCCAGGACCTGGCCGGAGGCCATCTCGTGATAGCGCAGTTCCCGCTCCAGGTCGTCGGGGTCCGTCTCGATCCCGTCGATCCGGCAGGCCGGCACCAGCCGCACATAGGACATGCCGTCGGCCGGGTTGCGGCTCAGCACGATGAACAGCTCGCCGGCGCGCGTCAGCTCGTCCACCCAACCGTACAGCCGGCTGTCCATGTGGTTCTGCGGGTGCGTCCAGAACCGGCGCGCCCACTCGTCCACCTCCGGTATGCGGGAGGAGATGCTCAGGCCGTCCCCCAGCACGTAATCGGTTGTCAGGCTCACAATGCGGCGCGCCAGAGGATGCTCCCGCCAGGCCTTCAGCGCCGCTTCCAGGTCCTCCTGGCGCCTCTGCCAGGGGCGTTCAGCAGGGGATGCCGGCGCGTTCACCACCCGCCACCAGGCATCATCCACCACCTTCACCGCCTCCTGCACCCGCGCCTCGATCAGTCCGCCGAACCACCGCTCCGCCAATCTCTCCTTCCAGCTCATGCGTCCCTCCTCACTGCGTTACTGCCAGGGCGACAGAATATCCGGCGCATCAATCACCGTCGAAGCCGGCGCAGGTCCCACCAGGCCGGCCGCATGCACGCACAGCGCCAGCGACATCACATAGTCGTCACGCCCCTCCTCCGCCGGCACGAAAAAACGCATCTGCTGTCCCGGCAGGGCCTGGCGCCGGCAGGCCCGGCACTGCGCCCAGAACTCCCGGTGCTCCGGCGAGCCATCCGCGGCATACATCTGCACCCGGCCGGCGCCCACCGCCGCCAGCAGGGCATAGCCCAGCCGGCTCTTCGCTCCCAGCGAGAAGACGAACGGCTCCACCCGTTCCGCTCCCAGCGCGGCGCTGAGGAACGATGCCGTGCCGGCGCCGATGCCCGTCGCGTCCACGACCAGCCGCTGGACCTGCCAGTCCCGCGCCAGTTCCGCCGCCTGCACCCCCAGCGCGGTCAAGTCCTCCCCCTGCCAGACGACATGCTCGACAATGAACAGCCGCGGCAGGGAAACGCCGGCCACCTCATGCGGCACCACCGCCGCCAGCGTCAGCACGCTGGCATCATGTTCGCCGGCACCTCCCCCGCCCACGTCCAGGCCCGCCACCACCGCTGTGCTCTCCGCCGGCGGCTGACGGCGAGGATGCGTGCCGGCCATCCGCTCCAGCAGGGCCGCGGAGAAGAGCCGGCCGGCGCCGGCCAGGGGCCGCAGGGCATACTGCGTCATGAACAACGGGTGCTCCTCCCCCAGCCTCTGCCTCTCCCCTTCCACAAAGCGCCGGTAGTTCTCGTCCATTTCCGCCAGGACCTGCCAGTCGCTTTCGAAATGCCGGCGCACGCCGTCCCGGCGCTCTGCCTCCAGGTTGTACTCTCTCTGCCGCCACAGCATGTCGTCCTCGCTCCAGGCCGTCCCGTACAGCACGGTGGTGGCGTTCGTGGTGGAAGCCATGGGGCGGAATTCACGCTGATACTTCTCGAAATCGAAATCCTGGGCCTCGTCCACCTCCAACAGCAGGCTGGCGGTGGCCCCCACGACGTGTGCCTGTGCGTCGCCGCTGAGGAACACGGCGCGCGCCCTTCCCAGACGAATCATGTATCCCCGCTCTCCCTTCCAGCGGCCGGCATCCAGCGGATTGTCCAGCAGGGATTCCAGCCGGCGCATGCTCACCAGGAGCTGGGGCTGAAAGGTCGGCGCGGTCTTGATGATGGTGCCGCCGGCCCGCTGGAACAGGTTCAACAGGTACGCCTCCAGATGCGCCGACAGCTCGTTCTTCCCCATCTGCCGGGCGAACATGACCGTGAAGATATGTCCCTGCCGGCGGAGAACGGACTCCACGATGGCGCGCATCGGCTCCACCTGATAGGGGCGCAGGGGCCGGCGCAGGATATGCCGGCTGAAGGCCGCCGGCTCCCGCAGGACCTGCGCCAACACATCGCTGTAGCTCCGCCTCCCCAGCCCCTTCATCACTCCCCCGCTCCCAACAAAAAACCGCGCCGCGGCTGTACCTCTTGCGCCGGCGCGGGATTCGCTCAGGCAGTGTGATAAGAACATTTGTTCTATTCAAGGGACAGGATAGCGGAAAAACGAGGGCTTGTCAATTCCCAAAGCGTCATACAGACAGACGCGGGTCACCGGTATGCGACGGGATGAGGGGACAGAAAAACGCCTCCCACGGTATCCCCGCGGGAGGCGTCGGGGGAACGCTACAGGTCCCAATCCACATGGGGCGCCGGCAGGCGCACGACCGCGTCCAACTGCTCCAGCAGTTCCGCCGGCCCGTGCAGATGATCGGTGAAGGCCAGCGAGCTGGCCGGCAGAACCCCCAGCCACAGCCGGGTGAAGGAGCCGACGGTCGCCTCCAGCGTCGGAAGCGACGGGTCATGCCCTTTCTCCGCGCCGGACTGTGGGCCAATGGTGACCACATACTCGCCGGCGATACCGCGCCAGGGCGCCCCTTCGTCCAGGTAGTGCTCGATCGGATCGCTCAGGCGCAGGTTGAAGCGCACTGGGCCGGCGGAGAACGACGTGTGCTCCAGACAGGTAGCGAGGTTGCAGATGCGCGCCTGCCAAAAGCCCGAGGCGTAAATGCCGTACGTCAACCCGCCCTCGATCTGGAGCCGGAACATGCGGAAGGGCCGCGCCAGGATATCCTGCATCTGGATGCCGGCCGGCTCCACCATCCGCACCACCCGCACCTGGTCGCTCAACTGGTGCAGGAGCGCCATCAGCTCCAGGAACTGCGCCGGCGTGCGGTAGCTCATCCACAGCACGTGATACGGCCCACGCGGCGCCTCAGCCGTCATCCAGATATGGTGCGTCAGCTCCCCGTTCGGTCCGTCGAAATAGCCCAGCCCGAAGCTGGTCGCCAGCCGCACCATCCCGGAGCGCGTGAAGAGCGGCGACAGGACATTGACGGAGCCGTGGCACCGCCGGCGCGCCAGCCGGCTGGCATGCACTGCCTCCCAATGCTCCGGCCCGATGCGCTGGGGCGGCCGTGCTTTGACCGGCACCTGGATGTTGGCCGGGTCCAGGACCAGCCAGTGCAGGTAACTGCCCGTGCCGAACCCCAACTGGTTGTAAAACCCCTGGTCGAAGACCCCTAGGGTGCTGACCGCCGCGCCCTCCGCCGCGGCCATCGCGATGGCGCGGGCGGTCAGCCGGCGCGCCAGCCCCATGCGCCGCGCCACCCGGCTCGTCGTCACGGCCGCCACATTGCACAGCGGAAGCTCATGGGTCTGGTACTGGAGAGTGCCGGGATTAGCCAGCACGAAGCATTCGGCGGAGCCGTTCCATTCGGCCACATGCCCGCGGCCAGAGCCTATAAAATACTCGAACGCCTCCTCCTGGCGCGGCTGTTCCGGCTGGAGCCAGCCGGCCTCCAGCCAGATGCGCTTCACCGCATCCTTATCCCGTTCGGGTTCGTAATCGCGAAGAAGCATAGATGGAACCCCTCTGTAGAAGATGGGTTACAGCTTCGCCTCCGCTTCTTCCACCACGGCGTGCACCCGCCGGCGGAGGTCCTCCGGCAGGAGCGGCGGTTGATGCGTCTCCAGCACGCGCTGGACATATTCCGCGGCCCGTTGCGGCGCCAGCTTGGCGCCGGCGTTCTGCCAGCCGAAATAATCCGTGCGCTCGAACACCTCCGGATACCAGAAATCGCGGAAATGCTGGAGCGTATGTGGGGTATCCAGGAACTGGCCGTCTGGCCCCACCTGGTCAATCAGGTCCAGCGCCAGCGTCTCGTCGTTCACCGGCGTGGGGGAGAGGAACTTGGCGATCCAGCCGGCGATCTCGTGGCAGATGACCAACTGCGCCAGCGAAGTGGTCAGGCCCGACTCCAGATAGCCCAGGTCGTGGATCAACTGCGCGCCGCCCAGCGTCTCCACCATCATCGTCAGGGCCGCCTCGGCCGCCGCCTGAGAATCCACATCCTTGGACTCGCTACAGCCGCCGATGCCGAACATGGGCAGGTTGTAATACTGCGCCAGCGCATGGGCCATGCCGCGCGAATCCGGCCAGCAGTACGGATTGACCGTGGTGCGCATGTCCAGGCCGGCCCCGCCCCAGCCCGGCACGATGAACGGCGCGCCTTCCCGCTTCAACTGGGACAGCACCAGGCCGGCCAGGACGCCGGCGTTGACTATGGCCATGCCCGCCGGCTCGCTCATCGGAGCCGTCAGACCGCCGATGACCACCGGGATATACAGCGCCGGAATGCCTCTCTCCGCCAGGAAAAGGAGCTTCTGCAGTGCCTCCTCATTATGACGCAGGCCGGTCGTCACATTGATGTAGCAGGCGACAAAGGGCCGCTCGCGCAGGGCCTCTTCCCCGCCGGCGACGATCTCCGCCATCTTCACCGCATCCACACAGCCCGAAAACTCATTCGTCACGAAAACGATGGGCTTGGTGGTATAGTTCAGCATGACCTCCATCTGGTAGCGGTCGGAGACAAGCTGATTGACGTCGCTGGGCAGGAACATGGACATGACGAAGCCGATGCGCGGCAGGGCATCGCACAAGGTGATGCCGTCCACAATGTCCTGGAGCACCGGATCGCGCCGCTGGCCCGTGCGGTGATCAATGATGTGCAGGCAGTCGGAGCCTGGCCCATAGTAGCATCGTCCCGGCTCGAGAAAGAGCGCCGGCTTCCCGTCCCGGTCATACAGGGTGATGCGTTTGGGCACCGTGGAGAGCGCCTTCTCCACCAGGCCGGCGGGGATGCGCACCCGATTGCCATCAGTGACGGAACAGCCGGCCTTCCGCAGTAGCTCGATCGCTTCCTCCAGGTACAACCGCACGCCCGTGCGCGAGAGAATCTCCAGGCTGGCGTTGTGCAGTGCCTCGCACTGGGCGCGGGAGAGATACTGGAAGCGGGGATGTTCCATCCCTTCCCGGTTCACACGCGCGTGGAACACCATTCGGTCTCCCTCCTTTCACGGCGGCACACGTGCCGGCGGACAACAAGGGGATGGGTTGGCGGCCCCATCCCCTGTGCAGCGGACGCTTGCTCGTATAGATTGTTTACCGCACCTTGATCGCGTTGTCGGTGTGCAGGGTGATGACCGGCTCCACCTTGCGCAGTTCTTCCAGAGGAATATGGCAGTAGATGCGGTGGCCGTTGCCGGCATCCTGCCAGGGCGGTTCCTCCTGCTCGCAGATAGGCCCCAGTTTGCGGGGACACCGGGTGTGGAAGCGACAGCCGGCCGGCGGGTTCAACGCGCTGGGCACCGTGCCCTCCAGGCGCACATGCTTCTGCTCCGCCCGCGGGTCCGGAATGGGCACAGCGGACAGCAGTGCCTCGGTATAGGGATGATACGGCGGGGCGTAAATTTGCTCCGCCGTGCCGAATTCCATCACCTTGCCCAGGTACATCACCGCGATGTAATCGGACAGGAAGCGCACCACGCTCAGGTCATGGGCGATAAAGATCAGCGTCGTGCCGAGCTTGTGCTGAATCTCCAGCAAAAGGTTCAGCACCGCCGCCTGCACCGAGACATCCAGCGCGGACACCGGCTCGTCGCACAGCACCAATTCCGGCCGGCCGGCCAGTGCACGGGCGATGCCCACCCGCTGTTTCTCCCCGCCGCTCAACTGCCGCGGCAGTCGGTCGTAATAATTCGGCCCCAGCTTCATCAGCTCCAGCAGACGGATGACCTCCCCGCGAATCTGGTCCTTGGGCACCACCTTGAACAGCTCCAGCGGGCGGGCGATCTGCCGGCCCACGCTGAACGCCGGGTTCAGCGTCGAATCGGGGTTCTGGAACACCATCTGCATGTTCTTGATGATCTCCAGATCCCGCTTGGACACCGGCTTGCGGATATCGAAGCCCATGAATTCCAGCTTGCCGTCGGTGGGCCGCTCCAGGCCGATGATAGTGCGGGCCAGCGTGCTTTTGCCACAGCCGGACTCGCCCACAATGCCCAGGGTCAACCCCTTATAAGCTTCCAGGCTGACGTCGTCCACCGCCCGCACATAGCGTTTGCGCCGGTCGAAGAGCTTCGGCGAAGGGGCCTCGTAATAGGTCTTCAGCCGCTCGATCCGCAGGACCGGCTCCCGTTCTTTCCGGGCTGTTGCCAACATCTCTGCCACCAGCTCTTTCGGCGGCTGGTAGCCGGCGCCGGCAACTTCCTCCGCGAAGTAACAGCGCACCCAATGGCCGTCGGCGACCTGGCGATATTCCGGCATGCCGTGCCGGCACTCCGGCCGGGCGAAGTCACAGCGCGGCTCGAAGATACAGCCGGATGGCAGTGCGGCCGGCGAGGGCACCTGGCCGCGGATGGGAAGCAGATAACTGCTCAATTTATCCTGCCCCAGACGCGGCACACAGCGCAGAAGGCCCTGCGTGTACGGGTGAAGCGGCTTCAGGAACAGGTCGGTCACGGGCGCCCGCTCCACAAGCTGGCCGGCGTACATGACCCCCACCTGGTCCGACACGCGGGCGATCACGCCCAGGTTGTGGCTGATATAGAGGATGGCGGTGTCGAAATCCTCCTGCAGGCCGGCGATCAGGTCCAGCACCGCCGCCTCCACCGTCACATCCAGCGCCGTGGTCGGCTCATCCATGATCAGCAGGGCCGGGTCGTTCAGCAGGGCCATGGCAATCACCACACGCTGTTGCTGGCCGCCCGAAAGCTGATGGGGATAGCGCCGCATCACGTTGGCCGGGTCGGGCATATAGACCCGCTCCAACATCTGGATACAGCGCTCCTCCGCCTCGGCCCGCTTCAGCCCCTGGTGAACGATGAGCACCTCGGCCATCTGCTCGCCGATGCGCAGGGAGGGGTTCAACGCCTGCATGGGGTCCTGGTAGACCATGGCAATGCGGTTGCCGCGCAGATGCCGCAGTTCGCGTTCGGAGCGCCCTACCAGGTCCTGTCCCTGGAAGAAGATGCGGCCGGCCTTAATGCGCCCGTTCGGCCCCAGGAAATTCACAATGCTGAAAGCGACAGTACTCTTGCCGCACCCGGACTCGCCTACCATGCCGAAGGTCTCGCCGCGGCGCACCTCAAAGGAGACGTCGCGCACCGCCGGCACTTCCCCCTTCCGCGTCGCATACGCGACCGATAAGTTCTCCACACGCAGGATGGGCAGGTCTTTTCGATCCTTCATGCGCTGATACCCCTTGATCACCGATACCTCTGGGTCTCCTCACGCAAGCCGTCCGCCAGCAGGTTCAGCCCCACCACCAGGGAGGCAATGGCGACCGCCGGCCACAGCGCCGCCCACGGACTGCCGGCCAGGATGAAGCGCCGGCCCTTGGCCACCATGCTCCCCCAATCCGGCGAGGGCGGCGGCAGACCCAATCCCAAGAAGCCCAACGTGCCCATGGCGAAGATCGCATACCCCAGGCGCAGCATGGCGTCAATCAATATCGGGCCGCTGGCGTTGGGCAGAATCTCCACAAACAAGATGTACCACAGCTTTTCCCCACGCACCTCCGCGGCGCGGATATACTCCCGGGTGCGGATATCCAGCGTGAGACTGCGCACCAGACGCGCGATGCCCGGCGTGCCCACAATGGCGATCGCCAGCACCACGTTGATGGCCGATGGGCCGACCGCGGCGATGATGATCATGTACAGCAGGATGACCGGGAAGGCCATCATAGCGTCCAGCAGTCGCATGATGATCTCGTCTATCCAGCCCCCCAGGTATCCGCCCACCAGACCAAGCGTGGACCCCACGACAAGTCCCAGCAGGACGCCCCAGACGGCTACGCCGATGGGCAGGGAGAACTTGTCGGTCACCGGGGTTTGGATGAGGATCACCCGGGCGCCGTAGACCAGGCGCGACCAGATATCGCGGCCGGCGTCGTCGGTGCCCAGCCAATGCTGTGCGGACGGCCCCTGGTTCTGCGCCTGCCAGTCCTGTTCCGTGGGCGAATATTTCGTCACCCAGGGGGCCAGCAGAGCCACCACGATCCAGAACATGACCATGGTCAGCCCCACCATGGCCGTCTTGGACCCCCATAGAATCAACAGGGAGTCCCGCAGGCGCTCGAGGAACGAAGGCTTGGCGCTGGGGAAAACTTCTTCGCTGACCGTCATCCCTTCGGTGTTACCTCCTCTCCAGGCTCCAGGCCGGCTACTGGTAACGGATGCGCGGGTTCAGGAACGTATAGGCAATGTCCGCCAGGAGCTGTGTACCCACGGCCAGGGTCACCAGCACCATGGCGCCGGCCTCGATGGCGTTGAAGTCCTTGAACAGCGCCGCCTCCAGCAGATATTTGCCCAGGCCCGGATATCCGAAAATCGCCTCCACAATCACGATACCGCCCACCAGCCAGTTCACATGCAGCATGATGACCGTGATGGGCGCGATGAGCGCGTTGCGAACGGCATGTTTGAAGACGATGCGCCAGTACGGCAGGCCCTTCAGAAACGCCGTGCGGATGTACGGCGTCCGCATCACCTCCGACATGCTGGCGCGGGTCATGCGCAGGACATACCCCAGTTCCACCAGGGTGAGCGTGGCCACCGGCAGAATGAGCATGTCCGGCCGCTCCCAGGGGGCTTTCTCGCCGAAAACCGTCGCCCCGGGCACCAATTTCAACCAGTATGCGAAGATGAGGATGAGGAAGATACCGGAGACGAACTCGGGGGTGACGGTCGTCACCAGGCCAAAGATGGAAAGGATGCGGTCAATGGGCTTGCCCTCGTTCAGGCCGGCGATCAGCCCCAGCACCAGCGCCAGCGGCATCACCACCACGAAGGCGATGGCCGCCAACACCAGGGAGTTGCGCAGGCGGAGCACCAGCGTCTCCCCCACCGGCCGATACGTGCGCACCGAGACGCCGGGGTCCCCGCGCAGAAGCCCTCTCTGCAGTGGCAGATACTCCACCGCGCCGCCGCGAATGCGCCGCATGCCCATCTCGATCATCTGCCAGGAGACGCGCGTGCCGCCCCGCTCCCACAGCACTGCCCGGTTGTTGGTGTCCACGCCCCAGAAGGTGCGCTGGACCTTAGCCAGCCGCGCCAGCTCCGTCAGGTGCAGGTTGCGCGCCACCTGGGCCATATGATCGGCGGCCTCCAGGAGCTTGGCGCGGGCGGTCTCCACCTCCCCCTTGGTCAGGGCAGTGGAGGCCTCGCTCAACGCCTTAAAGCCCGGGGAGATCTTGCGCAGGACACCGCCGGCCTTGCCGAGCTGTCGCCCCAGCAGCGCGGCATGGGCGCTGTCCAGCGGGGTCTTCTCCGGATCGGCCATCTCGCGCAGAGCCTGCTCCGCCGCAAAGAAGTCCGCGCCCTGCAGAGCATCCACAAAATGGATGTAGCCGGCGGACTGCGCCTCCAGCGCCGGCATGATGGGCGTCAGGGTTTCCATGGCCACTTCCACGTTGCCGGCCTGGAAGGCATTCTGGGCATTGACCAACTGTTCCGCCAGGTCCGGGTCGATCTTCGCCACCACGCCGGCGGCGCGGTTCATCTTGTTCGCTATTTGCTGGGGTGGGATACTCACTGTCGCACCGACCGACAGGTTGCGATATATCACCAAGGCCTCATAAATCTCATCCCGGGCCAGCTCGGGCGCCGCACCCAACAGCCCTTCCTCCAGGCGGGTGGCGTTGGGGTCAATGAAAGCGTCCAGCTCCTTCTCCGGGCCGGCCAGCGCGCTCAGCATCTCCTGCTCATTGGTGACGCTCTCCAGAACCCCGATGATGACATCGAGCCGGCCCAACAGCGCAGAACGATCCTCTTCCAGAAGGCGCGCATCACCCTCCACCTGCCCCCGCAGTTCCCGCAGTCGGGCAAGCTCTTCCGCAGGTGCTCGCACTCGCCAGCGCCCGTTATCCTCCTGCTGTTCCAGCCGGCCGTCGGCATACTTGCGGATGGCGATGAGGTTCTCCCCTTCCAGCTTCCAGCGGATCAGGGTGCCGTCCGGTTCCACCGCCCACCATTCCAGGAACCCCTTCTCCGTGCGAATCTGCTTGAGCGGCATGCCAATCCTTCGGCGCGCCAGCCAGTCATTGCCCACCAGCCAGAAGAGATAGCGCTGATAAATGGGGCGGTCCAGGCCCATCTGGGCCAGGAAGGATTTCTCCTGCTCGGGGGTAATGTATGCGCCCAGCACATTGCGCGCGATGTTGCCGGGTGCCGCCTCGGTAACCCCAAAGACGATGACGGACACCAGGAACATGGTGAGAAGAAGCAGTCCGATCCGGCGGAGGATAAACTTCAGCATGGGACGTGGCCTCCCTTAACCGATAGGGTCAACGGCCTCAGCTCTGACGCGTTCGCCGGCGCTGATTATAGCATACTTACGCGAAACGCGCATCCTCACTGGCTATGGACCAGCGTCTTTAGCTCTGACGTGCTCGGCGGCGCACATTGTAACATACATACGCGAAACGCGCAATACGCGAAACGCGTATTTTTACTGGTCAGAGGTGGCAAGGCCCGCCGGACAATGGCTCACGTTGACCAGATGTTCCGCAGTGCGTCTGGAGGGATATCGAAGGTCTCTCCATGCGGCGGGAGCGGTTCCTGCTCGAAGAACGCCGGCAGGCGGTCCGCCGCCGGCGTGATGCCGGCGCGCAGGTTGAAGGCGCGCTCCATCTCGATCACCTGCCGGCCCAGCTCATTCAGCCACCCTGGCCCCAGCTCCACCCCATAGCCGGCGCGCAGGATGTCCAGCAGAAGCTCCGGCCGGCCGGCGGTCGATCCCATCAAGAAGGCGCACAGCCCCAGCGCATCGAACGCGGCGCGGTCAATCTGCGCCTGTCGCGACAGCTCCACCTGGCCCTCCGCCGCATGATGGTCCACGCGGGCAAAGACCGTCAGGCCGGCGGTGTGGTCCGCGCCCATCGGCGACGTGGCGAACGTCACACCCGTGCCCTTAATGGCGCGCGGGTCATACGCCGGCATGCCCTGCCCTTTCACGGCCGGCACCCGCTCGACCCCCAGCACCCGGCCCAGCACCGCACAGCCCTGGCCCAACAGCCGGCCCAGCGGCGTCCCCCGCGCTACCTCTTCCAGCAGTTCCAGTGCGCGCTCGCCGTCGCCGAACTCCATCAGGCCGGCCTCCGCCGCCACGCCCAGGGCCGTGCCCATCTCAATGGTATCCAGCCCCAGCGCATTACAGCGCTGATTGATGCGTGCAATCGTATCCGGATCGCCGATGCCCAGGTTGGAGCCGCACATGGCCAGCGTCTCGTACTCGATCTTCCCGACCAGCCGGCGGCCCTCCGCATCGGGGTAAATGTTGGAGCACTGGATCAGGCAGACGCTCATGCAGGCCTCTGTAGGCGTCCCTTCCCCGCCGCGGGTGGTGATCAGCCGGTAAATGGCCTCGCCGGAGATTGCCTCGGCGTGCTCAAAGGTGCCCTGCCGGAAATTACGCGTCGGCAGGCCGCCCCACGATTGGGTCAGCATGACCGTGGAGGCCGTCCCATACTTGCGCAGGGCCTCGACGCGCGGGTTTTGCCCAATGGCCTTGTGGAGCCTGCGCACCGCCGGCAGAAACGCCGGGTCGGCCGGCAGAGGACGCTTCTGCCTCCGCACCAGCAGGGCCTTCAGCCGCTTACTGCCCATGACCGCGGCCAGGCCGCCGCGGGCGGCGAAACGGAAGGGCTGTCCGCGGGCATCGGTCACGCAGATGGCGGAGGCCGGCAGTTGCATCTCGCCGGCCGGCCCGATCACGGCCATGGCATAATCGGATCCAAAGTCCGCCCGCAGGCGCGCTGTGCAGGTTTCGGTATCCAGCCCCCAATACGCGCCCGCCGGCAGGATGCGCGCCGCATCCGCTCCGTCCATCACCACGATGCCGGGTTCCGCCAGCGCGCCGTGCAGGATGACCGCGCGGCAGTCCAGCCCGGCCAGCGCGTTGGCCAGCTCGCCGCCGGCATTGCTCTCCTTGATGCCGCCGGTGAGCGGGCTTTTGCCGCCGACGGAAAGCCGGCCGGCCGAGGAGATCGGCCAGCCGGCGAAAGGCCCGGTGGTGAAGATCAGCGGGTTCTCAGGCCCCAGGGGGTCCATACCGGGGTCACATTCATCGCTCAACATGCGAGCGATAAAATGCCGGCCGGCGCTCAAGACATCCTTCACCTCTTCGCGAACGATGCGTTTGGCGTGCAGGTCAATTCTCACCACGAACATGGGCTTCCTCTCCGATTACGCCGTGCAGTGGAATGGGAAACAGCGGGGGACTTATCCTGGGGCCGGCAATATCGGCCACCGGCGTCCCGGTCTCCTGCGCCAGGAGATGACACACCAGATCAGCACAGGTCCGCCCTTGACAGAGGCCCATGCCGGCGCGCGTCAGCATGCGCACCATGCGCAAAGTGCTCGCGCCTTCGCGCACGATGCGCCGGACATCCCCCACCCGCACCTCCTCACAGCGGCACAGGATGGTATCATCTTCCACCGGAAAGGGGACGCTGTCAAACGGATAGGGGAACACGTAGGAGAGGAACTGCGCCATAACCCTCTGCCGGCGCAGTTGCGCGCCCAGCGCCTTCACCTGGTCATCCGCCACGTCCACGCCCAGGCGGCGCGCGGCACCCCACCCTGCCAGCCTCCCCTCCAGCAGGGCTACATCTTTCCCTTGAATGCCGGCGGCATCGCCGGCCACGAACACACCCGGCAGTGTCGTCTCGCACCAGTCATCCCGCAGAGGAACCCATCCCCCCAACGGCGCGACATAGCGGTGCTCGCACCCGATCATGCGGGCAAGATGGTTGAAGGGCTGGAACCCATAACCCAGGCAGACGGTATCCACCGCAAAGGACCGCGTGGAGGTCCCATCCGGCCGGCCGATCACGGCCCTTTCCACCCCATCGGCTCCCTCGGCCCGCAAGATGATCTTGCCCCAGTGCACGGGGACGCCGGCCCGCAGGATGGCCGCCCATGCGCCCAGTCCTTCCCGCATGCGCTCCCCCTGGCCCATCAGCGCCGTCATCCGGCGCAAAGCCTTCCATGGAAAAGGCGCCGCGTCCACGATCCCCACCACCTGTGCGCCGCCCTCCAGCAGATGGCGTGCTAGGACCCACTGCAGGGGGCCAGTCCCGCACAGGAGCACCCGCCGGCCCGGCAGTACCCCCTGATGCTTGATCATGGTCAGCGCGCCGCCGGCCATCATCACGCCGGGCAGATCCCAGCCCGGGAAGGGCACCGGCCGGTCATAGGCGCCGGTGGCGATGATCAGCGTCCGCGCCCACAGCCGGCGCTCCCCGCCGCTCTTGCGGTACACGGCCACCTCAAACCCATCGGGCTCCGGGGTGATCCCCCACACCTGGGTGTCCATCAGCCGGCCCAGCTCCGCGCGCGCAAACGCCGCGATGAGCGACCGTCCCTCTTCCGACGGTGGCTTCGCCCGCAGGGTGGACTGCTTGAAATACTGCCCTCCTGGCAGTGGCGCGGAATCAATGACCAGGGCGGACAGGCCCAGCCTGGCGAGTTCGAGCGCGGCCGACATGCCGGCCGGCCCTGCCCCGATGACGATGGTGTCCCAGCGCGTCCCTCCGCCCATGCTCACGCCTCCTTCGCCTGGTCCGTGCGAATCACCATACCTGGCTCGACAGGCGTCACACAGGCGCGCACCTTTTCCCCATCGCCGAGGGTAACCTCACATTCGAAGCAGACCCCCTGTCCGCAGAACAGACCGCGCCGGCTTCCCGACACCTTCGAGCGGCTGAAGGAGCGGTAGCCCAGGGAGACGAGCAGGGCGGCAATGGTCTGGCCGGCCGGCGCCTCCACCTCGCACCCATCCACCACCACCCGCACGGTATCCGTGATCCCTACATTCCCTCCCATGATCCCTTTGCCTCCTCACGCCGCCCGGGCAAAGCGCGCCGGAGAGTACAGCGAAAGGTCCATCGGCGGCTCCTCGCCGAGCATCATGCCGGCCACCCAATCGCTCAGCACCGGTATGGTCGGAATGGTTTCCAGACAAGCACCGTACACGAACAGGTTCTCCCAGCCCGGCATTGGGCCGACCACCGGCTCATCGTCCGGCGTGAAAGCGGTCGGCACACCCCACCCCCGCAGGACACGCACCTTGCGCAAACCTGGGTAGAGCGCCAGCAGATGCGCGGCCATGCCGGCCACCCCCCAAACCGAACACCCCCGACGGATGGTGTCCGTGCGGGTCACCGCCTCGGTCACCAACAGCGCGCCGTCCGGCTCCACAGAGAACCCGACCGAAACGGCCCTCTGCTTGCCGTGGATTTGCTCATAAAAATCGGCCATGCCGATGGTGTTCCGCAGGGCCAGCGGCACGCGCTCGGTGATGAATGCCTCGGCATGGGTAAAATGAATGGGCACAGTTTCCCCGATCATCGCCAGCAGTTTCGGCGTCCAGGCGCCGGCCGCCACCATCACCTGGCCGGCGGAAAAGCGCTCGGCCGGCGTCTCCACGCTGACCACGCGCCCGCCGGCGGCTTTCATCCCGACCACCGGCGTGCCGGCGCGGATATCCGCGCCGAGCCGGCGGGCCGCCTGAGCATAGGCCCAGCAAAAATGAAAGGGGTTGAGAAGCCCTTCCTGACCATAGGCGGCGCCCAGCAGGCCGGCGGTGTTCAGGAGCGGTTCCGCTCTCTGAAGCTCTTCCCGGTCCACCATCACGGTGGGGATGCCGTTCTCGCTCAGGATGCGGGCGCGCTGGGTCCACGTGTCCCAGAGGTGTGGGGAGGGGATCAGACAGAAGTAGCCCACCATCCGCCAGGAGAAGGCATGGCCCAGCTCATCTTCCAGGGTGGAGAGGCGCTCCAGTCCCGCCCGTACCAGGTACAGATTGAGCGGGTCCAGATGGCCCTCGATGGTCTGGGCGCGGCCGGAACAGGCGGCGGAAGTGCCTCCGCCCAACTCGCCGGCCTCCAGCAGTACGGTGCGCGCACCGCGTCGCGCCAAATGATACGCGGTCGAGAGACCTATCATCCCCCCGCCGATAATGATCACGTCATACGTTGGGCTCATCGGCCATCCTCGCCCTTCCCGCGGACGCTAATGCGCCGCGATCTCATCCGCCAGCACCAGCACCTCATCCAGTATTGCCAGGCC
>JAPWUQ010000170.1 GCA_028275445.1 Anaerolineae bacterium | reverse complement strand
TCGTCATCATGGCGCCGGTGCCGGGCGTCAAGCCGGAGGATGTGGAGATCACGCTGGAAGGTGATACGCTGACCATCAAGGGCGAGATCAAACCGCCCCTGGAGAATGTGGACTATATCTTCCAGGAACGCGCCTATGGCCCCTTCAGCCGCACCCTGACGCTGAACGTGCCCGTGGATGCGGAGAAGGCCGAGGCAACCTTCGAGAACGGCATCCTCACCCTGACCATTCCGAAGGCGGAAAGCGTCAAACCCAAGACCATCAAGGTCAAGTCCAAGTAAGCCGGCGATGCCTCCCGCAGGGACTCCTGCGGGAGGCTTTTTTGCCCCGCGCCGGCCGATGTCTTGCGCCGGCACCCTGCCTCGTGTATACTATCATCAGCCCGTGGCAAGCGCGGGCATATTCCCCCACTTCAGAGGGCGGAAAGCGCATGAAGCGGATCGGTTGGCGTCTTGCAGTAAGCATCGCGCTGCTGAGCATCCTGCTGGCCGGCATGCCGGCCGCCGGCTTTGCCCAACCCGCCTCTCGCGCACCCTCCGCCAATAACGCCGTGGACACCATCATCGCCGGCATGACCGTCGAAGAACGGGTCGGCCAGCTTTTCCTGGTCACCTTTATGGGGAACCAGGCGCCGCCCGATTCGGACATCGCGGAGCTGATCCAGAGCTACCGCGTGGGCGGCGTGGTCCTGCTGGCCAGCAACGGCAATATCGTCAACCGCGGCGACACCCCCCGCCAGACCGCGGAGCTGGTCAACCAGCTCCAGCAGTTGGCCCTGACCGCCCCGCCGCTGGAAAGCAAGTACCCGGCTGTCCCGCCGGCCGGCGTCGTCACTCCCACCCAGACCGTTACCCCTACCGGCAGTACCCATATCCCGCTCTTTATCGCGGTGGACCATGAGGGGGATGGATACCCCTATACGCGCCTGCGCAACGGCTTTACCCCGGTGCCGAGCAATATGGCGGTGGGAGCAACCTGGTCGCCGGCGCTGGCCGAGGCCGTCGGGCAAATCGTCGGGGCGGAACTGCGCGCCGTCGGCATCAATATGCTCCTCGGCCCTTCCCTCGACGTGCTGGACACTCCCCGCCCGGGCGGGCGCGGGGATATGGGCATCCGCACCTTTGGCGGCGACCCCTACTGGGTGGGCGCGCTGGGCGAGGCCTACATCCGCGGCGTGCACCTGGGGAGCGCCGGCGGCATCGTGACCGTGGCCAAGCACTTCCCGGGCAACGGGGGAAGCGACCGCCGGCCGGACGAGGAGATTTCCACCGTCAACAAGTCGCTCAAAGAGCTGTACCGCATCGAGCTGGCGCCCTTCTTCGCCGTCACGAAAGAGCCCAAGCTGGGCAGTCCCTCGGTGACCGATGCGCTGATGACCTCGCACATCCGCTACCGCGGTTTCCAGGGCAACATCCGCCAGCTCACGCGGCCGATTTCCTTTGATGCGCAGAACCTGCCGGCGCTGATGCAGTTGCCGGAGTTCGCGCCCTGGCGGGAAGCCGGCGGACTGCTGGTCAGCGACGCCCTGGGCGTGCCGGCGGTGCGCAAATATTACGACCCGCAGTTGCAGACCTTCCCCTACCGGCAGATTGCCCAGGAGGCCTTCCTGGCCGGCAATGACCTGCTGACCCTTTCCCAATTCGCCCTGCATGACAACTGGGCCGAGCAGTTCGAAAATATCAAGGCGACCATCACCTTCTTCCAGGAGAAATATGTCAGCGACACCAATTTCCGCGCCCGTGTGGACGAGTCCCTGCGCCGCATCCTGGCCCTGAAACTGCGGCTGTATCCCTCTTTCTCCCCCGACAAAGTGCTGGTGGACCCGGAGGCGGTCGAGGACGTGGTGGGCAAAGGGTTGGGCGTGGTGAGCGATGTGGCCAAACAGGCCCTGACCCTCATCTACCCTGGCCCGGGGGAGCTGGCGGACCGGCTTCCCAGCCCGCCCCTCTCGGATGAGCCGATCGTCATCTTTACCGATGTGCGGGAGGTGTCGGACTGCTCCGACCGCGCGCTCTGTCCGCCCTTTACCCTGCTGGGGGTGGATGATTTTGCGAAGGAAATCTTGAAGCTGTACGGGCCGGCCGGCACCGGCCAGGTACAACCTGACCTGCTCACCAGTTTCAGCTTTGCCGACCTGTGGGGGTATCTGCACCCCGAGGCCGGCGAATCCAGCCCCGAATCCCGCAAGGCCATCGAGGAGGCGTTGGGAAAGGCCCAGTGGGTGGTCTTCGTCACCCTGGACATTGACCCGATCCACTACCCGGCCTCCGCCGCCCTGCGGGACTTTCTGCGGGAAAGCGAGTCGCTCCTGCGCAATAAAAACATCATCGTCTTCGCTTTAGCCGAGCCCTATTACCTGGACACCACCGAGATCAGCAAGCTGACCGCCTATTACGGCCTGTACAGCAAGATGCCGCCCTTTATCGAGGTGGCGGTGCGCACGCTGTTCCAGGAGATCACCCCGCGGGGCGCATCGCCGGTTTCCATCGCCGGCATCAACTACGACCTGATCTCTATCACCGAGCCGGACCCCGACCAGATCATCCAGGTGCGCTTGAACACGCCGGCCGGCAGTGACCCGGCCAAGAGCGTGGATATCACCGTGGGCAGTACGCTGTCGCTGATCGCCGGCCCCATCCTCGACCACAACGGCCACCCCGTGCCGGACGGCACGCCGGTGGAGTTCCGCCTGTACTATCCGGCGGAATCCCTGGAGCTCCCGCGCCTACGCACAACCACCGTCAATGGCCTGGCCGAAGGCTCCGTGGTGCTGGAGCGGGTAGGACAGCTCAACGTCACCGCATCCAGCGGCAACGCCGTCCGCTCCACCACCCTGCAAGTGGTCATCTCGAGCAACGAGCCGGCGCAGATTTCCACCGTGGTGCCAAGCCCTACCGCCACCTTCACCCCGACCCATACGCCGCCGCCGACCCCCACACCGCGTCCCACCGCTACACCCCTGCCGCAGGTGACCCCCACGGAGGCGACCGCCGGCGGCACAAAGGCCGGCGGAGCCGCCGGGGGCCGCTGGGGCGCGCTGGGCATGACGCTCCTGGCACTGTTCGCCATGGGCGGGATCGCCGGCCTGACATGGGCGCTCGTGCATCACTCGCCCATCACCGGCGCGCGGCTGGCGCTGTGGCTGATGATCGGCGGCCTGGCGGCCTATGTGCTGTACGTGCAGGGCCTTCTGCCGGCCGGCCCGTCGGATGAGGGATCGGCCGCCTGGCTGGCGCCGGTGATTTCCGCGGTCGGGGGACTGGTGGTCGCCGGCATTTATCTATCGCTGGACAGGCGACTGCGGCGCCGGATCAGCCGCTGAGGGGCATCAGTGGATAGGCCCGAAAGCGGTGACGATCAGGGCGACGAACAGCAGTATCAGAAAGAGGATGAGGGGCACGCGCAGAGCGGCAAACCAAACGGGCGCTTCGGATGGCTGGCGTTCGGCACTATCCGCCGGCGAGGGAGCCGGCTCACCGGAGAACAGCTCCTGGCGGAAGGCCGCTACCGTGGGCGGACGCTGGTCGGGGTGCATTTCCAGCGCGTGCATAATGGCGCGGTTGGTGCGCTCGGAAACGGCAGGGTTGAGGTCGCGCACGCTGGGCAAAATGCCCGGCTTCAGGAAGCGCTGTTTGGCATCCACGGGCGGTTTTCCCGTCAGCAGGTGATACAGGGTGGCGCCCAGGGAATAGATGTCGGAGCGCGGGTCGGTGTGGCCGGTATCGCCGCCGTACTGCTCCAGCGGCGTGTACTGGACGGTGCCGCGGCCCTGCAGGACGGTGATAGTGCGATTATCATCGGGAAGCATCAGCTTGACGAGGCCGAAGTCCACCAGCTTGATGGTGCCGGCCGGCGTGAGCTTGATATTGCCGGGCTTGATATCGCGATGCAGTACCGGCGGGTCCTGGGAATGAAGGTACTCCAGCGCATCGCAGAGCTGTTCGGCCCAACGCAGGACCTGTTCTTCCGGCAGAGGATGCCCCTGCATAAGGGCTTCTTCCAGGAGCTGGCGCAGGTCCTTGCCGGCGACGTAATCCATCACCAGGTATTCGCGGCCGGCCTCGGAGAAATAGTCGGAAACCTTGGGCAAATTGGGGTGATCCAGGCGCGCCAGCACCGAGGCCTCGCGGTAAAACTGCTCGCTGGCCTGCCGGGCGGACACAGGGTCAGTGCCCAGATCAGGGCGAATTTCTTTGATGGCACAGGCACGCCCTTCCAGAAGCAGGTCATCGGCCCGGTAGACGGCACCCATGCCGCCCTCGCCGACGAGTTCCGTGATGCGGTAGCGCTCTTTCAGGACAGTGCCAGGAGCGAGCGGCTCGACCAAGGGAAACCTCTTCTCCTCCGGATCCACTACGACGGGAGAGCCGCGCCAACGACGAACGACCATATGCCGCTGGTGGGGGGCGGCTCCACCTATAACTATAGCCGAGAGTAATGGGGTTGTCAAACGCCCTGCGAGTGAGAGGATATAAGGATGCAGAACCAGGACGTCGGGATACTGATACTGCGAGAGGGTGAGGGTTGCGGCCAGATCTGGTCATTGAGCCGGCCGGAAACGGTCATCGGTCGGGACGAATCGTGCGACATCGTGCTCAATGACCGCAAGGTCTCCCGCCGGCATGCCAGCATCCGCCGCCAGCCCGACGGCTATTACATCACCGACCTGCAGAGCAAGAACGGGACCTTTGTCAACGGCGAGGCGGTGCTCGGGACGCGGCGGCTCTACGATGGGGACGAGATTCAGATCGCCCTGTGCTACCGCCTGGCCTTTGTGGATGCCGGCGCCACCGTCCCGCTGAACCTGGAGGAAACCTTCCGGCGCGGCCTGGTGCTGGACAAAGAAGCGCGCATGGTCTACCTGCACCAGAAGGCGCTGGAGCCCCCGCTGTCGCCGGCCCAATTCCGCCTGCTGGAACTGCTGTACGATAACTGTGACCGCGTCGTCAGCCGGGAGGAGATCGTCTCGGCGGTGTGGCCCGATGAGTCCGCCGAGGGCATCACCGAGCAGGCCATTGATGCGCTGGTGCGCCGGCTGAGGGAGCGCCTGGCCGAGCTGGACCCCTCCTGGCAGTTCGTCGTCACCGTGCGCGGGCACGGGTTCCGCTTCAACCGCCCGTAGGATTAGGGGCCGGCCGGCCGCCGGCCGCGGCCTTAAATTCCTCGTTGTAAATGACGGAAAAGATGTCCCGGTCGGCAGGCACCAGGATCTCCTCCGGCCGAAGCTCGCGCTCCGTGAAAGTGACCGGCGCATCCTCAATCAGCACAAAGGGGGTGCGTTCGTTCGCCTCTCCTCCCACCACGACGGCGGCGGCCGCCAGCCCGTCTGCGACCATGCGTTCGGTGTACTGAAGCGGCCGGCCGAAGAGATCGGGCTGACCCTTCTGCACGTCCAGCCCCTCAAACCCCCAGAACGCCAGCGCCATACCCGTGAAGCCGCGCCGTAGAGGGGTCGAGCGGGCGTCGGTCAGGATCACACCGACCCGCTCTATCCCATACGCGGCGCGCAGGTCCTGCCAGAACCCTTTGGCCCATTCCCAGGGGCGGTGCGGCCACAGGACCACGTGGCCCAGCGGGGCGTTGGACATGTCAATGCCGGCATTGGCGATCAGGATACCGTCCTTGAGCGTCAGCCATACCACATTGGACGCGAAGACGTGGTCTGCCTCGCGCAGGATCAGCTCCATCCAACGGGCGTAGGTCTCCGGGTCCTTGCCGGCATCCAGCCGGCGGGCCTGCCGTGCTGCCGGCGACGGCTCCACGGAGGCCAGTTCCACGATGCGCCCCTGTTCCAGCGCCACCACCTTGGAGGCCACGCAGAGGATGTCGCCGTCGCGCAG
>JAPWUQ010000169.1 GCA_028275445.1 Anaerolineae bacterium | reverse complement strand
TCACCGAACGGGTGATGCAGAAGGGGGCATTCACGTCGCAGATGAGCGCCTCGTTGGTGATGGTCATCGGCTGGCGGACCAGGGATTGCACCGCAAATGTCAGGGTGATGGCGCTGTTGGCCGGCAGGGCGCCGTCCCAGCGCAGGGTGCGCAGGTTGGGGAGGTAAATCAGCCCACCGGTGGCACTGCCGCGCACCAGCTCCACCTGGTCGGGCAGTTTGTCCGCCAGGCTGACGTGAGAAAGGGCTTCGCCGGCGTTGGCCAGCAGGATTTCATAGCGCAGGGTGGAATAGGGCGCCTCTGAGGGGCCGGCGGGATAGACCCGCTTGGCAGAAGCGTCCAGCGGCGTGGACCGGGGAGGCGGTTCGCCGGCGCGGACGAAGGCCAGCCATCCCAACAGCACCATGCCGGCCAGCACCGCTGTCATCAGCATACTGCGTTTGCGCATAGCCCTTCCCTTCCAGATCACGGCTTCCAAAGAAAAGACGCCGCAAATCGAAAAGGGATGCGGCCTGTGTCAATCATCCTGGGCACAGCGGATGCCCACGTTGGCGTAGGTGTGGCCTGGGGCGCCCTTCTCGCGTGCCGCGGTGCGGATGTCCTTCTGCCACATGTTCCACGCGCCGCCGCGCATGACGCGCTCCGTGCCATACGCCGGCCCGCTCGGGTTGCGCTGGGCGGTCCAAGTGTAGTAATCCGCGGAATACCAGTCGGCCACCCATTCCCAGACGTTGCCGGCCATATCCAGCAGGCCGTAGGGGCTGGCGCCGGCGGGATAACTGCCGACCGGCGCCGTGTCCGCATATTTGTCATCAATGTCGGGGTGGCGGTAATCGAACGGACAGTTGGCGTCGCAGAGATTGGCCAGCCGGCCGTCCGGCGGCTCCTCCCCCCAGGGATAGCGGCGCGCCTGCGGGCCGCGGGCCGCCTTTTCCCATTCCGCCTCCGTGGGCAGACGCTTCCCCGCCCATTCGCAGTAGGCGCGGGCATCGTCCCAGCTCACCCAGATGACGGGGTAATGGTCGAAGGTCGGGTCGTCGAAATAATGGTCGCGGGTATAGGAGAAGGAGTACTCCGGCGGCCGGCAGGCGCCGGCCTCCACGCATCGGCGGTACTGGGCATTGGTCGTTTCGGTCTTGTCCATCCAGAAGGCGTCCAGGTAGATCGTGTGCTGGGGTTGTTCGTCGCCGGCGGCGTCGCGATCATCGGCCTTTGCGCCCATGACGAACTCGCCGGCAGGGACGCGCACCATGACCTTGCCGTCGGTCGGCGAGATGCGTTCGGCCGGCGGCCCGCCGCAGGCCGCCGCGGCTCCCAGCAGAAGCAGGGCTGACAGGAGAAGCTGGCAGATGCGCCGGCGAATCACTGGCACCATATGGTCTCCCCGTCGGTAAAGGATGTCCACCTGTCTGACCAGCGCAAGTATACCACAGCCGGCCGGCGTGGCAAAGAGGGGTGTCCAGGCGACAGCTACCTCCGAAGTGACGGTCGCCTGAATTGGTTGCCGGCCGGCCCGGGCTGTGGTATACTCCTTCCCGACATTCGCACCGGGGAGGCGTTATGCAGTCCCTTACCTCACCTGCACGCTGTCCCGCCGCGTTCCCGAACCGCCTCTGGCTGGCCGGCCTGCTGGCGGCCGGCGTTCTTCTGGACGCGCTGTTGATCTGGGCGGCGCCGGCGGAGCGCACCCTCGGCCAGGTGGTCAAGCTGGTATTTCTGCACGGCGCGCTGGTGCGCTCCTGTATGCTGGGCTTCCTGGCCGCCGGCCTGTTGGCATTGGCCTGGCTGGTGCGCCGGCACGACGCGCTCATGCGTTGGCTGACCGCCGTACAGCGGGCCACCGCGCTCGTTTGGCTCCTATACCTGTTCTCCAGCATGATCGTCACCTACCTGGCCTGGGGCGAGCTGATCGCCTGGGGCGAGCCGCGGGTGCGCTCCACCATCTATGTCACCCTTCTGCTGGCGGCGGCGGTGCTGGCGGCGGAATGGGCGCCGGCGCCTGGGGTGCGGGCGCTGGCGAACCTGTTCCTCGCGGCCGGCGCGTTATACCTGATTGGCTCCACAGGCGTGATCCGTCATCCGCTGAACCCCATCGGCACCTCGCCATCCGCCGCCATTCGCCTGTCCTACGCCGGCATCGTCCTGGTCACCGCGGTCTGTCATGCCCTCGTCGCCGGCCTGCTGTACCATCCGCCGCAGGCCGAACGCACAGTTAGGAGAGGTGCGCCATGTACATCCTGAGCGTGGAACAGATGCGGCAGGCGGAAGCCGCCGCCGATGCCGCTGGTCAAACGTATGCCATGATGATGGAGAGCGCCGGCCAGGCCGTCGCCACGGCCGTGCGCCAGTTGACCGACCCACAGGGCCTGCGCATCCTGGTGCTGGTCGGGCCGGGCAACAACGGCGGGGATGGCCTGGTGGCGGCTTTTCATCTCCAGCAGATGGGCGGGCTGGTTACCTGCTATATCTGGAAGCGGAAGGTCGAAGGGGATGCCAACTTCACCCGCGCGCGCGACGCCGGCTGTCGCATCCTGTGGGCGCAGGAGGATGCCGGCTGGGCGGCCCTGCGTCAGGAATGCGAGCAGGCGGACGTGGTGCTGGATGCCCTGCTGGGGACAGGGGCCGACCGCCCCATCACCGGTGACCTGGCGGAACTGCTGGGCGTGGTGCGGGAGACGGTGGAACGCCGCCGGCGAGCCCGCCTGCCCTGGATGAAAGAGGCCCTGCAGGTCATTGACCCGACGCTGAAGGTGCCGGAACGCCCTGAGATGCCCCTGGTGGTGGCGGTGGATGTCCCCAGTGGGGTGAACTGCGATACGGGCGCGCTGGACCCGGCCGCAGTGCCGGCGGATGTCACGGTCACCTTCGGCTTCCCCAAGCGCGGCCAGTTTATCTTCCCTGGCGCCGGCGTCCTCGGCAAACTGCTGATCGCGGAGATCGGCATCCCGCCCCGCCTGGTGAAAGACTGCCACCTGCACCTGGTCACCACCAAGATGGTCACTGAGCGCCTGCCCCAACGGCCGCTGGATGCCCATAAGGGGACGTTTGGGCGCGCCCTTATTATTGCCGGCTCGGTGAACTACACTGGCGCGCCGGCCCTGGCCGCCGCGGCGGCCACCCGCGTGGGCGCCGGCCTGGTCACGCTGGCCCTGGCCCGCAGTGTCTTCCCCATCGTGGCCGCCAAGCTCTACGAGCCAACCTACATCCTGCTCCCGGAGTCGCTGGGCGTCATCAGCGATGAAGCGGTGGATGTCCTGTGCGAACGCATCCAGGAATTCGATGCAATGCTCATCGGCCCGGGCCTGGGCCAGGCGGACGAAGTGGTGCGCTTTGTGCATACCTTTTTGAGCGGGGAACTGCGCCTGCCGCGCCGGCGGACGCGCATCGGCTTTGTGGAGACCACCGCGCCGGCCGGCACGCCTTCCTCAACCTGCCGACTGCCTCCCACGGTCATTGATGCGGATGCGCTCAATGCCCTGGCGAAGGCGGAGGAGTGGTGGAAGCACATCCCCGCCGGCTGTGTCCTCACGCCGCATCCGGGCGAGATGGCGCGCCTGCTCGGCTGTACGACGGAAGAGGTGCAGGCCGACCGCATCGGGGTTGCCAGCCGGGCCGCCCAGCAGTGGGGACAGATTGTGGTGCTGAAAGGGGCGCATACGGTGATCGCCAGCCCTGACGGCGAGACATATATCCTGCCCTTCGCCAACCCGGTCCTGGCGACCGCCGGCACCGGGGATGTCCTCGCCGGCGCCATCGTGGGGCTGATGGCGCAGGGGCTTTCGCCGCTGGATGCCGCCCTGGTGGGCGGGTTCCTGCACGGCATGGCCGCGGAGGAGGTGGAGTTCAGCCGGCAGATCAGTTGCGGCGTCGTGGCCAGCGATCTCCTGCCGGCCCTGCCGGTGGTCATCCAGCGTCTGCGCGCCTGAGGGAGGGAGATTCCGCGTGATATCCGCTTCTGATCCGGACGCCCTGGCGCACCGCATGAAAGTGGTGCTGACCTATATGCGGGGATATGCCTCCATGCTCTCCATGGATGGGCCGCTGACGCCCATGCAGGAGCGCGATGTGGCCAAAATCCTGAAGGGGATCGAGGAGCTGGCGCGCCTGGTGCAGGAGCTGGCGCCGCCGGCGCATAGCGAGGAACCCCAAGAGGGGTGATGGTCACCTCATTCCACCACGATCCCTGCCCCTGACTCCACCGCACCGATGTGCCAGGCCGGCTGTCCGAAGGATTGACAGGCCGTCAAGAAAACCTCTACCCTCTCCGCCGGCACGGCCAGCAGAAGCCCGCCGGAGGTCTCCGGGGTGAAGAGCATCATCTGCTCTTCCTCGCTGATGCGGCCGGCGAACCGCACCTGCGGCGCGAAAAACTCCTTGTTGCTGTGTGCCCCGCCGGGGAAAAGCCATTCCTCGGCGTACTGCCGCGTCCCTTCCAGGAGGGGGATGCGTTCCAGATACAGATGCAGTTGCACGCCGGAGGCATTGGCCATCTCCGCGGCGTGCCCCAGCAGGGAAAAGCCGGTGATGTCGGTGGCGGCGCGCACGCCGGCCGCGCGCGCGGCGCGCGACGCCGAGCGGTTGAGCTGGAGCATGCTCTGCACCGCCGCCTCCACATGTTCCGGTTGGGCGGCGCCTCCCTTGGCGGCGGTGGTGATGAGGCCGGTGCCCAGGGGCTTGGTCAGGAAGAGCTGATCGCCGGCCCGCGCGCCGGCCTTGGTCATCAGTTCGGCGATGGCCACGATGCCGGTCACGGCCAGCCCGTATTTCGGCTCATCGTCGTCAATGGTGTGGCCGCCGGCGATGGCCGCGCCGGCCTCCCGCACCTTCTCCGCCCCGCCGCGCAGTATCTCGGCCAGCACGGCGCGATCCAGCCATTGGGGAAAAGCGGCGATGTTCAGGGCGAACAGCACCTCGCCGCCCATGGCGTAGACATCGCTCATGGAGTTGGCGGCCGCGATCGCACCATACATATACGGGTCGTCCACCACCGGCGCGAAGAAGTCCAGCGTCTGCACCAGGGCGCGCTGATCATCCAGCCGATATACCGCCGCGTCGTCGGGCGAGCCCAGCCCCACGAGCAGGTCGGGGAAATCGGCCGGCCGGAAGAGGCCCTTTAACGGCTCAACGAGGCGTGCCAGGTCACCCGGACCTGTCTTGCCCGCTCAGCCGGCACAGCTCGCCAGCTCGGTCAGTCGCACCGGCCGGCCGTTGCGGTTGCGGATCGTGTACGATGAAACGCCCATAGTGCTCCCCATATCCCGTCGAATTATATCTGCCGGATGGCGGCAAACGCTACCTTATGGGTGCGCAGGACTTCTTCCACCCGGGCATGGTCCTCCCACAGAAAGCGTAGGCAGACCCCGCAGTCCGAGCTGACCTGGCGCGGCACCGGGATCAGCTTGACCGGCAGGCCGGCGGCCTTGAGCACCCGCTCCGCCTGGATGGCGCGCTGGGTGGAGTCGAAGAGCACCACGCCGTACTGCGCTGACATGGGCATCCTGCCTGGCGGTTACGGCGAGATGACCTTGCCGGCGGAAAGCAGTGTCTCGACGATGGAATACATGTTGGACACTGCGCCGACCTTGAGCGCCTCGGTCAGGCCGAAAAAGTTCAAACAGGTGCCGCAGGAATAAATCTCCACCCCTCGCTCCTCCAGGGCGCGCAGGTCATCCAGCACCGGCGATCCCTCGGTGGTCAGCTTCACGCCGCTGTTCAGGAAGATAAAAACCTCCGGCACATCCTCCATCTCGGTAAGGGCGTGGAAGAAACCGCGGATAAGGATTCCCCCCAGTTCGTCATCCCCGTGCCCCATGCGGTTCGATTTTACCAGCAGGACGGTGGGGCCGGCGGGCGC
>JAPWUQ010000168.1 GCA_028275445.1 Anaerolineae bacterium | reverse complement strand
GGCCGATGCCGGCGCCCAGCGCGCCGGCGAACAGAAGCCCACCGGCCGGCCGCACGATGACCCGTTGAAACAGTGAGGGCCTGGGCACCACGCGGAAACGCACCGGTATTTCCACGGCTTCCGGCATAGCGCGAGAACTCACGATGATGCGGGCTTGATAGGGTTCGGGATCGATCAGCAGGCTCGACGTGTTGACCGTCACCAGCGCCCGGCAGGGCTCCCCCTGGAATGATCTGGGCTCCACCTGTGCCCACGGGTGGCTGGTCCGAAGTTCGCCGAAGCAGTACCCGCCTTTGCGATGCAGGCGGACGATTGCAGAAGCACTGTCGCCGGCCACGATATAGCCCAGGTCAACCTGTTTGGGCCGCACAGTGGGGCGCCGGCGCGTCACCAGGCCGGTGCCGACCAGAAAGAGTTCCAGCGCCTGGCGGTAATCGGTGGGAGAGTCTCGTACCGCCGAGCGGGCCAACTCCGCCAGATGGGGCGCCCCGACCTCCTCCAGCCATTTTTCCAGGGTGCCGTTGCTGAGGTGATGTATGCCGTCGTCCGGATGGCGGTCCATATGCCGCACCAGGGAGCGGATGCTCCAGGCCCGGGTGCGCGTGCCAAAGGGGCCTCCGGAGCGGAAGATGAAAGGTTTGGGGGCGCGCTGGGAGCGAGCCAGCCGGCGTTGTTGCAGTGCCTCCCCCAAGGCCGCGCGGGCTTCCTCATCGACCAGGGTTGCGTCTGGCGCCAGTTCGTCTGCCATAAGGGTCTCCGCAAGTGTTTCCTGTCTCAAACCAGTTGGTTCCAGGACCTTCCATTCCGAGAATTCCGCTTTGGGGATGCTGACCACATGAAAGTGGCGAATGATGGGCTGGAAGTCCGGAAACTCATCCTGCAAAAATGCTCGCATGGCCTGGATGGCCTGTTGCGCGCCGGCGGCCAGGTGACGAGAGCGGGTGTCCCCGCCCCCGGTTGCCGACGCGCGCGGGGACAGCCTCGCGATAGCCTCCCAGTCCACTACCTGGCATAGCGCCAAGCCCTTGGGGCTGATGACGACGGCATCGAGAGGGTGCTGGAAGACCATGGCATTGGCGACGACAATATGGTCCTGTGGCAGCATCTCGCTGAGATATAAGGCCACAGAACCTTGTTCCACGATCCCGCCGGCTGCCAATAGCTCGGCCATATATGCCGCTCTCCCATCCCATCCACAGCGGAAGCGGCGTTTCCCGTGCCGATCCGGCCTATTCCAGGATCACTTTCTCGTCCACCAAACGCTCTCGGACAAAGTTGCCGTTGGGAACGATGCGAAAGTGGGCGGCGTCGAGGGCGTACTCCATGTCCACCGCGCTCACGCCGGCGCGGTTCTTCTCCACGCTGATGACCACCCAATTGCGCATGGCCTCGGCCTGCAGAGGGTTGTAGATGAGATGTTCCCGGCTGAGGATGGCGTACTTGTTGTTGAGAATAAGGCCGATATCCGCCTCGTACTGCAGGGCGGAGCTTCCCCGCAGGTCGGCGAAGCGCATGCGCTTGGACTTCAGGCCCGGGCGGTCAGCCGCGGCCACGGCGATGACGGGAATGTTCAACGCCATCGCCAGTTCCTTCAGCCCATGAGCGAGAAAAACGGTTACCTCGCTCTCCTCTTCCCGGACCGCCCGCGGCACTGGGATTTTCTGCAAATAATCCACCACCAAGAGCAGTTTGGTCGAGGCCGTTTCCAGCGCCTGTTCCGTCCAGTGCTGAATTTCGTCCAGGGTTGAGTTGCGGCCGCTGGCACTGACGACGAGGAGCCGGCCGGCATAGGATGCGACCCGGTCCAGGACCGCCGCATAGCGCGGCACCCGCCGGAGCATCCCCATGAGTCCCACGCCCGGCGCGGCTTGCAGGGAAAGGTCGGTAAGCCGGCGCATGGTCAGCGCGTCATCTTTGTAGCCCATTTCGGCGCTTTCCAGGCACAGCAGGCGCGACAAGAGGTGGGACTCGCTGTGTTCATAACATACATATAAAGCGGCGGCGCCGGCATCCTGGCAGACGAAATTGCGGGCGACCTGCAGGCCCCAAATGGTCTTCCCCACGCCCGTCGGTCCGCCGATGATGAGCAGTTCGCCGCGCCGAAGTCCTCCATTGAGCACATCATCCAGCGGGAGAAAGCCAGTCGGGAATGGGCGCAGGTGCTCCAGATGGCCGGCGGCCACCTCACTTTCGACCTCATCCATCACCTGGGCCAGTGAGACCGGACGGATGATGCCCTCGTGCTGATCCGTAGCCCTTTTGATCTCCACCGAGCTTTCCAAGGCACTGCTCCTACCGTCGTTCCTTGTGTTTGGCCGGCGCAAAGATGCTTGGGTCCAGGAAGATGCCGGCGGCCTCCACTTTGTCCATGAACTTGGGGCGGACACCGGTCGCGGTGAAATAGCCCTCCACCCGGTTGCCATGGACACCCGTCTGGACAAACTGGAAAATGTCCTGCATGACGATGACATCTCCTTCCATGCCCTGCACCTCGGTCACCCGCACCACTTTGCGGCTTCCGTCGCTCAGGCGGTCCAGGTGCACCACCAGATCGAATGCGGAGGCAATCTGTTCGCGAATAGCACGCAGGGGGAGGTCCATGCCGGCCATCAATACCATGGTCTCCACGCGATGCAGGGTATCCCGCGGGGAGTTAGAGTGCACCGTCGTCAGCGAGCCGTCATGGCCGGTGTTCATGGCCTGCAGCATATCCAATGCCTCACCGCCGCGCACTTCACCTACCACAATGCGGTCCGGGCGCATGCGCAGCGCGTTGATAACAAGCTGGCGAATGGTCACCTCGCCGCGCCCTTCGACGTTGGGGGGTCGCGCCTCCAGCCGCACCACATGGCGCTGTTGAAGCTGTAGCTCCGCCGCGTCCTCGATGGTGATGATGCGTTCGTTATTGGGCAGGAAGCTCGAGAGCACGTTCAGCAGGGTGGTCTTGCCGGTGGAGGTGCCACCGGAAATGACGATATTCAACCTTGCCAAGACGCACGCCTTCAGGAATTCCGCCATCTCTTTGGTGAGCGTGTTGAGACGCAACAGGTCGTCCATGGAATATACCGCCTTGGCGAACTTGCGGATGCTGATGCAGGGACCGTTGAGGGCCAGGGGCGGAATGATGACGTTGACGCGGGAGCCATCGGGCAGGCGTGCGTCCACCATGGGACTGCTCTCATCGACGCGCCGGCCCAGCGGCGACACAATCCGTTCGATGATGCGCATCAGGTCCTCGGTATCCCGGAAGCGCAGGTTGGTCTCTTCCAATTTCCCATCGCGTTCGATGAAGACCTGGTCCGGCCCATTCACCAGGATTTCTGTTATGGTCTCATCCTCCAACAATGCCTGCAGTGGCCCATAGCCCAGGATATCGGCCACCACCTGTTCGAACAGCTCGGCCCGCTCCAGCCGGCTGAGCGGTACCCGCTCTTCGGTGAGCGTCTGATCAAAGATGCGCTCCAGAGCACGGCGGACCTCTTCCACGTCATCGGTCCGAATGGTCGGGCTCAGTTCCGCCAGGAGCCGGCGGTGTACCTTCTCCCGAATGGCGCGGTTGCGCTCATTCTCATCCTTGCGTACCCGTATAGGCGGGGTCGCTGGTCTGGAAGCGGGATTGGGATTGCGCGAGAAGTTTACCATTTCACTTCACCCATATTGGATCGTATTCGTCCCAGGTAGTTTCGCTGAGCCGGCGAAGATTCTGACCATTCACGTCAATGATGTAAATCTGTTTCACCCCGGTCCGGTTGGACCAGAAGACAATCCGCGTGCTGTCCGGCGACCAGGAAGGATGCTTGTCCCATTCCCAATCGTTCGGTGTGAGGTTGCGCGGATCGCTTCCGTCCGGGTAGATGATCCAGATGTCGTCGCTGGTGCGCTGTTGGCTGACAAAGGCGATGCGGCTCCCATCCGGCGCCCAGACGGGGTCATACGACACCTTCGTAAAGTCCTTGGTCACCTTCCATGTCGGCGCCTTGCCCCACTGATCCACCTCTCCCTGAATGTAGATCATGGGCGCCGGATCACCCTTGTCCTTCGTGACGTAGACACGGAATCGTCCGTCCGGCGAGCGCCTCTCGCTTTCCCACAGCTCATCGAACTGCTTGCGCAATTTCGGGTCGTTACCGAGATAGCGCCGGCCAGTGCCGTCGGGATTCATCATCCAGAAGCCTGTCTGCCCCTCCTTGTCCGCCCAGAAGACGATCTTGTTATGCAGTGTAGCCAACACCACAGTGGGTGTCGGGGATGGGATGGGCGTTGGCGTCGGGACCGGGGTCGGCGTGCCGGTGGCGGTGGGCGTGGGAGTGGGTGTCAGCATGGGCTGAACGGCTTCCATGCGGGCCCGGGCCACCACTGGTTCCCCGATGGGCAGCATGGAGGCCTTTTGGTATTGTTCCCACGCGTAATGGTAATCCTGTTGATCGCGATGTTGGTCGCCGCTACGGATATAGGCATCGTAGAGCATCTCGATGTATGCGCCGTGCAGGTAGTTGGGACGCTGGGCATAGATGGTGCCCAGCGCATCGGCGGCGGCATCCCAACGTCCATCCAGATAGGCCTGCTGGCCGGCCAAATACAGGCTTGCCAGCCGCTGTTCCAGGGTGGCCTGCGGATCGCGCGGCCGCAGTGCCAGGGCCTGTCCGAAATATTCCAGCGCCATGGGAATCATACCCGGCGCCGGCGGGTCCTTTTCCACCAGCGCTTTGCCGAGCTGGAAGTAACAATCATAGAGCCGCGCGGCGATCAGGTCGCGTTGATAATTCACATCCATGGCCTTGATCTGTTCATACCGCTGGACCGCCCCCTGGAAATCGCCGCTCTGGTACAGCGCCTCAGCTTCATTCCATAAATCCGTCAGGGTCAACTGCCGGTTAATCTCCGCGATGTAGCGGTTGGCATCGCAGTAGCCCGACGAGCGAAAGGTGAGTTCCGTGAACAGTTCACGGGCCTTGGCCAAATCTCCCGCCTTGTATCGGGTCACCGCCTCTTGACATAGCGCTGCCAGCTCGCGTTGGCGCTGGATCTGCTGGATGCCGGCCAGCGCCTCGGGATGATCCGGCACCCGGGCAAGAAGCTCTTCATAGCGTGCCTGCGCTTCATCCAGCCTGCCGGCGTTCAGAAACGCCTTGCCCTCGGCGGCCAGCCGGCTGATGCGTTGTTGCTCCTGCACCTGCGCCAGAAACGGCACCACCTGCGTGTTCCACACCCGGAAGATCTGCAGGCCCAGGAACGCCACAATGATGATCGCCAGGCCGGCGATGGCCACCTGTCGCCAGGGGAAGAACCATTGTCGCGGCCGCACGCGCGCGGCCTCGTCGAACTTCGCCTTGAACCGCGCTTCATTCAGCGCATGCTGTACCGGCTGGCTGATGCCGTACAGGTCCAGCAGGGTTTCGAAGCATTGAATGGCTTCCTGCCATTCCCCGGCCTGCAGATGAGCCATGCCTTTTTTGTACAGCGGATGTTCGATGATCACTGAAAACCGTTCGTCCGTTGAGATGTCCATGTTCCGGTCCATGTGCACGAATTGAAATTCACGGCATTGGGAAGCTCATGATGCCGGCCCGCATACTGGCCAGGAATTCCGCCAGAATCGGGATGGCCGGGCCCAACATGACCACCATCATCGCTGGGAAGATGAAAAAGATGAGCGGGAAGACCATCTTGACGCTGGCCTGGCGTGCCAGCTCCTCGGCTCTCTGCCGGCGCTTTAACCGCATCTCCGCCGCCTGCGCATGCAACACCTGCGATATGGGCACACCCAACTGACTGGACTGCACCAGCACCGCCACGAACGTCTCCAGCTCGGGCACCCCCGTCCGATCCACCATGCGTTTCAGCGCCAGGTCACGCGGTGTACCCACCCGCATTTC
>JAPWUQ010000166.1 GCA_028275445.1 Anaerolineae bacterium | reverse complement strand
TTGGGGTGATCGTGCAGGAACTCCGCCACCTTCTGGGCGTTGGAGCTGTGTCGCTCCATGCGCAGGGAAAGCGTCTCCAGATACTGCAGGGTCAGCCAGGAGGACAACGGGTCCATAATGGAGCCGACGAATTCCGTGGTGTTCCAGCGGATATCCTCGCACAGGTCCTCCGGCCCGACGATGGCGCCGCCGATGACCGTGGCATTGCCGGAGAGGAACTTGGTGATGGAGAGCAGGACAATGTCAGCGCCCAGCTCCATGGGTTTCTGCAGTGCCGCCGTCAAGGTGGTGTTATCCACCAGCAGGGGCACCCCGTGCGCATGGGCGACATCCGCCACCGCCTGGATATCGGTCACGAACAGGCACGGGTTGCTGGGCGTCTCCACCCATACCAGCTTGGTGCGTTTGTCAATCTGCTCGGCCCAGGAATCGGGGTTGGCGGGGTCCTTGACGAAGCGAAACTCCACGTGACAGCGCTCGGGGAAGATGCTGGAAGCCTGCTTGTATCCCTCGCCGAAGGTATTGAGGGTGGTGACCACGTTGTCGCCCGGCCGAGCAATGGTGAAGATAAGGTTGAAGAGCGCCTGAGAGCCGGAGCCGGCCAGCACGGCGCTTTCCCCGCCCTCCAGAGAGGCCAGCCGCTCTTCCAGCACCGCCGCCGTCGGGGTCTTGGTGCGGCCGTACACCGGGTACGGGATCTTGTCAAAGCGCTCGTACGGGAAGGTCATGGACTGGATAATGGGGACAGTGAACGTATTGAACTTGCCCATATCCTTGAGCGGCCGAAAGCCGGCGTGCAGGGCGCGCGTGTCGAACCCCAGATGGGCGTCCGGCCGCCGATGCTTCGGCGCCTTGGGATCATAGACCCACGGCTTGCGCATGAAAAACAGTTCTTCCTGGCTCATTCTGGTTCTCCTCCGTGCGTTCGTTGAAAACGAGCTTTTCTATGGTTGATCCTGCCGCCGGCCTCATGCACTGCGGCGGATCACCGGATGAATGGCCTGCAGGGTATCGGCCGGCAGATGGCAGTAGATGACATGATCCATGCTCATGCGGCGCGCCGGCGGCTCCTCCCGCTCGCAAATCTCCCCCAGCTTGTACGGACAGCGCGTGTGGAAGCGACAGCCGGCCGGCGGGTTCACCGGACTGGGAATCTCCCCGCTCAGGCGGACAAACTCCTGTTTCAACGTCGGGTCCGGCCGCGGCACCGCCGCCAGCAGTGCGGCCGTATACGGATGGCTGGGCGGCGAGAAGATCTCCTCCACCTGGCCGTACTCGACGATCTTCCCCAGATACATCACTGCCACATAGTCGGAGAAAAAGCGCACACTGCTCAGGTCATGCGAGATCAGGATCATCGCCGTCTGGAACTGCTGCTGGATCTCCTGCAGGAGCATCAGCACCGCCGCCTGCACCGAGACATCCAGCGCGGACACCGGCTCATCACAGATGACCATCTTGGGGTTGGAGGCAATGGCGCGGGCAATGCCCACGCGCTGCTTCTCCCCACCGGAGAGCTGTCGAGGCAGACGGTGGTAATAGGTTTCGTTGAGCTTCACCGCCTCCAGCAGTTGCACCACGCGACCGTAGACCTCGTTCGCCGGCACCACCCGGAAGCGCTTCAGCGACATGGCGATCTGATCGCCCACGGTATAGGAGGGGTTCAGCGTCCCGTCTGGATTCTGAAACACCATCTGCAGGTGGCGGATCACCTCGCGCCGGCGGCGCTCCACCGGCTCATTCGAGATATCAATCCCCAGGAACTCCATCTTGCCGCCCGTGGGTGTCTCCAGGCCAACGATGGTGCGCGCCAGGGAGCTCTTCCCACACCCGGACTCTCCCACGATGCCCAGGGTATAGCCGCAGTCCACCGAGAGGCTGACCCCATCCACCGCGCGCACATAGCGCCGTTTCTCCAGGCCGATGAGACTGCGCACCGTGGTAAAGGGGACGGGGTAATAGGTGCGCACATCTTCGACCTTGAGTATCGGCTCCTCGCTCTCCGGCTTGGCGCAGACATAGGTGCTCGACTTCGCCGGCTTCTTGGTCCACAGCGGGTTCTCCAGCCATTCGCGCGCCCGCCAGCACCGGGCGAAGTGGCCTGGCGCGATCTCCTGGAAAGAGGGCCGGCCGGCGGAGCACTCGGGAACGGCATACTCACAGCGCGGCGCAAAGATACAGCCGGCCGGCACCTCGGCCGGCGAGGGCACGCGCCCGGGGATGGGATGCAGTTCGCGCGTGCCGCGCGGCGCATCCACATCCGGCAGACAGCGCATCAGCCCGACCGTGTAGGGGTGGAGCGGATGGGTGTAAATCTGCTCGGTGGAGGCCAGCTCCACCAGCTCGCCGGCGTACATCACGCCCACCTTATCCGCCACCCGCGCGATGACGCCCAGGTTATGGCTGATATACAGCGTGGCCGTGCGGAACTTCTCCTGAAGCTCCGCCACCAGGTCCAGCACCGCCGCCTCCACCGTCACATCCAGCGCCGTGGTCGGCTCATCCATGATGAGCAGTTCCGGCTGGTTGAGCATGGCCATGGCGATGCAGACGCGCTGTTGCTGGCCGCCGGAGAGCTGATGCGGGTAGCGGGCGAGGATGCTCTCCGGTTCCGGCATATAGACGTCCTGCAGGGCCTTGATGCACCGCTGGCGGATCTCCTCCGCCGGCAGGTCCGTATGGGCGGCCAGCGCCTCGGCCAACTGCCGGCCGATGCGCATGGTCGGATTCAAGGAGGACATCGGCTCCTGATAGACCATGGCGATATGGGCGCCGCGCAGCTTCCGCAGGGTCTTCTCGTCCAGGCTCTGCATGTCCTGCCCTTTGAAGATGATGCGCCCGTTGGTGATGCGGCCGTTCCTGCCCAGGAATCCGACCAGGGAATAGGCCACGGTGCTCTTGCCACAGCCCGATTCCCCCACCAGCCCCAGGTTTTCCCCAGGCATGATCTCGAAGCTCACATCCCGCACCGCCTGGATGTATCCCTTGCGGGTCTTATAGGCAATGGCCAGGTTCTGCACAGAAAGGATCGGGTCTTCCTTCATGGGTCTTTCTTCCCGTGATGTGATAGCGGATGCGCCGGCCCCTTACTGATACCGCATCGTCTCCTCGCGCAGGCCATCCGCGAACAGGTTCAGCCCCACCACCAGCGTGACGATGGCCACCGTCGCCGACAGCACCGGCCAGACGTTGGTGGTCATGAACTTATGTCCCTCCTGCACCATGCCGCCCCAATCGGGAGTGGGTGGTGGCAGGCCCAGGCCGAGGAAGCCCAGTGTCCCGATGTAGAAGGCGGCATACCCGATGCGCAGGAGTAAGTCCACGATCAGCGGGCCGCGGCAGTTGGGGAGTATCTCCCGGAACATGATTTGGACGGGGCGGTCGCCCCGCAGGCGCGCCGCGGCAACGTACTCGCGGGTGCGGATGTCCAGCGTCAGAGCGCGGATGAGGCGTGCGATGCCCGGCGCGCCGCCGATGGCGATGGCGATGACCACGTTGACCGGGGACGCGCCCACCGCGGAGATGATGATCATGTACAAGAGGATGGTGGGGAAAGCCATGATGGAGTCGAGGATGCGCATCACAAGCTCGTCCACCCAGCCGCCGAAGTAGCCGGCCGGCAGTCCCAACACCATGCCCAGCAGGAACGCCACCCCCACCGAGATGGGCGCCAGCAGAAGGATGGTCCGGGCGCCAAAGGCCACGCGCGCCCACACATCCCGCCCCAGATGGTCCGTCCCCAGGATGTGCTGGGCAGAGGGGCCTTTATTGATGTTCTTATAGTCCTGTTCATAGGGCGTATAGTGGGTCAGGTACGGCGCGAAGGCGGCGATGAAGACCCAGATCAGCACAATGACCAGCCCTAACACAGCCGTCGGGGAGGCAAAGATCAGCCCCACACTTTCTTTGAACCGCCGCCAGCGCAGTTGCGCCGGCGTAATGCGTATCATGGTGCTGTCAACAGCCATGCTCCTCTCCCCCTCACGCGTAGCGCACGCGAGGATTCAGGAACGAGTAGATGATATCCGCGATCAACTGGGTGCCCACCGCCAGCAGGATCAAGAACATGGAGGCGGCTTCAATGGCATAGACATCTTTATACAGCGCGGCGTTGAGGATAAAGTTCCCCAGGCCGGGATACCCGAACACTGACTCGACCACCACCAGACCGCCGATGAGCCAGTTCACATGCAGCATGATCACGGTGATGGGCGCCAGCAGGGAGTTGCGCAGGACGTGCCGCAGGACCACCTGGGTGCGGGTCAGACCCTTCAGGATGGCGGTGCGGACGTAGTTGCTCTGCACCACTTCCACGACGCTGGCGCGGGTAATGCGCAGGATATAGCCCATTTCGACCAGGCTGGCGGTCAGCACCGGCAGGATGAGCATCTTGGGATTATCCAGGATGGCGGTCGAGGAGGCGAAAACCGTCGCGCCGGGCAGGATTTTGAGCCACAGGCTGAAGATCATGATGAGGAAGATACCTGTGGCAAAGTCCGGCGAGGCGGCGGTCACCAGGCCGAACAGGGAGATGATGCGGTCCGCCGGCTTGCCCTCGTTCAGGCCGGCCAGCAGGCCCAACAGCAGACCCATGGGCATGGAGACCAGGAACGCCAACGCCGCCAGGATGCCCGAGTTCTTCAGCCGGCTGGCGATCAGCTCGCTCACCGGCGCGCGATAGCGCAGGGAGATGCCGGCATCCCCTCGCAGAAGCCCCTTGGTCAGGGGGATGTAATCCACCGGCGCATTCTCGAACTTGCGCCACCCGGAATACTCGTAGCGGTACTCGACACTGCCCTGTCCCTTGACCCACAGCACGGCGCGGTTGGCGTTATCCACGCCCCAGAAATACTGGACCCCATTCTCATCCGTCTTCCAGGCGCCCTCGTCCGGCACCCCGACGGTGGAGCCATCCGGCTGACGGGTATACTTGTACAACTGGCCGTCCTGGATGCCCCAACGCACCAGGCTCCCATCCTCATCCACAGCCCACCACTGGCGGAAGCGCTCTACGGTACCCTGCTGGATGACGATCTCTTTTAGGGGCCGGCCAATCTTGCGCTCTGCCTGCCAGTCAGAACCGAACAGCCAGGAGATATAGCGGATCGCCACCGGCCGGTCCAGCCCCAACTGGTTTTCCATGGACTTTTCCTGTTCCGGGGTGGCATAGGCACCCAGGATATTGCGGGCGACGTTGCCCGGCGCGATCTCGACCACCGCGAAGATGATGATCGAGACCACCAACATGGTGATCACCATGGTGAACAGACGGCGGATGATGTACCTTGCCATGCAGACCTTTCCTCTGTGTGGTTGGCGCGCACAGCGCTTCGCCGCCCCCTCCCCATCCGCTCCTGGCACTCATAACCTGGTGCCAGGAGCGGATATGGAAAGGGGAAAGAAGATGAGGAGGCGTTTCACGCTAGCGAGAAGTGCGGTTGATCCACTCCTGTTCGCGCTCCACAATCTTGTGGATATCGCGCTGGATGTCGGCCGGCAGAGGCTCCGGCCTATGGCTCTCCAGGATGCGGTCGATCTCCTGCGCGGCGCGCCCTTCCATGGTCGGCCGGCCCTTCGCCTCCCACGATGCGAAATCGCCCTTCTCCAGCAGTTTGCCGTAGAACGGCTCGCGGAAGTGGCGGAAGGTGTGCTCGTGGTTCAGGTAGTTGCCGGTCGGGCCCAGCTCATCAATCACGTCCAGGGCCAGCGTCTCATCGTTCACCAGCACGCCGGCCGTCGCCGCCCGCAGGAAGCCCAGCCAGTCATTGGCCATGACCATGATCTGCAGGGAACCCTGCAGGCCGGAATCCATGAAGCCCACGTCATGCACGATGTTGGCGCCGTGGAGGAGCGCCGTCATCAGGCTCAACACCACCTCGCCGCCGGCCTGCTGGTCCAGCACCTTGGCATCGGTGGAGCC
>JAPWUQ010000029.1 GCA_028275445.1 Anaerolineae bacterium | reverse complement strand
CAAATCCAGGCCGAGCGGGTGTTGAGAATCATCGCTGGTACATCTGGTTCGGAAGCCCCATCCCCGTTTCATGTCTTTTCCAACACCCTCGGCCGGGGCGGGCACGCTCTCTGGGCAAAGCAGTGCGTCGGCGCCGTTCCGGCATCCATTGCCTGTATTTTCTCACGCCAATATAGACGAGAAAACGGGGCGCCCGTTACGGATGCGTCCCGTTCTCTTTGCAGAAAACGGCCGGCACGATATTACAGATGCACCACTTCATGGCGCAGGCCGGATTCCACCAGCTTCTGGGCCAGGAACACCGCCCGCAGACCCTCCTCCCCGCCGATGGCCGGCGGCTTGTCCTGCCGGATCGCCTCCACAAAGGACTCCAGCTCCGCCTTGAGCGGCTCCTTGCGCTTGATCTCGTACTTGATGGTGCGCCCTTCGCTCACTCCCATCAACGCCACCGCGCTCTCCCAGTTCTCGCTGAAAAAGCTGTTCTCGTGCAGGTACAGCTCCTGGGTCAGGTAGTTGACGCGGAACATGCCCCGCTCGCCGATGACCGACAGCTCGCGAATCTTGGTAGGGGTGAGCCAGTTGATGTCCAGAACGCCCACCACGCCGTTGTCGAACTTGATCACGCCCGAGAGGAGGTCCTCGTGCTGTTCATGGATCTCGCGTTCGGTCTCGGCATACAGGCTGACCACGCGGGCATTGGCCAGGTATTCCATGATGTTCAGCTCATGGGTCGCCAGATCGAAGACCACTCCGACATCCTCCACCCTCGGCGGGAAGGGGCCGACGCGGCGGGCATGGAGCTGAAACATGCGGCCCAGCCGGCCGGCATCCAGCTCTACCTTCAACTGCAGGATGGCCGGGTTGAAGCGCTCGATGTGGCCGACGCCCAGCTTGACGCCGGCGGCGCGCGCCGCATCAATGATGGCCTGCGCATCCTCCACACTGCCGGCCAGCGGCTTCTCCACGAACAGATGCACGCCGTGCGCCGCGGCCTCCTCCGCCACTTCCCGATGCAGTCGCGTGGGCACGGCAATGGTCACCAGGTCCAGCGGCTCCGCCTCCAGCATCATGCGGTAATCCGCGTAGGCGCGCACCCCGTATATATTGGCCACCCGCACCGCGGCGGCCTGATCCACATCCGCCACGGCGATCAACTGCACATCTTCCATTTCCGCATAGACGCGGGCATGGTTGCGCCCCATGCTCCCCACGCCTATCACCGCGGCACGCAGAAGTTTGCTCATAGGATTTCGTTCACCGCCTCCACGATATATGAGAGTTCTTGGGGCGTCAGGGCCGGATGCACCGGCAGGGAGAGCACCTCCCGGCAGGCCTGTTCGGTCGCCGGCAGTATATCACGATATCCCAATTCGCGGTAATACGGCTGTTGATGCACTGCCAGGGGGTAATAGACCCGGCTGGCAATGCCCCGTTCCGCCAGGCCGGCGGCCAGCGCATCGCGCCGGCCGTCGGGCACCCGCACGGTGTACTGATGGAAGACATGTCGGTAGCCGGCCGGCACGTACGGCACCACCACCCCCCGCAGGTGGGCGCTCAGGTACGCCGCGTTGGCGATGCGGCGGGCGTTGAATTCGGGAAGCCGGCGCAACTGCACCAGTCCGATGGCCGCCTGGATATCGGTCATGCGGAAATTATAGCCCTCTGCCTCGTGCAGGTACTGCTCGCTCATGCCGTGGTTGCGGATCAGCCGACAGCGCCGGGCGATCGCATCGTCGTTCGTGGTGATCATGCCCCCCTCGGCGGTGGTCATGTTCTTCGAGGGGTAAAAGGAGAAACAGCCGGTGGCGAAACTGCCGGCCAGGCGCTCCCCGATGGCCGCGCCGTGCGCCTGACAGGCGTCCTCGATCACCACCAGGCCGCGGCGCGCCGCGATGTCCATAATGGCCGGCATGTCTGCCATCAGGCCGTACAGATGCACCGGCAGGATGGCGCGCGTGCGCGGCGTGACGGCATCCTCCACCTGGTTCGGGTCCAGGGTGAAGGTGCGGGGGTCAATGTCCACGAAGACCGGCCGCGCGCCGACAAAGCGGATGGCGTTGGCGCTGGCGATAAAGGTGAAGGCGGTGGTGATGACCTCATCGCCGGCGCCGATGCCGTGGGCCATCAGCGCCGTCTGCAGGGCCGTCGTCCCCGAGGAGGTGGCCACGGCATGCCGTACCCCGCAGAAGGCGGCGAAGGCCTCTTCGAATTCCTGGACGCGCCGGCCCTGCACCAGCATGCCGGAATCCAGCACCTCCAGCACGGCCTGGCGCTCTTCCTCTCCCAACAGCGGTTTCGAAATTGGGATCATTCCCTTTCTCCAATGAAATGGGATGTCAGCGGCGAAAGTCCACGAACTTCGGCCCCTGGGGCGTGGGGCGGTAGTGGCGGTGGCACTCGCGGCAGGTCCAGCCGTCGCCATCGGGGAAGAGCGGCCGGCCGCAGATGCAGGCGAAATCCCACTGCCGCGCCGGGTTGCCCAGCACAATGGCGTGGTCCAGCACGTCGCGCGTCACCACGGCGCCGGCGCCCACCATGGCATAGCGGCCGATGGTCACGCCCGGCAGGATGACCGCGCCGGCGCCGATGGAAGCTCCCTCCTTGACCAGCGTCGGCGTCACCACCCAATCATCCGCCCCTTTCAGCGCGCCCTCCGGCGTGATGGCGCGTGGATAGCGATCGTTGGTGAAGACCACGTGCGGCCCGATGAACACCCCGTCCTCGATGGTCACGCCGTAATATATGGACGAATAGTTCTGAATCTTCACCCGGTTGCCGATGAAGACGTGATGGTCCACATAGACGCCCTTGCCCAGGATGCACTGTTCCCCGATACGGGCCCCCTCCCGCACCTGGGCATGATGCCAGATTTGGGTCCCATCGCCGATGATGGCGTCGGGGGAAACGTCAGCCGTGGGATGGATTTTGATCATCTTCTCTCCTCCTTTCGCGAGCTGGTCGGCCGCCGGCGCCGACGCAAATGCTCCTGGATGATGCGCGGGATATCACAGGGGGGACAGGTATAGGGTGTGGGGGAAAACCGCAGGGCCAGCCCGATATATTCCTCCAGCCGGCTCAGGTCCCGACACCAGAGGAGGTGGCCGGCCTCCGCCAGGGTGCTCAGCAGGTCCTCCTGATGATGGTCGTAGCGGTCGGGGTTGGCCACGGCCAGCAAGCGGCGTCCCCGGCCGATGACTTCCACCGCCGTCCCCAGCCCTCCGTGGGCGATGACCAGCTCGGCGCGCTCGTAATACGGGTCGAGGGCCGGCGCGAAGCGGAAATAGGGCGCATGGCGGGGGATATAGCGCCCCTCGCCGATCTGCATCTCCACCTCATATCCCGCCAGCAGGCCGCCGGGCGCGCACAGGCGGTCCACTGCCTCCACCAGCGCGTCGAAGTCGGTACTGCCCACGGTCACGAAGATCATCAGCACAGCCTCCCGGCATAGATGGCCCAGGGACAGCGCTCCTGCAACTGCGGCCACTGCACGAAGAAAAGCGTGGCCAGGTAGCGCATCAGCCGGCCGGTCAGGGAAAGCTGGTGCACGCGGGAGCCGGTCTCGATGAAGATCACCTCCCGGCCCAACAGCCTGGCCCATACGGCGAAGGGGATGGCCAGCGCCGGCCCGCTGGTGATCAGCGCATCCGGCCGGAAATCGAGCATCACCCGCAGGGCCTCGACGGTCGTGCGCATCAGCTTCAGGCCGGCGCGCCATACCGGGTCATCCTTGCCGCGCGGCCGCGTCACCCGATAGACCGGGCCGGCCAGACGAATCTTCTGCTCCGAGAGCGGGTCCTGGCGCGTCACCACATAGCCGTACTCGAACTCCGGCCCCAGCATATCCACTAGGATCAATATTTCCTTGGTGTGCCCGCCCTCCCCCAACAGGACCAGCAGGCGCAGTGGGCGCTCCGCATCAGCCATGACGGCGCAGTGTCTCCTCGTAGACCGCATGAATCCGCTCGGCAACGGCATCCAGGGACAGATGTTCCACCCGCCGGCGGCCGTCGGTGCGCCGGCCAAAGGCCAGCGCCATGGTCAGCTTCGCCGCGATATCTTCCACGTCCTGCCGGCAAATGTAACACCCGGGCGTGTCCCCCATCACCTGGGCGACATCCCCCACATCGGTGGAAACAATAGGCAGGCCGCAGGCCATGGCCTCTTTGATGACCATGGGCGAGCCCTCGTAGTCGGACACCAGCACCAGCACATCACAGGCGTTCATGTACAGCGGGATACGTTCATGGGGCTGGCCGGCGGCGATGACCAGCTCGACCGGCCCCGGCCAGCGCGCCCGCAGGGCCTCCACGCCGGCCTGCGCCAGCTCCAGCCGCTTTTCGGGGCGGGGTTCGCCGGCGAAGAGCACCAGCTTCGGCTCCTTCGGCAGGCCCAGCGCGCGCCGCGCTTCCTCCTGCGGCATGGGGCGGAACAGCTCCAGGTCAATGCCGCAGGGGATGACCACCGGCTTCCCGGGCAGGCGCTGTGCCATCGCCGGCGAGGTCACGATGGTGGCCTGCGCCAGGCGGGAGGCCAGGCGGGAGAGCGGCGCCGTCCAGCCGGCCAGCACCTCGATGCCGTGATGGGTCAGCACCACCGGCAGGCGCCGCTGTGTGGCGGCGATCAGCCCGCAAAAGACGTAGTGCGCGTGGATCAGGTCATAGGAATTGCTGGCCAGGCGCCGGCGCAGCCACAGCGGCCCCCGGGCGTAATTCCACTTGCTCTCCCGCGGGTTGATGAAGAGCACGTCCATCTCCAACCCCCGCCGGCGCAGGGCCTCGACCTGCTCCGCCACAAAGGTGCCGAAGGCTGGGTACTGGGGCGTCGGGTACATATTGGTCACGACCAACACGCGCCGGCGACTGGTCATGGGATGTGGTCCTCTGGGGCGCACGGATGTTCCCGCCAGGGGAACGGCATGGGTGCCGGGCGGGGCGGCAAATGCGGCGGGTATTCCCTTCCTGCCGAGCACTGCTTCGGGTTGGAAAGCAGGAGGGCGTTCAGGGCGGTCCGGAAGCCGGCGAAATAGCCGCTCAATACCTCGTAAACCAGCGTGTCGCTCACATGCTCCGCCTCGTCCTCCCCGTCTATCACCTGATACCCCAATTTGCCCGCCAGCACATTATACAACTCCGCCTGGCGTTGGGCCAAACCCAGTGTGCCCTGTTGCAGTTCCGCCGGCTGTCTGGCGCGCGCCTTCTTGGGGTCCACCGCCAGCACAAAGCCCCGCTGAGGACGTGGGTTGAGCCAGAGGAGCAGGCGCGCCGGCAGTCTCCGCAAGATGCCGGCGTCCTCCAGGCGCGCCCCCATCTCGGCCAGGGCATCCAGCAGGTAGCGGTCGCACACCACCACATTGCCGCGCAGGAGGGGCCAGCGCACCCGATACGCGTACTGGCAGGTGAGATCGAGCCACACCAGCCACGGCCACAGCCGGCGGGCCAGCGGATGGCGGAACAGGGCCTCGCGTCCCTCCTCTGTGGAAGGGCCGGCGGATGGAGGGCCGGCCCGGCGCCCCAGCAGGCGCTTCCCCAGGGCGATCATGCGCCCGGCCAGGGGAGAGGAACCGCCGCGACTCCATACGTAGCGGGCGCGGATCCCGCATTGGCGGAAGGCGTGCACCAGCGCCTGCGCCTGGGTGGTCTTGCCGGAACCATCCACCCCGCTCAGGGCCACGAGCATGGCCGGCTGGCTGTGCAGATGGAGTTTGAGCTTCGTGCCGGTGACCAGGTGCGTGCCGGCATCCGCCAGGCGTGCCGGCCAGGGGACATTCTCGTCGGACAGCATCTTGGCGAAGAACAGCCCCTTGCTGAAGGTGAAGCGCACCGGCAGGGGAAACCGCGCCGGCATCGCCAGGTGTTCCAGCGCCGGCCGGCGCCAGATGCCGCGCAGGGCGCGTTCGGCCTGTTCGCGCTGTTCTGCCGGCAGGGCCGGCGCCGCGTACAGGACGCGCTCCAGCTTGTCATGTGCCAGCAGGGCGAAGGCCAGGCCGGCCTCCCAGCCCTTGGAACGCGCCGTCCCCCAGATATACGCCCAATCCAGCGCGCCGCGACGCAAGCAGGCATGCACCCGCAGGACATCCCCCAGCTTCAGACATTTGTTCTCGTACAGGGCATGCGCCAGCGTGATGAGCAGGGCATCCTCCGGCGAGGGGACGCAAAAGCCGGCGTCATCGGGGGCCGGCCGCCGGCGCTCCCACGCCTGCCCCTCATGCAGGAACGAGACGCTCCATTCCAGGCGCAGGTGCAGATGCACGGCGCATACTTCCTCGCCGAAGCGGAAGCGCTTGAACAGGTACTTGTGCGGCTCCTCGATGTTGCGCAGTTCGACATACCCCAGCCGGCGCAGGAGCCGCCGCGCCATGTCCTCTTTCGCCGGCGGGATGTAGACATCCAGGTTGTCGCTGGTGTGAGGGAAAGAAGGGGGCAGGCCGGCGGCCTTGATGAACATGGCGGTAATGCCCTCTTCCGCCCAGGCCCGGCGCACCAGCTCAAATTCGGCGCGCTGTCGGGCAAAGGATTCCTCTTCGGCGCGCAGGGCAGTGGCGAGGGCCGGCACTCCCCACCACTCGTGCGCCGGCGCGGCACAGGCCAGGGTCAATATCGGCACCTTGTTGCGCCGCCAGAAGGCCGGCAGGAAAGCGATATCCTCGTCATCCAGCGCCGGCAGTCCCTCCGCCGGCGCGTCCGCCGGCGCTATCACGTGCGCCGTCCAGCGCGCCATCCGCAGTTCCTGGTCGTGAGGGGAGACCGGGCGCTCCATCTCACTCCTCCGCGCCGAGGACTGCCTTGACGAAGCGGTCCCAGCCGAACGGCAGTACCTGCCGGCGCGTGTGGCCGGCGCCATCCTGCAGGGCCGCCCGTGCCGCCTGCACCCATGCCTCCTCGTCCCAGGGGGTATCCACGAAATGCATCCCCGGGCCGGCTGGGAACAGCGCCGGCAGTCCTCCGAAGCGCGTGCTGACCACCGGCAGATCGCAGGCCATGGCCTCCAGCACGGAGAGCGGCACTTCGATGGCCGGCGTGCGCTCGGCCGGCATGTCGGGCGCCGGCGGAAAGACATAGAGGTCGGCGAGCTGATACATCTCCTCGACCGCCGGCAGGTATTCTGCCAGCACCCATACGCCGGCGCGCTGGAGCTGTTGGGCCAGCTCCAGGTCCTGGCGCGTGCTGGTACTGCCCACCAGCAGTGTCTGCGCCGCGCCGGCGCGCTGTAACGCCTCCAGCACGGCCACATTGCGGCCGGCGTGAATGTGCCCCACGTGCAGGGCGATGGGGCGGGAGGTGCGCAGTCCATACTTGCGGCGGAGCGCCTCCCGCTCCGCCGGCGAGACGGGGTGGAAGCGCTCCGTATCCACGCCGGCCGGCACAAAATGGACGCGCGCTCCCAGGTAGCCCAGCAGTGCGGCGCTGGCCTGCGACTGCACGATGACGCGCGCCGGCGCGATATATGGCACCAGCCGGCGCGCCAGCATCCCCTGCCGGCGCGGCTGAAGGGCCACCATGGTCACCAGCGCCCCCGGCACGTAGCGGCCCAGCACCCAGGCGCGGATGAAAGAGAAAAGGGTCATCGAGGCGGTGGGGATGTAGCAGATGCGCTGTGGCCGGAAATCGCGCAGGAGCGCGGCGAGCTGACCGTTGACCAGCAGGCGGTTGACGTTGGGGATATCCCGCACCCCCAGTTCCGGGATATCGGCGCCTCCCGTGGTGAGCGCCAGGACGGTATGTTCCACGCCCAGCCGGCGCAGGAGGTTGTACGTCACGTTTTTGATGCCCTCGTCAAAGGGAGGGGCCAGGCGCTCGGAAAACACCGCCACCCTCATGTTCCTGATGCCTCCCGCCGGCCGGCGACTTCCTGGTAAATGGCGTAGTACTGGTCGGCGACGACATCGCGGCGGAAGCGCGCCCGGGCGATCTCCCGGCCGCGCTGGCCCATGCGCCGGCGCAGTTCCTCGTCCTGCAGGAGTTGGGTGATGCGCCCGGCCATGGCAGGGACATCGCCGGCCGGCACGATGAAGCCGCTGGCGCCGTCCTCCACCAGGTCGCGCACGCCGCCCACGTCGGTGGCCACCACCGGTTTGCCGGCGGCCATGGCCTCCAGCAGTACCACCGGCGCCGTCTCCTGCCGGGAGGGGAGGGCCAGCAGGGCGCACTCGTCATATTCCCTCAGCATGGCCGGCACGTCCAGCAGTCCCAGGAAACGGGCATACGCCTCCAGGCCCTGTTCCCGCACGAACTCCTCCACGCGGCGCGGGTACACGGGGTCAATGGCCCGGCCGGCCAGATGCAGATGGGCTTCCGGAACCCTCTCCCGCACCAGCGCCAGCGCCGCCAGCAGGGTCAGGGGGTCTTTGCGCTCGCTGATGGTGCCGGCGAAGAGGATGCGCCCGGGCACCTCCTGCCCCTCCAGCTCGAAATACTCCTCGCCCACTGGATTGTCCACCCGATGGAAGCGCGCCCGCGTGCGCCGGCGGTACTCCTCCACGATGTAGGGGCTGATGGCGATGATGTCGGAGACGCGCCGGATCACCCAGCGGTCATAGAAGGCGGTGATCCAGAGGATCAGGCGGTGCTGCCAGTGGCGGAAGGTGCGCGCCTCGCGGTGGGCCACGCCGTGGATGGTGTAGATAGTGGGGAAGCCGGCGCGCAGGGCCGCAAAGGCGTACTGGCTGGTGTGGGCGTTGACCAGGTCGGGTTGAAGCTCGCGGAGCATGCCGGCCACGCGCCCGACGCCGGTGATGAGGTTGGGGATGACGCGCCGGCGGGGCCGCGAGAGATAATGCACCGTCACCCGGCCGTGCTGGGCCGTGCGGTCCGCCGGCACCTCGCTGTGACAGTGCACCACGTGCACATCCAGGTCGGCGTGGCGGGCCAATCCCTGCGCCAGGTGATAGGCCACGGCGCGCACGCCGCCGGGGATGCGGTTGGGGTCCACCGGATAGTCGATCAGCAGGGCCAGCCGCATGATCTTACCCGTCCTCCTTGCGCGCCAGGATGCGGAACGATGGGGTGAAGCGGAGCATGATGGGGGCCAGCCGCGGGCGGGTCAGCAGTTCGTTGGCCAGGTGAACGAGGCCGCCGCGCGCTCCGCCGAAGTAGGGGCGCACCGTGACGCGAAAGCCCCGCCGGCGGATCTGCCGGCCCAGCTCCAGCGGGTCCAGCAGGCGCTCAATATAATACCCGTTCACCGGGTCCAGGGGGCAGGTCTCGCCGTCCCAGACGCGGCCGGGGGGCCGGCCGGCTTCCAGATAGTCCCGCACTGCCTCCAGCACCTCCTGGCCGGTCAGGCCGGAGGTGCCCCGTGCCAGCATGTCCCGCTCCTCCGCGGAGAGATGCGGGAAGGCGCCGGCGATCATCTCCCGGCGCATTTCTACAAAGGGCTTCTCCACGCGATGGCCGTGGATGTCCTCCGTGGCCGGCCCGTTCTCAAAGGCGGCCCAGATTTCCCGCGTCTTGCGGCGGGTGGGCGCGTGTCGGGCGTTATTGCCGTCGGCAATGATGAGATGCCCGCCCGGACGGAGGACCCGCGCCGTCTCATCCAGGAAGGCCTCCACATCCCGATAATGGGACACCGCCTCGATAGAGAGGACAATGTCGAAATATCCATCCGCATAGGGCATGTGCGCCACATCCCCCAGGCGGGGGTAGACCCGGAAGGGCATGTTCAACAGGGCGAGATAGGTCTCGAAGGTGCGGATCATGCCGGCGTGGCAGTCCAGCCCGTGCACCTCCGCCGCGCCCAACAGGTGCAGGAACAAGGCGGTCAAGCCGAAGCCACAGCCGGCGTCCAGCACGCGCGCCCCTTCCAGCCGGGCGCCGGCCTGCGCCAATACCGTGCGCAGGTAGCGGATGTAGTTCTCGAGCTTCCAATCCTCCCCCAGCCAGCGGTGATAGCGCGCGAACCAGGGGTCGTACCGCTCGGCCCAGGCCGGCTGGAAGATCGTGCGCACCAGCTCCGCAATGTCAATCTCTCTGCCCTCGTACGTTACCCGCACCAGTGCCCCTCATTCTCCATGATACAGTGTCATGACCTCGCGATACACCGCCAGCGTCTGCTCCACCACGGCTGAGGCCTTGAAGCGCTGTAGCGCCTGCCGGCGGGCCTCCTGCGCCAAACGTGCCCGCTCCGCCGGCGAGGAGAGCAGGCGCGCCAGGGCATCGGCGACCGCCGCGGCATCGCCGGCCGGCGCCAACAGACCCGTCACCTCATGCGTGAGCAAACCGTTCACCCCGCCCACCGCGGTGGCCACCACCGGCCGGCCGGCGGCCATGGCCTGCTCGATGACCACCGGCGCCGTCTCCTGCACCGAGGTCAGCAGGACCAGGGAACAGGCGGAATATTCCCGCAATAGGGCCTCCTCGTCCAACTGCCCCAGGAAATGCACTGCATCGCCCAGCCCCAGCTCGTCCACCAGGGCACGCACGCGCCGGGCATAGGCCGGCTCGGCTTCCGTCTCGCCGGCGATGCGCAGGCTCACCTCGGGGAAGCGCTCCCGCAGGAGGGCAGCGGCGCGGATGGCGGTGATGGGGTCCTTGCGCGGGATGACCCGGCCGGCGAAGAGGATGCGGCCCGGCTCCCCTTCGCCGGCGATCTCGAAATAGGCGTCGGGAATAGGGTTCTCCACGCGGTACAGCCGGGCGCGTGTCCAGCCGCCGAACTCCTGCTCCACATAGGGGCTGATGGCGATGATATGCCGCGCCCGGCGCAGGACCCAGCGCTCATACAGGGCGTCCAGCTCCCAGCCCAGGCGGTCCTTGAGGCCCATGGCGATGCGCGCCTCCCGATAGACGATGCCGTGCACGGTGATGACCGCCGGAAAGGGCGCCGTCAGCGCCGCGCCAGCATATACCCCGGTGCCGTGCGCATGCACCACGTCGGGCCGTATCTTCCGCAGGAGCCGGCGCAGGTCCAGCACCTCCCGCCAGTGAAAGGTGGCGCGGGCGAAGCGCCGGCGCGGCAGCCAGTACAGCGTCATTCTGCGGCGCTGTTCCACCCTTGTTTCCCGCAGGCCGGTCAGCCCGCTCAGGATATGCAGTTCCACATCCGGCCGGCGTGCCATTTCCCGTGCCAGCACCGCTGTCACCGCTTCCACCCCGCCCCCGATGCGGTCCGGGTCGCGTGGGTACGGCCCGAGCATCGCCACGCGCAGCGGCTTCCCGCTCATCGAGGCCATCATGCTCCTCCAGCCGCCCGCGGCATAGGAGATGGAGCATGCGCCCGCTGGGCCTCGTAGACAGCCTCGTGGTAGCCCAGCACGGAGCCGGCGATGAAGAAGAAGATAATGTTCGGATAAATGCCATATAGCATATCCACGGCGAAGCACTGTGCTGTGTACGACAGCAGGGCTACCCAAAAGGCCACCAGCAGGTCGCGGCGCATGCCCGGCCAGCGCGGCGCCTTGAGATACATCAGCAGTGAGTCCAGGCCCATCATGATGAAGGTGCCCAGGTAGGGGATAAAGCCGGAGAGGCCGGCGGTCACCAGCATCCATAGGAACGAGTTGTGCGGGGCTTCCACGCCGATGTACTGCGCCAGGTTCCCGAACCCCACGCCGATCGCCATATGCTTCAGGAACGTCTGCCAGCTCAGCCGGTATGCCTCGACGCGATAGGTGATGGGGTTGACCGCCACCAGGCGCTCGGTGAAGGCATAGCTGGAGGCAATGCGCCACCAGTTCAGCGAGATGAGCAGGGCCAGCAGTGGGGAGAGCTTGAGGAAAGGCCGGCGGAAGCGCGGATAGAACAACAGGAACACCAGTATCCCCAGCACGCCGCCCAGCCAGCCAGTGCGGTTATAGGTCAGGAACAGGCCGGTATACATGACGCCCAGCACCAGGAGCATCAGCCGGCGCAGGGCCAGGCGCCGGTTCTCCAGCATGGCGCGCCAGGCGAACGGCAGGGTCATGGCAATGGTGACGGCATGAAAGGCCGGGTTCCCCAGCAGGCCCGTCACGCGCCGCAGATGTTTGCCGTAATAGGTGCTCCCGACGGTGGGGAACCAACTGTAGCCCATGAACTGTTCCTGGAGCACCACCAGGGCGATGATAAAACCCACCGCCACCAGCGCGCGCTGGGCGTGAATCATGCGGCGCTCATCGGTGATGTAATTGCGCGCCAGCCAGTAGGTGACGGCCGGCATCAGGAAGGACTCGAAGTACCAGGCCAGGCTGGCCGGCTTGTTGAACGAAGCGGTAATGGAGATCGCCACGCCGATGAGGGTGAGCAGGACGAAGAGATCGACGCGCGTGACCGACACCAGCCGGCGCCGGCCGGTGGCCGCCTGCGCCAGCACCAGCGCCACCAGCATCGCCAGGATGAGCCGGCTGAGGCTCAGGTCGGGGATGCCCCGGCCTAATGAGATGTGCAGATGGAAAAAGCCGAAGAAGGGCGCCACCACGATCCAGATGAGGAACAGGAGCACCGGGTTGGCCAGCAGCAAGACGATGAAAAACAGGAAGCCGGAATAGGTGATGATGTTCTCCGCGCCCGGCTCCATCAGGCGCTTGCCCAGGAAGCCACCCAGCGCCAGCGCCAGCAGGGATAACAGCAGTGTTCCTGCCGCTTTCAGCGCCTTCCAGGCCGATTTGGGAATACCTTCCAATCCGTTTTCCATCATGCTCCTCTATGTATCATCCCGCGCCGGCGGACATCTTCAAGATGCAGTAAGCCGCGGTTATGCCGGCCATGCCGGCCAGCCATATCAGCCGCAGGCGGCGACGCTCTCCCAGCATTGGATCCATCAGCAGGACCAGCGCCGGCATCCAAAGGGCGAAAAAGCGCTCCCCTACATAATCCGATATTCCCACCAGGCCGGCGAAGACCGCCGTCCAGCCCCACAGCATCCATCCCCTGTCATCGGGCCGGCGGCCGTCCCGCGCCCACCAGGCCCATCCGATGACCAGGCCGTTCAGCCATAACAGTCCTTCCATCAGCCAGGGGACCGCCGGCCCGGCCGTTCTGTGGACCAGGTCCAATGCGTGCAGGATAATCCCCTCGGCGGTATCCGGCGCCCCCGGGCCGAACGCCGGCCGGAACAGCACGAACAACGGCAGGGCCAGTATCAGCCAGGCCGCCTGCCGCCGCGCCCTCCACACCGTCGGCCAGGCTGTCCATGCCGCCGGCGCCGCGTACAGGCCGGCGAAGATCAGCATAAACATCACGTGTTCCGGATGCAGGCGCAGGGGATGCAGTCCCTGCATGGACGGCGGCACCAGCCCGCCCCAGGTCACCAGCAGGGGCATCACCAACAGCGCCGGCAGAGCGATGGCCAGCGCCTCGCCGGCCGCGCCCCAGGTCAGCCGGCGCCTGCGCGCCACCCGCCCCAGCCACCATATCCCTGCGCCGGCCGGCAGGAACAGGTAATGCTGGCGGCAGTAGACGGCCAGGGTCGCGAACAGCCCGCCGGCCAGCAGGGCACGCCATCCCTTTGCGCCGGCCTCCAGGTACCAGCCCATTGCCAGCACCGCGAAGACCAGCCCCACGTTCACCGTATAGATCGTGAAGCTGTGCAGGAACACATAGGGCGAGAGCGCCAGGATCAGGCCGGCCAGCAGGGGCATGGGATAGCCCTGCCGGCGCGCCAGCCGATAGAACGCCAGGAAGCCGGCATAGCTCACCAGCGTGGTCAGCACCCGCAGAGCCGGCAGGGTCAGCCCGAAGACGCGCCCCCAGGCCGCCCACAGGATATAGGGCAGGGGGCCGGTCGCCGAGTGATAATCCTGCCAGGGCACCTGCGGCCAGGCCCGGGCAAACTCCTGGATCACCCCCCAATGGAACTTGGCCTCATCCGTCTGCGCCGGGAAGGCCCAGCCTGTGGCCAGGCCGGCGGCCAGCAGGGGCAGGGCCAGCAGAAGGGCCGCCCGTATATCCTGCCGGTCAGGCCGGCTTGCGCGCCACCATGACATAGCCCAGTGTATTCCTCTCCAGAGGCTGTAAGCGGTCCAGCGCCAGGCCGGCCAACTGCGTCACCGCCACCCAGGGCAGGACCAGCGCCGCGCACAGTGCGAACGCCGCCCGCCGGCCGCGCCGGCGCAGGGGCCGGCAGGTCACATCATACAGATAGGCGCTCCAGCGCTGGGCCATCATGGCCCAGAAGCCGCCGCGCGGCTGGAGCAGAACCACCTCCAGGCCGGCCTGCTCCGCCAGATAGGCCAGGCCGTAGCGCGTATAGCGGTAATAATCGAACGGCTCCTGATGCAGGCCCCATTCCTGCGGCACGGTGATCAGCGCGTATCCGCCGGGCCGCAGGACGCGGGCGATCTCCCGCATCATCTGCGCCGGCTCCGGCACATGCTCCAGCACCTGGGTGCACAGCACGGTGTCCACCGCGTTCGAGGCGATGGGCAGGCGCTGGCCATCGGCCCAGATGTCGGCCTGTTCGCCGCCGGCCGCGGCCCAGACGCCCCCCGACACCGGCGGATAATCCAGGCCCACATACCGCCGCACCCGGGGCAGGAACAAATGGGCATGCCGGCGCTGTCCACAGCCCACATCCAGCAGAAGCCCGCCGGCGAACTCGCTGGCCGCTTTCAGGCCGCGCTCCAGCAGGGCCTTCTCCAGATGCTCCGGCTCGAACCAGCTCCGTTCCCACCAGGCGTTGAGCCGGCGGCGCCATCCCGTCCCCATCAGGCACCCTCCAAGACGCGTTCGTAGACGGCCTGCACCTGCGCCACATGGGCCTCCAGGCTGAAATGCCGGCGCACGTGCTCGAGGGCGCGCTGGCGCACCGCTTCCGCCAGCGGCGCATCGTCCAGCAGGCGGCCGATGGCCTTTGCCAGGGCCGGCGCGTCCCCCGGCGGCACCAGCAGTCCCGTCTCGCCGTCGGTGATGATCTCGGGCACCGCGCCGGCGTTCGCCCCCACCACCGGCACGCCGGCGGCCATGCCTTCAATGATGACCCGGCCGAACGGCTCCGGCCGCACCGAGCAGTGGGCCAACACATCCAGCGCCGGCAGAAGCTCGACGATGCGCTCCCAATAGCCGGCGAAGATCACCCGGTCGGCAATGCCCAGCTCCTGCGCCAGGGCCTTCAGGCGTTCCAGATAGGCCGGCTCCGTGGGGTCGGCGTCGCCGGCGATGACGGCGCGAAGCATCGGTCTTGCCGGCGTCAGCTCCGCCACCGCTCGCAAAAACACCTCATGTCCCTTCCAGGCCACCAGCCGGCCGGTGATGCCGACCACCTGATGGGCCGGCGACAGGCCCAGCCGGGCACGCGCGGCATCCTTATCCCCGCTCGCGGCGAATTCTTCCGGGTCCAGCGCGTTGTAAATCACCACGCCGCGCTCCGCCGGCACCCCCTGGGCGGTATGGGCATCGGCAATGGCCCGCGAGATGTAGATGCAGGTATGCACCCAGCGCGTCAGCCGGCGGTCGAACCAGGTCAGCCGCTCAAAGGCCCGCACGTGGCTGATGTAGGGCACGCCGGCCAGCGCCGCCGCCAGCACCGCCTCCCGATTGCTGATCAGCACATCGTTGCCGTGCACCAGGTGGATCCTCTCCTGGCGGATGACCCGCAGTAGGCGCAGGGTGCCAGGCCCGATCTGCCGCAAGATGGCCAGCCACTCCGCCAGGGGGTTCGAGCGCCGGCGCCGCGCCGGCGCGGCCGGCCGACCCGCTCCCGCCGCCGTGTTCCCCAGCACCAGCACCTTGGCGCCGGCCTCCTCAAAGCGCCGCACGAACGGATTGGGCCGGTAGAACAGCACCACCGGCTCGTACCGCTCCCTATCCAGGCCCCGCACGAGCTGGTACAGGCTCACGATGGAGCCGCCGAAGGCATGGGCCATCTCCACGTACAGGATGCGCCGGCGCATGGGTCCTCTTGGCTCTCAGCGGACGGCCGTGCGCCCACGCCGGCGCAGTGCGCCGCTCAATCCCTCGATAAATTCGATCACGAACGCCAGGATAATGCCGACCATCAGGCTGGTGACGCCGCCGACGGCCGCCAGCCGCGGCAGGTTGGACTGCGCCGGCGCGTCCGGGGTGCGGGCCGGCTCCGTAATCTGGATATAGCCGACCTGCAGGGCCGCGGCCTCCTTCAGCCGGGCCTCGTTCTCCTTGGCCAGCAGGAAGTTATAATCTTGCTCCGCCAGGGCTACCTCGCGGTTCAACTGGTCGTATTTTTCCCGCAAGCCGATGAGCGCCAGCAGTTCCGATTCCTTCTGGGAGATCTGCTGGTCAAGCTCGGCGCGGGCCGCCCGATGGCCGGCGGCCGCCGCATCCTGCTCCGCCGCCAACTGCAGGAAGCGGCGGGCCGTCTCCTGGTAATAGGCCCGCGAGGCGGCGGTCTCCGAAAGCTTATCCAGCTCCGCCTGCGCTTTCTGCGCCTCTGCCCGATAGGACTGTGCCACGGCCAGGGCTTTCTGCTCTTCCACGGATGCCGCATCGCGCTGGGCCTCCAGGGCGCGAATGATGTCCTGATAGGCGTTCAGCTCCCGCTCCAGCGAATCCAGGTTGTTCTGGAGCTTGAACTTGAGCAGGGCATCCTTGGCCTGAGCCAGGCGGTCGCCGGCCTCCTGCAGTTGGGCGGTCAGGAACTCGCGCGCCACGCGCGCCGGCAGTGCCCGATACTCGCGGTAGTACTGGATGGCCTTGTCCACATGAGTGGTCACCAACGATTCCGCACCCTGGGGCGTGTCCGCTTCCGCCGTCACGTAAATCGCATCCCCCTCGCGCACGATGCTGATGCGGTTGAGCACATCCAGCGCGCTGGCGCTCAGGTTCAGCTCGGCGATGGTGCGCCAGGCCACCAGGCCGTTCTTCAGCACGCTGACGAACTCGTTCTGCACGGTGGCGATCTCATCCGTGGTCGTGGTGGTGCGCACGTTCCCGAACAGGCTGACCTGCTCCGGCTCCGAACCCACCACCTGCAGTTTGACGGTGGCGCGGTACACCGGCGGCGAGGTCAGGCCGGTCACCAGGATGACGGCCATGGTGGCGATGAACAGCAGGGCGATCAGCCACAGCCGCTTGCGGATGACCTGCCAGTAGGTCAGGAATTCCGTGATGTCCATGGGTGTCTCCTCTCATCCCCTCACGTTGCTCGCCGGCGTTTCTCCTCCAGCACGCCGGCGATGATGTCCGAGATCGTCTCCGCACGCCGGCGCCAGGTGTTCTCCTGCGCCACCTGGCGCTGGCGCCGGCGAATGTCCTCCGGGTGGTCGGCCAGGGCCTGCGCCACCGCCGGCACCGCCTCCGCCGGCCCCCCCACAATATGGACCAGCTCGGCATACTGGCGCGCCGCCGGCACATCGCTGGCCACTACCGGCTTCTCACAGGCCATGTACTCGTACAGCTTCAGCGAGCTGATGTTGCGCGTCCACTCGTTCAACCGATAGGGCAGAAGGCAAACGTCCAGCGCCTTGATATAGTGCGGCACCAGCTCCACCGGCTTCTGGCCGAGGAAATGCACGTTGGGCATGGCGCGCAAGCGGCGCAGTTCCGGATCCTCGGCCGGCACACTCAGCGGCCCGACGATGACCACCGAGGCCCTCGGGTAGGCCTCGGCGATAGCGCTGAAATAGCGCAGGTCCAGCTTGGCATTGACCGCGCCCACGTACCCGATCAGCGGCCGCGGCAGGCCGGCCATGTCCGCCGGCGGCGGCTCGTCCCGCCGCATGACCTCCGCAAAGGCCTCGTAATGCACCGCGTTCGGCACCAGGTAAGTATGGTGGTTGAACGGGCGCTTGCTCTCGTACAGCGCCGGCGCCGTGGTGATGACCACATCGGCGCGCTGGAGCAGTTCCTGCTCGCGCCGGCGCACAGCCTCTCGGTCCGCCACGCCCTCATAGGCGGAGTACTCATCCACCACATGATACAGCACCAGCTTTTCCCCCCACTGCCCGATGAGGTCGGACATTTCCGGCCGGCACAGCCACAGGATGGGCTGGGACATGCCCAGCCGGCGCATCTGCCGGCGCAGGGAATGCCGGCGCAGGCCGGCGGTCAGCTCCCGCAGAGGGAAGCGCCCGCTGATGGGCGCATAGGGCAGGTTGTGATAGACGTACAGGTTGGGCCGCACCTGCGTCACCCGCTCCCGCCAGATATCGCGCCAGGGGAAGCGGCCGGCCAGCAGTGCCTGCACGGTCTCCCGCCAATAGGTGCGCGGCTCCACGTACAGCACCCTGTTTCGCTCGGCGAACACCGTCAGCAGGTGGTGCCGGTTGCGCCAGATATCGCTCCAGGGGTCGGGCGCGAAGCAGAGGATGCTCTCACCCTCCAGCACGGCGCGCCTCCCTGCCGCCGGCAATATGGCGGTACACCTCGGCGTGTTGGGCGCCAAGGCGCTCCCAGGCAATGGTTTCCAGATAGGCGGCGATGGCCTGGCCGGCGCTCTCCATATCCATTGCCTGGGCTTGCTCCAGGGCTTGGCGCAGGGCCGGCACGCCCGCCGGCTCGTAGCAGATGCCGGCCGCCGCCTGCACCAGCGCCGGGAAGGGGCCGATGGCCGGCACCACGATCGGCTTGCGGAAGGAAAGCGCCAGCACCGCCGCACCAGAGGTCGTGACCTGGCGGTAGGGCAGGACGCAGACATCCGCCGCCTTCATGAAATACTGCACCTGCCCATCCGGGACGTGCTCCAGGAACATCAGGATGCGCGCGTCCCCCTGTGCTAATGCCTGCAGGGATGCCGCATACGCCGGCGCGTGGGCGTGGCCGGCGATGATCAGGCGCGCGGCCCCATCGTCCAGGGAGCGGAACGCTTCAATCAGCTCCTCGGCGCCCTTATAGGGCCGCAGGCCGCCCAGCATCAGATAGACGAACGCCTCCTGCGGCAGGCCCAACAGCCGGCGCGCCTCCTGCCGGCTCACGCTGTCCGGGTAACATCCCACGTAGCTCCCGTGCGGGATGACATGGATGCGCTCCGGCCGGCGCACCTGCCGGCGCAGGGCCTCCGCCGTGACCTCATCGTGCACGTGCAAGGCATCCGCCCAGGCGAACAGGGCGGCATTGGCCAGGGCGTTGAACAGCGCATCCCGCCCCTCGTGCTGGTTCAGGTTGTGCACGGTGTAGACCAGGCGCAAACCCGCCTGCCGGGCCAGCGCTAGGCCGGCCATGAACGAGATAAACCGCCGCCAGCGCGCGCGGGCACGCGCGCCGGCGTACTGCAGTTCCGGCCAGTGAATGTGCAGGATATCGGCCTGCCGGCGGTTGCGCTGGACCCAGCCCAGGCTCAGCCGGCCCTCGCAGGTCACCTGAATATCGGGCGCCGCGGCGCGCACCCCGTCGGCGAGCAGTTGCACATACGGGTTCAACTGCACCGTGGAAAACAGGGCTACCTGCAGGGGTTGGCCGGTCGAAGCGCTCATTTGGGCACCTGCTTCCCGTTGGCGAACCGCAGGCCGTTGCGCGCCAGGACCCACTCGACGCTGGTGCGCACTTCCCGCCGCAGTTCGCGATCCACCAACCACATCCCGCCGGCGTACAAACACACCATGATCATCAGGGCCATCAGGAAGGCCAGCCGCGCGTGCGGAGTGACACGGAACTGGAGCTGGAGCAGGCGGGCCACCGCCGCCGACAGCAGGGAGACGCTGAAGATCGGCCCCAGACAGCGCACATAGTCCATGGCGGTGGCGTGGATCAAGCGGTTCACCAGCGCGGCGGAGATGAAGAAATCAACGACGGACACGGCGGCCGAGAGCACGCTGACGCCGATAATGCCGTAATACTTGGTGGCGGGGTACAGGAAGAGCAGCATGGTGATGAGCCGCCACAGGGCGATGTAGGTCAGCCATTTGGGCCGGCCGCCGGCCTTGAACACGTTGCCCATGTTGGCGGCGATGGAACGGATCAGCCCGTAAATTCCCAGCCACTGGAGCGGCACGATGGCCGCCGCCCACTTCGGCCCATAGACCACGTTCACGAAATCGGTAGCGAAGACCACCGTGGCTACACCGATCGGCACGGAAAGGAGCGAGACGTAGCGCATGGTGGCGAAGTAGACCCGCTTCATGCGTTCCAGGTCATCCTGAATCTTGGCCAGGGCCGGGAACATGACCTGTCCCACGATGCGGGTGATCTGCGTCGCCGGCAGGTTGGAGAGGTTATACGCCAGGCCGTAGGCGCCCAGCGCGGCCGCGTCCAGGATGCGCCCCACGAACATGTCGTCCACATTGGTGATGGCGAAGATCAGCAGTTGACTGCCGATGATGTGCTTGCCGTAGTCCAGCATCTCGCGCGCCAGGTCCCAGTGAAACGTCCAGCGCGGCCGCCAATCGGTCACCACGTACGCCAGCGCGGAGGTAGCGGCGGCGCTGGCCAGCCGGCCGGCGACCAGGCTCCACACCCCCAGGCCGCTCAACGCACAGGGCACCGCCACCATGCCGTTCACCACGCTGGGTACCACCATGGGGATGGCCCGCTTGCGGAAATCCAGCTCCTTGGCCAGCAGGGTTAGCGGCACCTGCCCGAAGGAGGAGATCAGCATGGTCAGGCTGAGCGCCCGCAGGATGGGGATGACGCGCGGCTCCTTGAAGAACCAGGAGATATACGGGGCGCTGACGACGCCGACCAGGGTGGTCAGCACACCGCCCACAACGACAATGGAGAAGGCGGTAGCGGAAGCCTCGGGGATGCGGTCCTTGCGGTAAATCAGGGCGGAGGTGAAGCCGAACTCGGCGAACAGGGACAGCGAGTCCAGCGCCAGGGTGGCCACCGCCACCACGCCGAAATCCGCCGGCACCAGGATGCGCGCCAGCACGATCTGGACAACAAAGGCGATGAGCTTGTTGCCAGCCTGGGACAGCGCTACCCAGAAGATACTGCTCAGCACATCACGGCGCAGGCTCACGCCGGCGATGCTCCTTTCCTTCCCACCAGGATGAAATCGCGGGCGAACAGCCCCGGATAATGGCGCGCCAGCCAGGTGTACAGGCGGTCCAGCGGCGGCCGGCGCAGCCAGCCAGGATAAAAGCCGGGCACCCAGAGGCTCGCACTGCCATCCACGCGTTCCACCACCACCCCGCGCTCCCGACACAGCTTGCGGGCCTCATAGACGGTGAAGAAGCGCAGGTGTGAGGGGTCGGTGGGCGAGTTGCGCACATAGGGGAAGCGGCCGGCCAACAGCCACAGCCGACAGCGCCAGTGGGCGATATTGGGCAGGCACAGGA
>JAPWUQ010000165.1 GCA_028275445.1 Anaerolineae bacterium | reverse complement strand
ATCCCCGCCGCTCTGCGGGAGAAAGTCGCGCAGGGCTGGGAAGTCCGCCAGCGCCATTTCCCGGGCCGGCGCATCATCTTCGATTACCCGGTGGACACCGCCGTGGTCAGCCTCACGGGCACGGCCTGCGCCCTGCGCTGTGCCCACTGCAACGCCCGCTATCTCGAGCACATGCTCCCCATCGAGAGGGCGCTGGAGAAGGCGCCGGACGCTCCCAGCTATCTGATTTCCGGGGGAAGCGACCGCGCCGGCAAGGTGCCGGTGACCTCTCACCTGGAAGAGATCGCCAGGCTGGCACAGCACGGCCGGCTGAACTGGCACGTCGGCCTGATTGATGAGAGCGAGATGGACGCCATCGCGCCCTATGTGCATACGGTGTCCTTCGACTTCGTGGGAGACGACGAGACCATCCGCGAGGTGTACGGGCTGGAGCGCACGGTGGAGGATTACGCACGCACCTTTGCCGCGCTGCGCCGGCGCTTTCGCGTCGTGCCGCATATCACCATCGGCCTGCGCGGCGGCGCCATCGGCCATGAACTGCCGGCCCTGCGCATCCTGCGGGATATGCCCCGTTTCGACACGCTGGTCTTCCTGGTGCTCATCCCCACCGCCGGCACCGCGTACGAGGGCCGACAGCCGCCGGCGGTCGAGACCGCGCTGGACATCATCCTGGAGGGCCGGCTGATGTTCCCCGACGTGGAGATTTCCCTGGGGTGCATGCGGCCGCGCGGCGAATACCGCGATCGACTGGATCCGCTGGCGGTATATGCCGGCGTCAACCGCATCGTCAGCCCGGCGCGCCCAGCGGTACAGGCCGCCGAAGCGCTGGGCCTGGAGATCGAGCGCCGGCGCGAGTGCTGTATCTTCTAACTACGCCTCCGGCACCACACCGTATCCTTCCAGCAGACCCAACTGCGCCATGCCCCAGACGATAGCCGCCGCGGCCAGCACACAGCCGGCCAGGAAGGCCCAGTCCACGGGGCGCACATGCACATCCCGGTAATAGGTGCGGCGCGGCAGAGCGCCAAAGGCTTTGGAATCCATGGCGATGGCCACGCGCTCCGACTTGCGGATGGCGCTGGCCAGCAGGGGCACGGCGTAGCGCTGTAACTGCTCCCAGCGGCCGCGCAGGGTGGGACGCTCGCCGGCGCCGCGGATGCGGTGCGCGGCGCGGATAATCTCCAGCTCCGTGCGCCACATCGGCATGAAGCGGTAGGCCACCAGGATGCCGTAGCCCAGGCGGAAGGGAAAGCGCGCCTGCTGGATCAGGCTCAGGACAAAGTCGGTCGGATCGGTCGTGGCGACAAACAGGATGGAGAAGATCACAATAGAGAGCATGCGCAGGGTGAGCGAGATGCCGACGCGAATGCCCTCGAGGATGATGCGCACACCGCCGGCCTGCCAGAGGATGGTGACCGGCCGGCCGGGCAGTGGGGTGTAGAAAAAGGCGTTGGCGCTGATGAAGCCCAACGCTCCCAGCACGAGGAACAGGAGCAGGGGACGGATGAATTGGCGGACCGGCACGCGCGCCAGCACCCTCAGCATGAACAGCCCCAGCAAGAGGAAGGCCAGCGGCGTCCATGGGTCGAAGGCCATGGTCACCGCCACCACCAGCGCCATGAGGCCGGCCAGCTTCAGCGTCGGGTTCAGCCGATGGAGGAACGAGTCGGCGGCGTAATAATTGAGCAGTCCTTCCATGTTACCCTCGCTTCGCCGGCCCGCCGGCCGCCGGCGCTCCCTGTAAAAGCCCCATCCATTCCCGGATGGACAGCGGCGCCGTGCCATCACCGTAGCGCAGGCCAAAGCGCCTGGCCAGCTCCACCAGCGGCGGCGGGCGCAGTTCCGCCGCGGCCACCAGCTCCTCATCCGCAAAGAGCGCGTGCGGCGTGCCCTGAAAGCGCACCTGACCGTCCACCAGCACCGCCGCCGTGCCGGCGTAATCGGCCACCAACTGCATGTCGTGAGTGATGGCCAGGATGGTGACGCCGGCGGCATGCAGGGTCTGGAGCCGCTCCATCAGGGCGTGGGCGGTGTTGCGGTCCTGGCCGAACGTCGGCTCGTCCAGGATGAGGATGCGCTGTCCGACGGCCAGCATGGTGGCCACGCTCAGCCGGCGCTTCTGTCCCTGGCTCAGCGCGAACGGGTTCATCTTGCGGTACGGCGTCAGTCCGAACGATGCCAGCAGGGCGTCGGTGATCTGCGCGATCTCGGCCTCTGGGCGCCGGCGCACCCGCAGGCTGTAGGCCAGCTCCGCCTCCACGGTGCGCTCCACGAACTGATGCTCCGGGTTTTGGAAGACGAAGCCGACCCGCGCCGTGATGTCCGCCGTGGTGAGCGCGGTGATATCCTCGCCGAACAGGAACACATGCCCCGCCGGCGGCCGCAGGATGTCCACGAAGTGCAGGGCCAGGGTTGTTTTGCCGGCCCCGTTGGGTCCCACCAGCGCCATGAAGGCCTCCTGCGGCACGGCCAGCGAGAGGTCGCGCAGGACCTCGGGTCCGCCGGCCCGATAGCGGAAGGAGAGCCGGCGCGCTTCCAGCGCCGGTGGGCCGCCGGCGGTGCTCCCCGCGGGGCGGCGCGGCGGCTCGGCTGGAAGGGGGCCGGCGGGGACGAGGCCGGCGAACACTTCCTCCGCCTCGTCCACGGTCAGGGGCAGACGGTCCAGAGGAAGGCCGGCGGCGCGCAGTTTGCGGGCCAGGGCAGTTACCTGGGGAAGCCAGATGCCCATCTCGTCCAGTACTTCCCCGTTGGCCTGAAACACCTGGGCCGGCGCGCCGCTCAGCACCAGCCGGCCCTCATGGTTCAACAGCATCACCCGGTCCACCATGGCGATCAGGTCGTCCAGGATGTGTTCCACGATGATGATGGTGGTATCGGGTTGTTGGGCACGCAGTCGGGCCAGCCACTGGAAGAACTCGAAGCGCGCTGCCGGGTCCAGGTTGGCGGTAGGCTCGTCGAGGAAGAGGATGGAGGGCCGGCGCGCCAGGGCACAGGCCAGTGCCAGGCGCTGTTTCTGGCCCCCGCTCAGGCGGTCCACCCGCTCGCGCCGGCGCTCCTCCAACCCCACCAGCCCCAGGCTCTCGCGGATGCGCAGTTCCATTTCGTCCCGCGGCAGGGCCATGTTCTCCAGGCCGAAGGCCACCTCGTCCTCAACGGTCAGCATGCAGAACTGGGCCTCCGGGTCCTGGAAGACGATGCCCACCTGGGCGGTGCGCTGACCCACGGTCAGGGCCGCGATGTCCTGTCCGGCGATGAGCACCTCCCCCTGCATGGCCGCCGGCACCGAGTCCGGGATCAGGCCGGCCAGACACAGCCCCAGCGTGCTTTTGCCGCTCCCGCTGGGACCGAGGAGCAGAAGCGTCTCCCCGCGTTCGACCTGGAAGCTCACATCCTGCAGTGCCGGCCGAGGAGCACGCGGGTAGCGCACCGTCAGATGGCGGACATCGATCCAGGCCATGCACCTATCCCTGTATGCGGGCGCGGCCCAGCGCGGTGTTGTCCAGCGCGCCGGTGGCCGCCAGCGCATCGCTCAGCACCTTGCCGAGCCAGCCGGAAAGCACCGCCGCGGAGATGAACCGGGCGATGAGCATCAGCACCACGACCGGCACCGCCAGCGTGTTGTACCAGAAGGCATAGTCCACGATCCAGCTCCCCAATGCGGCGCCGGCGGATGCGGCAATGAGCGTCGGCAGGTCATAATGCTTATACCCCCGCAGGGCGAAGACGACTTCCGCCAGGCCGCCCTGGGCCAGGCCGCTGATGAGCACCGTCAGGCCCCACTGGGAGCCGAGCAGGGCGGAGACAATCGCACCCACCATCTCGGCGGCCAGCGCCGCGCCCGGCCGGCGCACGATGTACGGCACCAGGATGGCGGCCAGGAACCAGAAGCCGTAAAACAGGTCCCGCACGGCGTAGCCGTAACCCGGGATGCCGGCCTTGATGAACTCCAGCAGTTCCCAGAACAGGCCCCACAGCCAGAAGAGGATACCGATGACGCCGCCCAGCACGGCCGTGAGGATGGACTCCCAGGTGGTCCAGCGCTTGATCTCCTCGCTGGAGGCGATGGCGGCGCCGGCCGCCACGCCCATCGCCGCCAGCACCACGGCGTTGATCTCGCTCCACGTGACCCAAGCGCCCTCGCCCTGGGAGGCGAACCAGTACACCACCACGGTGGCGATGCCCAGCAGGGCGCCGGCCAGGATGATCGCCCAACCTCCACCCAAACGTCTCTCGCCGGTCATTGTACACCTCCTGCGAAAAACATGGAATAAATCGGCGCGCCATAAAACGAACGGCCGCCTGACCCGCGCATGTCAGTCAGGCAGCCGTTTGATGTTCCCAATCACCACAGCTTCCCTACGCTGGCATTACCCAGGTCAGGTTCAAGGGGTCGATGCCTTCGCATCCTCTCAGCCCCGTACGGAGCTCCCCCAGCTGGCCCTATTCACTTGTCAAATTCATTATACATCAGATGGGCGTGGATGTCAACAAATTCGTTCAAATCGTAGGGGCACAGCGCCGCCGTGCCCCGAAAGATTTAGCCCTTGATGACGCCCAGTGGGCGGAAGCGGGCGACTTTGCGCGCCAGGCCGGCCTTGTGCACCACGTTCACCACCCGATCCACATCCTTATACGCATCGGGGGCCTCCTCCGCCAAGCCGGCCATACTGCCGGCCCGCACGATGATGCCCTTCTGCCGCAGTTCCTGGATCAGCTCCTCGCCGCGGATGGACTTCTTGGCCTGGGCGCGGCTCCAGACACGGCCGGCGCCGTGGCAGGTGGTGCCGAAGGCGTCGCGCATGGCCTTCTCCGTGCCCACCAGCAGGTACGACCCGGTGCCCATATCGCCCGGGATGAGCACCGGCTGGCCGGTATCCCGGTACGCCGGCGGGAGCACCGGATGCCCCGGACCAAACGCACGCGTGGCGCCCTTGCGGTGCACGATAAGCTTCATACGCTTGCCGTCCACGTCGTGCTCCTCGATCTTGACAATGTTGTGCGCCACGTCGTAAATCTGCCGCAGGTGCCAGTCGGAGACCTTGCCGGCGAGCACCTGTTCAAAGGTGCGCCGCACCAGCTCCGCCATGACCTGTCGGTTGGCCCAAGCATAGTTGGCGGCCGCGGCCATGGCGCCGAAATACGCCTGACCCTCCGGCGAGTTGAAGGGCGCGCACACCAGCTCGCGATCGGGCAGGGAGATGTTATATTTCTGCACCGCCTTCTGGAAGTCGCGCACATAATCGGAGCAGACCTGGTGGCCCAAGCCGCGCGAACCGGAATGGATCCAGACCGCGATCTGGCCGGGGAAAAGGCCCCAGGCGTCGGCCACCTCGGGGTCATAGACCTCCTCGACGACGGAAACCTCAATGAAATGGTTGCCGGAGCCGAGGGTGCCCAGTTGGGGACTGCCGCGCTCGCGGGCGTGCCGGCTGACCGCGGCGGGGTCCGCGCCGGCGAGCGCGCCCCGCTCCTCCGTGCGCTCCAGGTCCTCGCGGGAGCCGTAGCCCCGCTCCACCGCGAAGCCTGCCCCACGCACCATCACCTCGTCCAGCTCTTTGGCGTTCAACCGGATGGCGCCCCCCTTGCCCACCCCGCTGGGGATGTTCTGGAAAAGGGCGTTGACCAGCTTCTCCAGATGGGGCCGAAGCTCATCGGCAGTGATATTACTGACCAGCACCCGCACGCCGCAGTTGATGTCGTAGCCGGTGGCGCCGGGCGAGATGATGCCGTCGGGATGGCGCGTGGCGATCACACCGCCGATAGGTGGACCGTAGCCCTGATGGATATCCGGCATGGCCAGCGTATACCGCACCACACCGGGGAGCGTGGCGGTGTTGACCAACTGCTCGATGGAGCGGTCGCCCAGGGCGTCCTCCAATATGGCGTCATCGGCATACAGCCGCGCCGGCACCCGCATATCGGGGCGAAACTCTTTCGGAATCTCGTACAG
>JAPWUQ010000164.1 GCA_028275445.1 Anaerolineae bacterium | reverse complement strand
TGCGGCGCAGATGATAGGCGGCGCTGAGGCCGGCCGGCCCGCCGCCGATGACCGCCACGCGCTTGCCGGTATCGGGCGCGCAGGGCGGGATATAGGGGTTCCCGCTTTCGAGGTCCAGGTCTGCGACAAAGCGGTGCGACCAGCAGATGGCCAGCGGCTCATCGACGCGGTTGCGCCGGCACTCCGATTCGCAGGGATGCGGGCAGATGCGCCCCAGGGAGGCGGGGAAGGGTGTGGCCTCTTTGATCAGCTCCAGCGATTTGCGGAATTCGCCCTGGGCGATGAGCTTCAAGAAGCCCTGGATGTCAATGCCGGTGGGGCAGGTCAGGTGGCAGGGCGCATAGCAGTCGCCGTTGTGGTCGGAGAGCAGGAGTTCCAGGCAGGTGCGGCGGGTTTCGCGGATGGCCGGCGAGTCGGTGGTGATGACCATGCCCTCGCTGACCAGCGAGGAGCAGGCAGGGATGGGCTTGGGCCGGCCTTCCACCTGCACGACGCACATGAAGCAGGAAGTGAACTGCTTCAGCTCCGCCACATGACATAACGTGGGGATTTGGGCACCTGCCAGGCGCGCTGCCTGCAGGACCGTGGTGCCAGGGGGCACCTGAAGCGCTTTTCCGTTGACCGTCACATTTATGTCAGCCACTTGTCATCACCCCTCATTCCACAACGATAGCGTCGAACTTGCAAGCTTCGTAGCAGGCGCCGCACTTGATGCAGATGGTCGGATCAATCGTATGCGGCTTTTTCCGTTCCCCGCTGATGGCCTGGACAGGGCACACGCGAGCGCACGCCCCGCATCCCGTACAGGCCACCGGATCAATGGTATATTGGATCAGGGCCTTGCAGACTTTGGCAGGGCATTTCTTGTCCCGGACATGGGCGATGTACTCATCCCGGAAATACTTCAATGTGGTCAGAATCGGGTTGGGGGCCGTGCCGCCGAGCGCGCACAGGGAGGTATCCCGCACCTTGTACGCCAGGTACTCCAGCCGTTCCAGGTCCTCCATGGTGCCCTTGCCCTCGGTGATGCGGGTCAGGATCTCCAGCATGCGGCGAGTGCCGATGCGGCAGAAGGTGCACTTGCCGCACGACTCGTCCTGGGTGAAGTTCAGGAAGAAGCGGGCGACATCCACCATGCAGGAGTCGGCGTCCATGACCACCATGCCGCCCGAGCCGACGATGGCGCCCGTGGCGGTCAGCTCCTCATAGCCGATGGGGGTATCGAACAAGGAGGCCGGGATACAGCCGCCGGAAGGGCCGCCGAACTGCACTGCTTTGACCGGTTTGCCCGTGATGGAGCCGCCGCCGATGTCGTACACCACCTCGCCGACGGTCATGCCGAAGGGCACTTCTACCAGGCCGGAGCGCTTGATCTTGCCGACCAGGGAGAATACCTTGGTGCCCTTACTGCGGGCGGTGCCGTACTGGGCGTACGCCTCTGCGCCGTTCAGGATGACCCATACCACATCGGCCAGGGTGCCCACGTTGTTGATGTTGGTGGGTTTTCCGAAAAGGCCGGAGGTGGCGGGGTATGGGGGGCGCAGGCGGGGCATGCCGCGCTGTCCTTCGATGGAGGCGATGAGGGCGGTCTCCTCGCCGCAGACGAAGGCGCCGGCCCCTTCCCGGATCTCAATGTCGAACGAGAAGTCGGTGCCAAGAATGTGCTCGCCCAGGAAGCCGCGCTCCCGCGCCTGATCAATGGCGATGTACAGGCGCTTGAGCGCCAGGGGATACTCGGCGCGGCAGTAGATGTAGCCTTTGGAGGAGCCGATGGCATAGCCGGCGATGAGCATCCCCTCGAGCACGCTGTGCGGGTCGCTCTCCAGCACACTGCGGTTCATGTAGGCGCCGGGGTCGCCTTCATCCGCGTTGCAGATAATGTATTTCATATCCCCCGGCGCTTTGCGGGCAAATTCCCATTTCACGCCGGTGGGGAAGCCGGCACCGCCGCGCCCCCGCAGGCCGGAGCGCTTGACCTCATCAATGACCTGCTCGGGGGTCATCTGCGTCAGACACTTCTCGATGGCCTTATAGCCATCCACCGCCAGGTAATCCTCGATTTTCTCGGGGTTGATGCGGCCGCAGTTGCGGAGCTCGATGCGCACCTGTTTGCGCAAGAAGGCCTCGATTTCGTCCCGCGCATCCCCCTGTTGGAACGTCCATTGGGTCAGCACCTGACCGTTCACCAAGTGATTTTCGACGATTTCGGGGACACGGTCTGCCTTGACGCTGTAATACGTCCAGTGGCCGTCGGGACCGACGATTTCGACGATGGGCTCCCGGTGGCAGAGGCCGTTACAGCCGGTGATTTCCAACTGTACGTCGGTGAGGTTGCGCTCTTGAATGAGGCGCTGGAAGGCTTCGTATGTCTCGTTGGCGCCGGCGGCGATGCCGCATGACGCCAGGCCAACCATGACCCGCGTGCGTGTCATTCTGCTTTCTCCCGCTCGATATATTGTGTCAGAATCTTCTTCACTTTGGCCTGGGTCAACTGGCCGTATGCGGTGGAGTCAATCATCATCACAGGCGCCAGGCTGCAGCATCCCAGACAGGCGACGGTTTCAAGGGTGAACAGCCCGTCTTCTGTCGTCTCCCCATCCTTGACGCCCAGGAAATCCGATACCGCCTGAGAAATCCGCACGGCGCCCTGCACGTGACAGGCCGTCCCGTGGCAAACTCGGATGATGTGTTTGCCCATGGGGGTCATGCGGAACTGGGCGTAAAAGGTCACGACGCCGTAAATCTGGCTGGGGGTGATATCGGTCTTTTCCGCAAGGTACTGAAGGGCAGGGAGGGGAAGATAACCGTAGGAGGCCTGCATGTCCTGCAAAATAGGGATGACCTTGTCAGCGGTGGTGCCGCGGCGCTCGATAATCCGATCCACGACGGTGAGATCAATCTCTGGTGCCTTGACCGCTCCCATTTCGGCGTGACAAACCTCCTTATGCGTGGAAGGGTGGATAGCGGCTGTCGACATCAGCTACATGGAGTGTCGACAGCGGTGTTCAAAAGAAAAGCCGCCGGCCGGCGGCCTTTGCCTGCAGGAGGTAATCAAGGGAGCTCGCTCCCCGTCCCCATCGAGGCAGATTATATCCCATACCCGCCGTGTTGTCAACTTTTTCACTTATTGTCCGGATTAGGCGGCGTCACCCAGCTCGCATTCCTGCATCCAGCCATTGTGCAGGCCGGCCTCGAAGAAAGCGTCAATGGCCTCGGCGTATTCTTCCTCGGTGATTTTGCGCCCCAGCAGGGGATGATCCAGCGCCTTGTAGGCGGGGAAATACTGGTTCATGACGCTGACGTACACATGGGGGGAGAGGTGCTCTGCGATCCAGCGGAACACCTGCGCGCTTTGGGAGAGGCCCGCCGGCAGGACCATATGGCGGATGATCATGCCGCGCCGCAGAAGGCCGTTCTCGTCCAGGATGAGCGCGTCCCCCACCTGTCGAAATATCTCCTGCAGAGCAGCGCGGTTGGCGCTCACATAGCCGGCGAACGAGGATACGGCGCGCGCCACCTCGTCATCGGCATATTTGGCGTCGGGCAGATAGATATCCACCACACCATCCAGCAGGCGCAGGGTTTCCACCGTCTCATAGCCGCTGGTGTTGTAGACAATGGGCAGGGTCAGCCCGTCGCCGGCGGCCAGCTCCAATGCCTCCAGGAACTGGGGCACGAAATGGGTGGGAGTTACCAGGTTGATGTTGTGGGCGCCGCGCTCCTGCAGTTCCAGCATCATGTCGGCCAACTGGCGGGCGGTGTACTGCCGGCCCACTCCAAGCTGGCTGATGGGGTAATTCTGGCAAAAGATACAGCGGGCCGTGCAGTAGGAGAAGAAGATGGTGCCGGAGCCGCGCGTGCCGCTGATGGGCGGCTCTTCCCAGGGATGGAGGTTCCAGCTTGCCACCACCGGCTGCGCGCCGGCGCGGCAGAATCCCACCTGTCCCTCCAGGCGGTTGACGCCGCAGTGCCGCGGGCAGAGGGAGCAGTGCCGCAGGCCGGCCACGGCCTGTTCGGCGCGCCGGCGAAGCGCTCCCGAGCGGTGCAGGGCTATGTATGATGGAAGGAGGGCGGATGTTTCGCTCATCGGGCCGGCTCTCGCACACGCCGTTGACGGTAGCGCACCCATTCCGGGCGCTCGTCCAGGGCATCGAGCTGTTGGCGCAGTTCCAGGATCTGGTCGCGCAGCATGGCGGCCTTCTCGAATTCCAGATTGGCGGCGGCTTCTTTCATTTGCCCTTCGAGCTGGGCGATCCAGTGCTTCAGCTCCTCCTGCGGCATGGTTTCGGGCCGCACGCCGTAGGCCGGCCGCTCCTCCGCCACCATGCGCACGCGCTCGGTGAGGTCACGTATCTCCTTGACGATGCTGGTGGGGACGATGCCGTGCTCCTCGTTATAGCGCATTTGGATGGCGCGCCGGCGCTCCGTTTCCTCGATGGCCCGCCGCATAGATTCGGTAATGGTGTCGGCATACATGATGGCGGTGCCGTGGACATGCCGGGCGGCCCGCCCGATGGTCTGGATGAGGGCCTGCTCGGAGCGCAGGAAGCCCTCCTTGTCAGCATCCAGGATAGCCACCAGCGAGACCTCCGGCAGGTCCAGCCCCTCCCGCAGGAGGTTGATGCCCACTACCACATCGTAATATCCCTGGCGGAGCTTGCGCAGGATGTCCACCCGTTCGATGGTATGGATCTCCGAATGCAGGTAATGCACTTTGATGCCCAGCTCCGCCAGATAGGCGGAGAGGTCCTCGGCCATGCGCTTGGTCAGGGTGGTGACCAGCACGCGCTCGCCGGCGGCCACCCGCTTCTTGATTTCCTCCACTAGGTCGTCCACCTGGCCCTTGGTGGGCTTGACGATGACCTGGGGGTCCACCAGGCCGGTGGGGCGGATGATCTGCTCGACGATCTGCTGGGAGTGCTCGCGCTCATACGGCCCCGGCGTGGCGGAGGCATAGATGACCTGGCCGACGCTCTCCTCGAATTCCTCGAAGGTGAGCGGCCGGTTGTCCAGCGCCGACGGCAGACGGAAGCCGTAGTCCACCAGGGTCTGCTTGCGCGAGCGGTCGCCGTGATACATCCCATGGAGCTGGGGGATGGTCATATGCGATTCGTCAATGATGGTCAGGAAGTCGTCCGGGAAATAATCGAGCAGGGTCCACGGCCGGCTTCCAGGGGGACGCCGGCTGAGCGGGCGGGAGTAGTTCTCGATACCGTGGCAGTAGCCCACCTCGCGCAGCATCTCCAGGTCATAGCGGGTGCGCTGTTCCAGGCGCTGTGCCTCCAGCAGTTTGCCCTGGGCGCGCAGTTCCGCCAGCCGCTGTTCCAGTTCCTGTTCGATTTCTTCCAGCGCTTCCTGCAGTTTGTCCTGCGGGGTGACGAAGTGTTTGGCCGGGAATATCTCGATCTGTTCGGGACTGCCGAGGATCTCGCCTGTCAGCGGGTCAATCTCGGTGATGCGCTCCACTTCATCGCCCCACAGTTCGATGCGGTAGGCGATGTCCTCGTAGGCCGGCTGGACCTCGATGGTATCGCCGCGCACGCGGAATTTGCCAGGTGCCAGGTAGTATTCGTTGCGTTCGTAGAAGATATCCACCAGGTGGCGCAGGAGCTTCTCGCGCCGGCGCGTTTCGCCGCGGCGGATCTGCAGTACCCCGCGGCCGTACTCCTGGGGGTCTCCCAGGCTGTAGATGCAGGAGACGGAGGCGACGATGAGCACATCGCGCCGGCTCATCAGCGCCGAGGTCGCCGCCAGCCGCAAGCGGTCAATCTCCTCGTTGATGGAAGCATCCTTCTCGATGTACGTATCGGTCTGCGGCACGTAGGCCTCGGGCTGATAGTAGTCGTAGTAGCTGACGAAGTATTCGACGGCGTTATGCGGGAAGAACTCGCGAAACTCCGCATAGAGCTGAGCGGCCAGGGTCTTGTTGTGGGCGATGACCAGCGTCGGGCGGTTGACGCGCGCGATGACCTGGGCCATGAC
>JAPWUQ010000163.1 GCA_028275445.1 Anaerolineae bacterium | reverse complement strand
CGGGCCTCATAGACGGTGAAGAAGCGCAGGTGTGAGGGGTCGGTGGGCGAGTTGCGCACATAGGGGAAGCGGCCGGCCAACAGCCACAGCCGACAGCGCCAGTGGGCGATATTGGGCAGGCACAGGATCAGCCGGCCGCCGGGCTTCAGCACGCGCACGCACTCATCCAGGTGCTTCTCGTGGAAAAAGCGGTGCTCGATAGCGGAGTTGGAGACCACCGTGTCGAAGGCGTTGTCCGGGTAAGGGAGCCGGCCGTCCTGCGCATCGAGGTCTACATGCTGAACGGGCACGCCCTTTTCCCGGGCGCGCTGGACCGCCTCCCGCGACATCTCGGTCGCCTCCACCAGGGCGCCCTTGTCCATCATCATGCGGGCCAGCACGCCCGGCCCGCAGTCCACCTCCAGCACCCGCTCCCCGGGCTGGACATAGGCCAGCAGGAGCTGGAGGCGGTTCACATCACAGCGGTCTCCCACCCGTTGCCAATATGCATCATAATAAAGAGACAGGTCCATAGTTTCGGCAGTACCCTCTTCAGTTGTGGTCCTATTTTACCCCGTTTACGGCCTCGGACGAAATCCAGCACCTGCCGCAACCGCTCTTCGTCCCCGCCCAGGAGCCAGAGGGCGGCGCGGCGCAGGCGGTAACGCCAGGGATGCCGCCGGCGCAGATGCAGTTCCGCCTTCAACTGCTCAAAGCGCCTGTACTTCTCGGCCAACTGCGCCGGCGTCAGCGTCGGCAGTTCCAGCACGCTCTCCGGGCTGTAATATCCCCACAGCGTGCGCTCGCCCTTCAACATCCCCTCCCGCACCACGCGCTCATACAGCTCCGTCATGGGATAGGGATAAAAGACCGAGAACTGCAGGTCATCGGGCGCCAGCTCGCGGTTCAGGGCGATGGTCTCCTCGATCATCTCCGGGGTCTCGCCCGGCAGTCCCAGCATGTTGCAGGTGTAAATCCGCAGGCCGTGCCGGCGCAGGAGCCGGAAGGCCTGGCGGATCTCATCGTTGGTCATGCCGCGCTTCAGTACCTCGCGCCGCATCTGCTCGTTGCCCGATTCCAGGCCGATGCGCACGCCGGCACAGCCGGCCCGCGCCAGCGCCCGCACCAGCTCTTCATCGTCCAGTATCCGCTCGACCCGCGTGTTGATCCAGAAGGGGAAGCGGAAGCGCGCCGCATACGCTTCGCAGAAATCCAGCGCCCAGCGGCGGTTCAGGGTAAAAGTGTCATCCTGGAAGTTCAGCACGCGCACAGGATAGCGCTCCGCCAGGGCTTCGATCTCAGCCAGGATGTTTTCCACACTGCGGTAGCGCACATAGCGCCCCAGGCCGCGATAGCGCTCCTGCAGGCCGGGGTTACAGCAGTACGAACAGCGGTACGGACAGCCTCTGCCGGCCAGCATGTCCACCCAGCCGGCGTTGGCCGCCAGGATGGCGTCGAAGTCGAATATCTCGCGGTCCGCGAAAGGAAGCTCATCCAGCGTCTGAAGGAGCGGGCGCAGAGGGTTGCGCCGCCAGCCGTCCCGCCGGCGCACCCACAGGTTCTGGATGTCACCGACATCTTCTCCCCGCTCCAGGCGCTCAGCTAGCTCCAGCATCGGCAGTTCCCCCTCGCCGACGCAGAGAGCGTCCAGCGCCGGCGAGCGCGCCACCATCTCCGGCGCCAGGGTGGGATGGACGCCGCCGGCGATCAGGAAGATCCCTGGCACCGCCTCCTTCAGCCAGGACGCGCACTGCTCCACCATTGGGTATTGGTGCGTGGTGGCGGAAAAGGCCACCACCACCGGCGCCAGCGCCCGCACCTGCGCCAGGAACGCATCGCGCTCCGGTTCCTCCGCCAGATAGAGCAGGTTGGCGGTATGGCCGGCGCGCTTCAGTATCGCCGAGATATAGCCGATGCCGTGGTAATATTTGCGGGCGCCGTAATGCTCGACGCCGCCGATATCCGGATACACGAACAGCACTCGCATGATCGCATCTCTCCTTTCGTCTCTGGTCGGTATGAGCCGGCCATCATACTCCCCACGTCTCATTGGGCGCGGAAGAGCAGGGGGAGATGCTGGCGCGCCGGCAGGCGATCGCCGAAATTGACAATGCTCACTTTCCCGGATTCCACCGCCGCCTCTACCTCATCCGGGGTGGTGGAGATATAGCCCAACAAATTGGTCTGGATCACCCGATATGTCCCTGGCAGGAGGTCCACGAAAACGTACATGCCCCCTTCCCGCGTGGCGGTGCGGCGGAGCACCTGGCCGGCCAGGTCCTCCAGGCGCACCTCCACCGCCGGCAGGGTGACCTCGCCGGCGTCCCAGATGCCGTTGCTGTTGTGGTCCAGCCAGACGATGCCGGCGATGGAACCGTACAGTCCCGGCTCCACGGTCGCCGTTGGCGTCGGCGTGGGGGTGGGCGTCGGGGTAAGGGTGGGTGTTGGGGTGGCGCTGGCCGGCGGCGTGCCGGTCACGGTCGGGGTGGATGTAGGCGTGCGCGTGGCCGTTGCCGTCGGGGTGGGCGTGGGTGTCCAGGTCTCCGTCGGCGTAGGCGTCACGGTGGGCGTGGGGGTCGGCGTGGGTATAGTGTAGATGACGCGCAGGGCCGGCCGCTCCGTGATGTTCGTCCACTCCGAAGAGGCCAGGGCATACACCCCGGACTGCGTCCCGCCGCCCCGCAGGACCAGGCCGTAGTTGCTGGCCGGCTCCGCCACCCATCCCTGCACCAGGTCGGTCAGGGAGAGCACCACTGTCTGGCCGGTGCGGGTGATAACTTCCGTGTCCGCCGGCTCCGCGTCCCTGTCGGCGCTCGTGTCGTTACAGCCGGCCAGCCCCCAGCTTTCGCCGGCGCGCGGCCTCTGCCAAGTGGCCTGCGAGGCGTCCCACGGCCGGCGCACCCGGTAGGCGCCGATTTCCATCTGCCGCTGGTCGGTGGTGCCTGACTGCACCACCTTCAACTGCAGGACGGCGGCTTTCACCACCGCTTCCGGGGGGATATCCGAAAGGTCGAAGCGGAGCAGGGAGACCGCCGCGTTATCCGCCCGCACCCAGAGCTGGGCCGCACTGCCGAAGTTGGAGGTCGGGCTCCATCCGCTGATGTAGGCATCCCGTGCGCCGGCGTACCCCTCCACCCCCATGCGGTACAGCCGGTCCGTGGGGGGCGTCACACTGCCGGGCGAGAGTGTGAGGCGGTGCACCCCACCGTCCATGGACACATAGAGCCAGCCGTTCACCGGGAAGATGGAGTAGATGGAGTACGCGCCGGTCTCCGGCACATAATCTTCCACCGTGTAATTCACCGCGTCGTTCAGCCCCATGTCAGTCAGATGGAAGCCGATCTGCACCGGCCGATGGTCGGTCACCGTGGCGGTGATGACGCCGGAGTCCGGGGAATAGCCGGCCTCCACCAGCGTCCAGTGATCCTCGTTGTAAATCTGCCGGATGTCCAGCCAATAATAGGAGCGGGACGAGTCGGCGCGGATGGCAATATCGGTCGGGCGAGCGTTCAATTGCCATTGGGAGAGGAAATTGAGCGTCCAGTTGCTGTCGTACGGCCCATCATCGCTGTGCCCGCCCTCATACGTGTACAAGAACGCATGCTCTGCCTGATCGGCCATTAGTGCATCATACATGGAGATGGAATGGGTGACCGGCACTACCGTATCCAGCGTGCCGTGGGTGAGCGCCACCGGCATATGGCGGAAATTCTGCACCTGGCTGTAGGGGGAGCGCCGCTGATATTCGAAGGGCACCTCGTTCGGCTTGCCGCCCAGCTCGGCCTCCAGCCATCCTTTGCGGAATGAAGTGGTCTCGTAGTACCACTGGCTCAGGTTGGTGATGGGGCGGTGGGCCACCACCGCGGCGAAGATTTGGGGGTACTGGGCCGCCATCACGAGGGCCTTGTTGCCGCCCATGGAGACGCCGGCCAGGTAGATGCGCGAGCTGTCCACCAGGTAATAATTCTTGACCCAGTTGACGGCGTCGATGATGTCCTGCCGCACCGCCGGCGAGATGGTGTTCTGCCGCTGGTCCGGCACCAGCAACAGCCAGCCGCGCGCGTTGGCCTCCAGCGCGTAGCGCTTCCAGCCGTCCGTCATCGTCTCGCCCAGGCCGTACAGGGAGACCAACAGGGGCACGGGGATGGTCGGGTCATAGCCCAGGGGAATTTGCAGGATGGCATTGCGCGGCTTCTGGTCATACGTGCTGGTATACGTGATGACGCGCTTCTCCGGCACGGAGATATCGCCGCCGACGACAATATAGCCGGCGTTCACCCCCCAATTGTCCCAGTACACCCCATCGTGGGTGATGCTGATGACGTTGTACCCCTTCACCAAGTAGGCTGGATCGAAATCCCAGTAATAGTAATAGCCGGTGCCGGCCACACAGACACTGCCCCGGCTGTCCCGGACACTGCGCCCTACTTTCCGGCCGTTGACGTAGATGCTGTGCTCGCCGTCCGCGTTGGCCTGCTGTAACCACAGGCGGGCGGTGGTGGGCTGTCCCTCCCAGAAGACAAAGACATACCCATGATCCGTGTACCCCGATTTATTATCGTAATCGGGCCCCACCGCCATACACGGGCTGTTGCTCAGGTACGTGGAGGTCACATACGCCCGCGGGGTGGGCGTGGCCGTCGGGCTGGCGGTGCGCGTGGCCGTCGGCGTGAAGGTGGGCACCGGTCCCGTCAGGACATAGGTTATTGTCAGCTTCGGCCGCGAGCTGAGGGTCACGAACTCGGAGGCCGCCTGGTTGATTTGCGTGGAGACCGGCCCCTGGGCCACCATCAGGATGCCGTGGTTGGTATCGGGGGCGGCCACCCAGCCGGCCACCGCCGGGGTCAGGTCCATGCGGTAGACCCCGCTCTGGGACACGGTGGTGGAACCGGCCGGCGTGGGCGAACGGTCCGTCGTGGTGTCCATACAGCCCGGCGCCCCCCAGGGCTTGCCGGCGGCCGCCTGGCGCCAGGTCACCTCGTGGACGTTCCAGGTAGTGCTGATGGGATAGGCGGAGATGGTCAGCGGGGAGAAGCTCCCGGACGGATAGTAAATCATCATTTCCAGCGTCGCGCTGACGATAAGGGCCTGGCTGGGGATGGCGGACAAATCAAAGCGGAGCAGGCCCTTCATCCGCCCATCGGAATGGAGACGGACGTAGGTATCGCCGGCGAAGTTCGTATCCGCATCCGTGCTGGCGATGAAGGTGTCCTCCACGCCGGCGTAGCCATTCAGCCCCTGCTGGAGGACCACGGTGGTGGTGATGGGAGCATCCTGCAGGGACGCCAGGGACGCCGGCATCCCCCGCACATCCGCCGTTGCCCGGTCCGAGAAGAGGAGACTGCCGGCCGCCAGGGCCAGCAGTACGCCCAACACCAGCGCAGACATTCCCAGGCCAATCCACCTACGCCGCCAACGGCCGGCCCCATGCCGTTCTCGCGCGCCCAGCACCATTGGGATCATCGGTTCCTCTTCCTCAAATCTTTATCATTTCTTTGTACAACGTTTTGCACCATCTGTCCAATCAACTGCCGGCTTCCAGGATGAGCAGGGTGATCTCCGGCGGACACAGAAAGCGCACCGGCAGTCCGCGCGTGCCGATGCCGCGCGTCACATACAGCCAGGTATCACCCCAGCGGAACAGGCCGTTGGCATAGTGCGGCCCCAACTGCGTGCCGGTCACCACCGCGCCCAGGAGGGGCAGACGCACCTGGCCGCCGTGGGTATGGCCGGCCAGCATCAGGTCCACTCCCCGCCCCTGGGCCTCGCGCACCTGGTCCGGCGAATGGGCCAGCAGAAGACATATATCCTCCGCCGGCACTTCCGCCACGGCCTGCGCCACATTGCCGGCGTTCATGCCGTAGGCCAGCCATCCCGCCGGCCGGCGCCCCCGCTCCCAGCCCTCGAAATCCTCCTCCAGCAGGGGCGCGCCGCCGGCGAGGGGCCGCACCTGGAAATCGTCAAAGGCCTTGTGTCCCTCGTCCAGCCCCCAGGCGCCGATGGTGCCGGCGCGCAGGCG
>JAPWUQ010000028.1 GCA_028275445.1 Anaerolineae bacterium | reverse complement strand
ACCTCGGCGTCGTACATGGCCTGGATGGCGGCCAGCTCCATCTCGGTGAGGGGCTGGACGATGGGGGTGGCCCAGCGGTAGGCCTGCGTGTTGAAGCGGCTGACGAAGCGCCGTGCCTCTTTATCCCGGCTGACCCACTGGGCATACTTGCGCACGAAGGGAAGCGCCGGCCAGTAAGGCAGGTGCGTCTCCATCAGGTTGATAAACATGAAGAAGGGAGTTTCATCGGAGTCGGGGTAGAAGGCGCGCACGTAGCGCTCCACATCGCGCATGGAGCGGATCACATCCCCCTTGAAATTGCCCAGCCGCGACCAGAAGGGCACGAAGAAGGACTCCTGCGAAAGGGCCAGCAGGCGCTCCGACTTGCCGAACTGCCGCTCGATGGCGTGCACTACCTGGGCAATGCCCCTGCGCACGGCCTCGACGCCCCGCGCCACCGGGTTGGGCGCGACTTTGGGCGCCGGCACCACATCCGGCACAAAGCTGGCGTAGTTATAGAAGCGGTCAAACCCCCGCTGAATGCCGTTGTTCAGCACCCCCACCAGCGGGTTGTTGCAGAAAGCGAAGGTGAGATAGCCGTGGTCCCGCAGGATCTCGGTGATGGTGGGCAGAGTGGGCGGGATGGCCCGGTCGGACTGCACCGTCTGGTGCAGGAGGGGGTACTGGCCGGTGAACATGGACACATGCGCGGGGATGGTCCACTGCGCCGGCGATATGGCCTGCTCGAACAGCGCGGCGCGCTCCGCAAACTGGTCCAGGGATGGGCTGGTCTCACGGCTGTAACCGTAGCAGGACAGCCGATCCACTCGCTGGGTATCCAGCACTACCAGAATCACATTCGGACGACGTTTCATCCAACAGCCTTTCTAGGGGCGGACATTTTCAGGGCATTTTGTAGCCGAAATAGCGCAACTGCCGTTCGTCCTGCCGCCACTTTTTGCGTACTTTTACCCATAATTCCAGGTACACCTGGTGCCCGAGGAAATGTTCGATCTCCCGACGGGCGGCGGTGCCGATGCGCTTGAGCATCTCGCCCTTGGCGCCGATAATGATGCCCTTCTGGCTCTCGCGCTCGACGTAGATGACCGCGCTGATGTAGGTGAGGTCCGGCCGGCGCTCTTTGAACTCTTCCACCACCACTGCCACGCCGTGGGGCACTTCTTCATAGGTGTGCAGGAGCACCTGCTCTCGGATCAGCTCCGCCGCCATAAAGCGCTCTTCCTGGTCAGTGATCTGGTCGGGCGGATAATAGCGCGGGCCGAAGGGCAGGCGCTCGATAATCATCTCCCGCAGTTTGTCCAGGTTGTCGCCGCGGGTGGCGGAGATAAGGATCCAGTCGTCGAATTGGCCCAGGGCCAGGTAGGCCTCGGTGTGGGGCTGGATGTCCGCCGGCCTCAGCAGGTCCACCTTGTTCATCGCCAGCAGTACCGGCGCCTGGCTCTTGCGCGCCAGCAGATCGGCCACCATGCGGTCCTCGTCCGTCGGCATCACCGAGACATCCACCATGAAGACGACGACGTCCGCCTCAGGCACGGCGCTGGTGGCCGTCGCCACCAGATATTGGCCCAGCTTATGGCGCGGTTGATGGATGCCCGGCGTGTCCACAAAGACGATCTGGGCGTTGGGCAGGGTCAGGATGCCCAGCAGACGGTTGCGGGTGGTCTGGGGCTTGGGGGTGACGATGGCGACCTTCTGGCCCAGATAGGCGTTCATGAGGGAGGATTTGCCCACGTTGGGCCGGCCCACCACCGCCACGAACCCGGAGCGGTGATCCGGCGGGAGCGGCTCCTCGTACCAGGGCACTTCCTCCGCCGCCGGCTCGATGGCGTTCTGCTTTTCCTCGATATCCAGCGTGCCGGCATCCTCGTGTTCCATATCCCGCGCCTCTCTCAACTGGTGCCGAACTTAAACGGATTGAAGTCCGTGCCGTAATCGAAGTAATCTTCCTGCTCGGCCTGCTTCAGCCAGCGCACGATCTGATAGGTCAGCGGGGTTGCCAGCGCTTCCACCCCGCACTTGAAGATATAGTTGGACAGGATGACGCTGAAAAGCAGGCTGGTGGGAAGGGCGCCGGCAAAGGCGATGGTGACGAACAGCAGGGTATCCACCCCTTCGCCCACCAGGGTGGAGCCGATGGTGCGCGTCCAGAGCCAGCGGCCTCTGGTCAGGATTTTCATCTTAGCCAGGACATAGGAGTTGGAGAATTCGCCGGCGAAGTAGGCCACCAGGCTGGCGATGACGATGCGGGGGGTCTGCCCCAGGATGGCCATGAAAGCCTCCTGGTGCTCCCAGCCGCTGGCCGGCGGAAGCGCCCCCACAATCATGAAGGTCAGCGCCGCCAGCGCCGAGCACCCGAACCCGGTCCAGATGACGCGCCGGGAGCGGCGGTACCCGTAGACCTCGGTCAAGATGTCGCCGAAGATATAGCTGATGGGAAAGAGGATGGTCCCCCCGTCGAAAGTAAAGGGGCCCAGGTCCAGGATTTTACTGCTGGCGACATTGCTGATCAGCAGTACCGCTACGAAAAGGGCCATGATCAGGTCGAAATAGCGGTAGGCTCTGCGGTTCTCCATATCCCGGTTCATCGTCGTCCCCAATTATGCTTCGAACTCATCCGCCGGCCCGCAAACCGCCATCTCCGGCCGCTCCCACAGCCGGCAGAAGGCGCACAGGTCGCCGGCGGTGGTGGGCTGGCCACAGCGCCGGCAGTCCTGCATCTGCACCGCTTCCTCCTCGGCAAAGCGGATCGTCCCCTCTTCCTTCGCCTTGAGGAAGGAGAGGTAGAAATGCAGTTTGGCGCCCGGCGAACGCCCCTCGAGCTGATTCAGCAGTTCCTTGTAGAAAATGGTCTTGGCGCCGACGGAATAAGGGCATTCGTCGTAGATATAATCAATGCCCCGCACCAAGGAATAGGCCGCCATCTCGCGCTCGTACATCAGGCAGAGCGGTTTGACCTTGCGCGCCAGGTGGGGATGGGTGGAGGGCAGTACCGGCGCCTGCCGGCCGAGATAGCCGGCCTGCCAGTGCAGGGTGTTCTGCATCAGCACGGCCGCCTCGTCATCCAGGTTATGGCCGGTGGCGATGGCGGCAAAGCCCCCCTCATAGGCCACCCGGTTCATGATGTGCCGCTTCACCAGTCCACAGAGGGAGCAGGTTTTGGCGCCGCGCCGGGAGCGCCGGGCAAGCTCCGGGATGGAACAGCCGTAGGTCTCGCGCACATCTACCACGCGATAGGGCAGGCCCCCGCGCGCGGCAGCGAAGGCCTCCACCTTAGCCTTGGATTCGGCGGAATAACCGCCGCCGATGCCCAGGTCAATGTACAGCCCTTCCGCGGCATAGCCCAGACGGTAAAGGATATCCCACAGCGCCAGGCTGTCCTTTCCGCCGGAGACGGCCACCAGCACCTTGTCTTCCGGGCGGAACATGCGGAAGCGCTTGATGGTTTGCCCGACGCGCGCCGGCACCCACTCGAGGTAGTGCTCCTCGCAGAGGGCCAGCTTATGCTGGGGCATATTGATGACTGCCGGCGCGCCGCACTTGCGACAGCGCATCCCCCGACGCACGCTCATCTCACCCTCCCGAAATGACCGAGATCAGGGTGATGACATCGTCCGGGCGAGTCAGGGTCTCTTCATTGATGAGCTTGCCGTCGCGCATGGCCAGCACGGCGTGCGGGTCCAGGCCGGCCTTCTTAATCGCATCGCGCACCGTCATGCCGGCCGGCAGTTCCCAGGTTTTATCTCGCAGGATGAGCTTGACCATCCCTTTTTCCATACGATTGTACCGATGTGCCCCGTAAGATTTGCATATTCCATTGTACCCTGAACGGCGGGGCTGTCAAACCCAAGGGCTGGTTGGACGGCGCGGGGGCAGGCGGGGCTTTCAGCGGAAAGCGGGGGACCGCCGGCGCGGCTGTGGGCGCTTGCGAAAGAGGTGCCGCACGGTCTGCAGGACTTCTCCGAGGGCGGCGCCGGCCTGGCCGGCGCGCCAGAGGGCGCGGGCGCGTCCCCAGCTCGCCCGCGCGTCCGCCGGGTCAATGCTCAGAGCGCGCTCGAAATCGGCCAGGGCTTGGGAGTGCAGGCCGCGCGCCAGCAGGGCCTCGCCGCGCCCCCAGTACAGCTCCGCCTGCCGGCACCCGAACAGCTCCGCCATGCGGTAGGCGTCGATGGCGCGGTTCCAGTACTTGCGGCGCCGGCTGAGATGCGCCAGCGAGAGATAGGCCTGCGGGTCCGATGGGGTCAGTTCGATGGCGCGCTCATAGGCCTGGAACGCCTCGGCATCCCGCCCCAGGCGGGCATAGACGTCCCCCAGGGCAGTATGCCAGCAGGCGCGCGTGGGCAGGCGCTTCAGCGCCTCCTGGTAATCGCGGATGGCCTCCTGATGCCGGCCCATGGCGTGATACGCCTCCGCGCGGCTGGCAAAGGCCTCGGGAAACTGATCGTGGGAGATGGACAGCGCCTGGTCGTAATAGGAGATGGCCTCGGGCAGTTTGCCCTGGGCGGCCAGCGCGTCCCCCCAGCCTTTCAGCGCCTGGGCGTCCAGCGGGACGGCAGAGGCGGCGAAGCCGAAATCATCCAGCCGGAGCAGGGACTGGCGCGAGGGCAGTTGGGCTTCCAGCCGGCCGCGATGCAGGAACTGCCGCACCAGGGCGAAATCCTCGATGGCGCCGGTGTAATCGCCGGCCGCCAGCCGTGCCTGCCCGCGGGCCAGATAGGCCGCGGCCGGCTGACCGGCCGGCAGGGGCTTCCCTATTCCCGCTTCCCAAAGGCGGATGGCCTCGCTGAAATCAGCGCCGGCCTGGGCGTGGTCCTCCAGGGCGGCATGGCACAGGCCGCGATGGTAGTAGATAAGCGGGTCCTGCGGCGCCAGTGCCAGGGCCTGTCTCAGCCAGGCCAGGGCGCGCCGGTAGGCGCCGAGATGATAATACGCCAGCCCCAAGTTGTGGATGTAGACCGGCTCGTCGCCGGCGAGCTGATGCGCCCGCTTGAAGTCATCGCGCGCCTCGGTCAGCCGGCCCTGCCGGGCATGCGCCAGCCCCAATCCCAGCCATGCGGTCGGATGCGTGCTCTCCAGCTCCAGGGCGCGGGCGAAATCGCGCTCCGCGCGCGCCGGCATGCCCTGCACCAGGAAGGCGAAGCCGCGGTTGATGTACAAATGGGGATTTTCCGCACCGCGCAGGATGGCCTGGTCATAATCCCAGATGGCGCCTTCCGGCTCGCCGGCCAGCAGACGGCAGTTGCCGCGGTTGGCGTGCGCCGCAATCAGGCCCTCCCGGCCCGGGCCTTCCCCTGGGGTGGGGCTTTCTAACAGCCATTGGAAGGCGCGCTCCGCATATTCCAGCGCCAGGCGGTAATCGCCGCGCCCGCGCTGGGCGCTGGTCAGGTTCACGTAGATGTCGAAGGCCCTGTTCGTCCCGCCGCCGGCCAGGCCGGCCGCCTGCAGGTAATCGCGGCAGGCCTCCTCCCAGCGCCCCATCTGATGGCGCAGGATGCCGCGTTCCAGGAAGGCCGCGGCCTTCTGCCAGTCCATGGCCATTTCCCCGAAGGCCCGGCAGTAATAATCCCAGGCCGCCTCGCCGTTTCCCATGAGCGTCAGCGCGTCGGCGTAGCGGAAATGGGGCACGCCCAGCCGGCCGGCGATGGAATCGGAGAGCACCTCCATGGCCGACTGGTAACTGCGCAGGGCTTTGTCGGGCTGGCCGGCGCGCACGTGCACGTCGCCGGCCAGGATATGGGCCGGCACATAGCCGCTGTCGATCGCCAAGGCGCGCTGGCTCGCCTCCTGGGCGGCGTTCAGGTCGCCAGCCTCCAGATGGCGCAGGGCGAGAGCATGATGCGTCTGCGGCAGTTCCGCCGGCAGTGCATCCGGGGAAAGGGGATTCTCCTCTCCGTCCTGAGATGCGGCGGGCACCTCCCCGGCCAACAGCCGGCCCAGGCGGATGCGCTGTTGCACGCCGGCATGGTCGGGGAAGAGCGGTCCCAATCGGTTGAGGAAGGGAGCGAGCGCCTGCCAGGCTTCCTCGGGGAAAGCATCCCATGCCTGATGCCCCAGCTCTGCCAGCTCGGTCCAGGCCGGCTGGCCGGCATCCCGGCCGGCCTGGCTCCAGACATCCAGCCAGGCGGGAATGGAAGAGGGGAGAGCGAACCAGGCCTCCAGCAGGATGCCGGCGGCCTTTCCGGCTTCCGCGGCATCCCCCTGGCAGAGGACATGATAGGCCCATTCCTGCGCGTACTGGAGCCACAGCATATTCTTCCAGCGCGCCGGCCCGGCGTTGGCAAGCTCCTCCAGCGGCTGGTGGTAATACTGGCACGCGCTCTGCTGAAGCGCCTGCCAGTCCTCGGGACGATGCCGGCGCACATAGCCCACCAATTCACTGCGGATGGAGGGGATGATGGCCCAGTTCTGACGATGGGACTGAATGAATGGGAGGGAGAGCAGCCAGTCCCATTCGGCGCTGGTGAGCCGCTGTCCGGATACGGTTTCGAGCGCCTCGCGATCCCAGAAGCGCAGGATCGATGCGGCGAGCAGGGGGCGTTCGAGGTTCCGGCCGGCCATCCAGCGCAGGAGCTGGCCGGCAGGTTCCTCCTCCCAGGGCACGTCGTCCAGGTGCAGGGGATAGGCGGCGGCCAGGGCCGTGATCCACGCCGGCCGGCCCTCCGCCAGCGCGGCGACCTGCTCCTGTGCGGAACCGCTCTCCACGCCGTAGCGGCTACAGCAGAAGCCGGCCATCTCAGGGTCAAATGGCTCCAGCGAGACACCCTGCAGGTGGGCGCGCAAAGGCTCCCACAGAGGGCCGCTGGGGCGCGCTGCGGAGCAAAGCACCATCCAGACGCGCGGCGAAAGGCCGTTCCCCGGGTCCAGCAGGGCCTGGAGCCACTCGAGGAAGGGCGCCGGCCGGCTGTCCAGCGAGTCCAGTATCAGGAGCACGGGAGCTTCCTGGGCCAGCGCATTGACATCCTGGATAAAGGCTTCCCGCAGTGCCTGCAGTGGGAACTGGATGAGCCGGCGGTCCTCCGGCGATTCCAGCAGTCGGCCGAGGTAGCGCAGGGGGCGCTCCTGCTGGCCGGCGACGAAATCCGCCAGCACGTGAGCGATATCGCTGGGGGAGCCCGCCGGCCGGAAGGGGAAATAGCGCGTCAGCCGAGCGGAAAGCGCCGGCCATCCCAACAGGGCGTAGGGGTCTTTGTCCATCTGCCACTGCAGGTAGTACCAGCGGGCGTACTGCTCGCGGAAATGGGTCAGCGCCGCGCCGGCGGCGGTGAGGTCATTGGCCATTTTGACCATGGCATGGAGCGGGGAAGGTTGAAGCTCGTCGCACCAGGTCACCCAGGCGCCGGCTTCTGCCGCGACCCGCGCCAGAGCGCGTGCCAGGGTGCTCTTGCCCATGCCGGCAGGCCCATAAAGGAAGAGGATATTCCGCTCCGCGCTCTCCTGGGCGAGGCGCCGGCGGAACTCCTCGCGCAGGTCCACATAGCCGACCAGAAATTCGCCGCGCCGCTGGCGCAGTATATCTCGCAGTCCTGCAGGTGTGGAGGGCATCGTGGATGCTCCCTGCTCCATGGCTGGAAAAGGGTTCCCTTCCAGGCGTCAATCGTATCACACTTTGGCCGGCTTGACAACCCCCACGCGCCGGCCGTCTCTTCCAGCACAGTCATCCAGGGGCGCGGGTTCGTTCGCATGCCGGCAGTATTCGGGTATAATATCCACATACGATGTGGGCATTGGAGATGCGTATGGCATGGTCCCTGGAACAGATATCCCTCATGACCCGGGCCATCTGGCGGCGGGTCAGCGTGCGCTCGTACAGGGGTGAGCCGGTGCCGGCGGAAACCCTGGCGGAAGTCCTGCGCGCCGGCGAGGAGTCCATCCCCCTCTGGCCGCATATTCCCGTGCGCTTCGTGCTGGCGGCGGATGCGGACGCTTTTTTGCGGGAGCACGGCGGCACCCTGCTGGGATACGGCCGCATCCTCGGCGCGCCCCATTTTATCGTGGCCATCTCCGAGGTGACCGCCGGCTATATGGAGAACATGGGCTTCCGCATGGAGCAGATGATCCTCTATGCCACCGCACTGGGCCTGGGCACCTGCTGGATGGGCGGGTTTTACTCGCGCCAGAAAGTGGGGCACCTGGTGGGACTGGCGGAGGACGAGCAGGTGGTGGCGCTGACACCGGTGGGATGGCCGGCCGCCGGCGGCCCAGGGCGCCTGCTCGATAAGACGCTGAAGGCCTTCGTGCCCGATAGGGGCGGCCGCAAACCGCTGGAGCGGCTGGTCTTCGCCGGCCGCTGGGACGTGCCGGCGGGGCAGTATCTGACGCAACAGACCGTCTTGCGCACTGCCCTGGAGGCCGCCCGCCGGGCGCCTTCCTGGCGCAACACCCAGCCCTGGCGCTTCATCATCACCGAAAATATGCTGGTGGTCACGACCTCGCGGCCGGCGGAGCAAATCGGCCTGCCCTACTACCGCCTGGACGCCGGCATCGCCATGAGCCACATCAGCCTGGTAGCGCTTTGCGCCGGCATCGAGCCGGCATGGGTGCTGGAGCCGGCGGAGCTGGCCGGTCTGCGCGCCGGCTTGGCCATCCCCGAGCATTACGACCTCATTGGGGGCCTGCCGCTGGATGCGCGCTGGCACACGCCGGCGCCGGCGGCGGTCCTGATACAGGAGCCGGAGCATGCAACTTCTCGCCATTGATATCGGCACTGGCACACAGGACATCCTGCTGTTCGATACCCGGCATGAGCCGGAGAACGCGCTGAAGATGATCCTGCCCTCGCCTACCCAGCGGGTGGCGGAGGAGATCCGGCAGGCCATGGTGCGCGGCGAGCCGGTATTGCTGGTCGGCGCGACCATGGGTGGCGGGCCGTGCGCCTGGGCGGCCGGCGAGTACCTGCGGGCCGGCGGCGTGATCTATGCCACGCCGGCCGCGGCCTGCACCTTCAACGACGACCTGGCGGCCGTGATGGAAATGGGCGTGCGCATCGTGAGCGAGGATGAGGCCAGGGAGCTTGCCGGCGTGCGGCGCATCGAACTGCGCGATGTGGATTGGGACGCCCTGCGTCAGGCCTTTGCGCTCTTCGGGGTGCGGCTGGCGCCGGCCGCTGTCGGGGTGGCGGTGTTTGACCACGGCGCGGCGCCCGCCGGCTACAGCGACCGCCGCTTCCGCTTCGACCAGCTTGCGGCGCGCCTGCGCGACCATCCGCGCCTCCAGGCGCTGAGCTACCTGGCGGAGGAACTGCCGGCCTATCTCACGCGCATGAAAGCGGTCGCCGGCTCATTCCCGCTGGACTGTCCTCTCCTGTTCATGGATACACCGAGCGCCGCGGTGCTGGGCGCGCGCGAGGACCCGCATGTCCGAGCGGCGGAGGACTGCATTGCCGTCAACATTGGCAATCAGCACACCCTGGCCTTCCGCCTGCACGGCGAGGTGGTGACCGGCCTGTTCGAGCACCACACCGGCAAGCTGACCGCCGGCCGGCTGGACGAGCTGATCGGCCAACTTGCGGCCGGCGACATTGACAGCGAAGCGGTCTTCCAGGACCATGGGCACGGCGCGCTCCTCCTGGATACCGCACCCCTGGAGCGGTTCCTGCTCTCCGTGACCGGGCCGCGCCGCGCCGTACTGCGTGCCTCCCGGCACCGTCCGTATTTTGCCGTCCCGTACGGGGATATGATGGTGGCCGGCTGTTGGGGGCTGGTGCGCGCCATGGCCGGCCGCCTGCCGGCGCTGGCCGATGAGATCGAGGGCGCGCTGGCCCGCGGCCAGTAACCGGCTTCCCCGCCGATCTTGTGATGCGCCGTATGAGAGGTTGAGTTCGAATGTCCTTGGCCTATGGGGCTTGTGCTGGCCCTCCGCTTACAGTATAATGCGTTCGTACGTCCCGTCGTTGTGTCGTATGTTGCGTAGACCTGTCCAAGGAGGTGACGCGATGTTTCAGTTCCTTTCGACTGCCGGCGTACTCATCATCCTGGCGATCTTGATATTGGCCTCTGCCATCCGCATCGTGCAGGAGTATGAGCGCGGCGTGATCTTCCGGTTGGGCCGGCTGATCGGCGTCAAAGGCCCCGGCCTGTTCTTCATCATCCCCTTCATTGACCGCATGGTCAAGATGGACCTGCGCGTGGTCACGCTGGACATCCCCGCCCAGGAAGCCATTACCCGCGACAACGTTACGGTGAAGGTCAACGCGGTGGCCTATTTCCGCGTGATTGACCCCGCCAAGGCCGTCACCCAGGTGGAGGATTACCGCCGGGCAACCTGGCAAATCTCCCAAACCAGCCTGCGCTCCGTGCTGGGCCAATCGGATCTGGATGATCTGCTGGCCCACCGCGACGAGATCAACCAGCGCCTGCAGCGCATCATTGATGAACAGACCGAGCCCTGGGGCATCAAGGTCAGCATCGTCGAGGTGAAGGATGTGGAACTGCCGGATGCCCTGAAGCGCGCGATGGCGCGGCAGGCGGAAGCGGAGCGCGAGAAGCGCGCCAAGATCATCCATGCCGAGGGCGAGTTCCAGGCCGCCAGGCAGTTGACCGAGGCGGCGAAGATGATCGCCACGGAGCCGGCGGCCCTCCAGCTCCGCTACCTGCAGACCCTGAGCGAGATCGCCCTGGAGAAAAACTCCACCATCATCTTCCCTCTGCCGCTGGAGATGATGCGCGCTTTCGCCAAAAAGTTTATGGTGGAGGAATAAGCCGGCTTCGCCCGGAACGCGACCATGAACAGCAGTCCCATTTCGAACAACACCTCACACTCCAGCGCGGTCGCACAGCGGGAAAAGCGCTCCGCGGCAGTGAGTTCGGTGGTGGCCGCCGTCTTCCTCACCACCATGAAACTGGTCGTCGGCCTGATGACGGGCAGTCTTGGTATCCTTTCCGAGGCGGCGCATTCCGGCCTGGACCTGGTGGCCGCGCTGGTCACATTCTTCGCGGTGCGGGTATCGGACCGGCCGGCGGACGAGCACCATCAGTTTGGCCACGGCAAGGTCGAGAACCTTTCTGCCCTGGTGGAGACACTGCTCCTCTTCCTCACCTGCGCCTGGATCATCTACGAAGCGATCCAGCGCCTGTTCTTTAAGCATGTGGCGGTGGACGCCAGCATCTGGGCCTTCGCCATTATGGCCGTCTCCATCCTCGTGGATTTCACCCGCTCGCGGGTGCTGATGCGTGCCGCCAAGGCGCACCGCAGTCAGGCGCTGGAGGCCGACGCCCTGCACTTCAGCACCGACATCTGGAGCTCCTCGGTGGTCATCCTGGGCCTCGCCGGCGTTCGCATCAGCCAGGCGACGGGCATCGGATGGCTGGGTAAGGCGGATGCCGGCGCCGCCCTGATCGTGGCGCTGATCGTCATATATGTCAGCGCACAGCTCGGCCGGCGCGCAGTGGCCGCCCTGCTGGACACAGCGCCGGCCGGTTTGGCGGCCTCCCTGCGCGAACAACTGCGCCAGGTGCCAGGCGTACGTGAGGTGCGCCAGCTTCGCCTGCGCGAGGCCGGCCCCCGCACCTTCGTGGACCTGGTGGTGGCGGTGGACCCCGACCTCTCGGTCATGGACAGCCATCGGGTCGCCTCACGCATCGAAGAAACGGTGATGAGCGCTCTGCCCGATGCGGATGTGATGGTGCATGTGGAAGGCGCGCATGCGGAAGGGGAGGACTGGCCGGCGCAGGTGCGGGCGACAGCCGCCGCCTATGGCCTGCGGGTGCACGGCCTGCACGCCCACGAGGTCTCCGGCCGGCTGAGCCTGCACCTGCACGTGGAGGTCAGCGACACCCTCACGCTGGAAGAGGCCCACGCCCGCGTCACGGCCTTTGAGCAGGAACTGCACCGCATTTTCGGGCCGGCGCTGGAAGTGGTGAGCCATATCGAGCCGGCCGGTGCATCCCTGCGGATGGAGGCCGTTCCGGCACGCGCCATGAGCGACGAGGAGATCAAGCTGACGGTGCAGAAGGCGCTGGCCGGCATCTGTGACTCCCTCTCCGCCCATGATATTCATGTCTTTGCGAACGCCGCCGGCGAATATGACCTGACCCTGCACTGCCGGCTGTCCGGCGAGATGAGCATCGTCGACGCGCATCAGCTCTCCGACCAGGCGGAGGAATCCATCCGCAAGGCCCTGCCCCAGGTGCGGCGGGTATTGATCCATCTGGAGCCGGCGTGAGCGCGGCCCTTTCGTTACTGCAAGGAACACGGCCATGCACTGGTGGGAACGCGAGCGGAGCACGATCCTGCTGGGGCTGTTCAATCTGCTGATCATGGGTGGGCTGGTGTTTTTCCTGCGCCGGCCGCCTCCCGCCGGCATGGAGCTGGTGCTTCCGCCACCCACCGCCACCCCACCCGCGACCGCCACCCCTGCCCCCACGGCTACCCCGCTTCCTTCACCGACCCCCGGCCCCCTGCGGGTATATATCTGCGGCGCGGTGCGCTCCCCCGATGTGTATCCCCTGCCGGCTGGCAGTATCGTGCGGGATGCGCTGATGGCCGCCGGCGGGCCGGCGGAAGGGGCAGACCTGACGCGGGTCAACCTGGCGCGCGAGGTGCATGACCAGGAGTACATTTACATCCCGGTGAAAGGGGAAGCCAGCATCCCCACGGTAGCGGCGCCGGCCGCCGCTACCCCGACATCCGCCCCGGCGGCCGCCGGTTCACGCCCCGTCGCACCGGTGTATCCGCTGGACCTCAACAGCGCTACATTGGAAGAGCTGGAGACACTGCCGGGCATCGGGCCGGTGCTGGCACAGCGCATGATTGACCATCGGCCCTATGCCAGTCTGGAGGAACTGCTGAACGTGCCGGGGATTGGGCCGGCCACCTACGCCAAAATCAAGGATTTGCTCGTGGTGCGGTGAAAGCCGGCCTGTATGGTAATCGCGCTTACAGTAAGGAGGAGGAAGGCTGGTGTATAAGAAAATTACCAATCTTCCTCCTCCTTCTTTTGTGCGGTAGGGCGGCGGTGTTCTGCGCAGAGCACTGCCGCCCTATCGTTTTTACGAGCGGCGCCGCAAATATCCGACCAGCCCCCGTAGCCCCAGCAGATAGCTCTCCGGCCCGAACCCGCAGATGGTGCCGATGCAGACCGGCGCCAGGTACGAATGGTGCCGGAACGGCTCGCGGGCAAAGACGTTGGAGAGATGCACTTCCACCGCCGGCAGGCCGACGCCGGCGATGGCATCCCGCAGGGCGATGCTGGTGTGGGTGTAGGCGCCGGCGTTGATGAGCACGCCGTCCGCCCATTCCGCCGCTTCGTGCAGGGCATCCACCAGGACGCCCTCATGATTGGACTGGATGATGCGCAGTTCGGCATCCAGCTCTTTGGCCAGCTCCCGCAGGGACTGGTTGATCTCCTCCAGGGTGGTGTGGCCGTAAATGCCCACCTCGCGCCGGCCCAGCAGGTTGAGATTGGGGCCGTGCAGGACCAGCACATGCACCGCCATAGACCCTCCTTCTATCATCATGTTGCGAGACGCGTCCGGCGCAGGGCCTCCAGGACGACCTCCGCCGGCACATCCTCGGCAATTTCCACTTCCCCGATAGCGCGCGGCAGTATCCAGCGCAGACGTCCGTGCCGGCGCTTCTTGTCGCTGGCCATGGCCTCCAACACCTGCTCTGGGGTGTATATGCCGGGCCAGCCGGCCGGCAGTCCCAGATGCCGGAGCGCGGCGGCGATGCGCTCGGCCAGCGCCGGCGCGCAGCGCCCCATCATCTCCGCGATGTGCACGGCGACCATCATGCCGGCGGCTACCGCCTCCCCATGCGGCATGCGGTAGCCGCTGAGGCGCTCCAGGGCGTGGCCGGCCGTGTGCCCCAGGTTGAGCACCGCGCGCCAGCCCTGTTCATGCGGGTCACGCTGGACCACGTCCACCTTCACCCGGAGGGCGCGGGCGATGATTTCAGGCCAGGGCCAGGGTGGGCCGGCCGTCAGGAGTTCGAATAACGTCGGGTCGGCGATGACGGCGGCCTTCAGCGCCTCGGCCAGCCCCTGCCGCACCTGTGCCGGCGGCAGGCTTTCCAGCACCAGCGGGTCAATCAGCACCAGGCGCGGCTGATGGAACGCGCCCACCAGGTTCTTGCCCCGCGGCAGGTCCACGCCGGTCTTGCCGCCCACGGAGGCGTCAATCATCGCCAGCAGTGTGGTCGGCACCTGCACGAACGGCACGCCGCGCATGTAGGTCGCGGCGGCGAAGCCGGCCACATCGCCCACGACGCCGCCGCCCAGCGCCACCACCAGGCCGGCGCGGTCCAGGCCGGCGTCCAGAAACTGCTCGTACAGGCCGGCGGTGGTCTCCAGCGTCTTGAAGGACTCGCCGTCGGGCATCAGGGCCGGCCGGGCCTCCAGGCCGGCGGCTTGCAGGCTTGCCCTCAGGCGCTCGCCGTACAACGCCCATACCGTCGGGTTGCTGACGATCACCACCCCGCTCCAGCCTCCGAGCCGGCGGATGAGGAGGCCGGCGGTTTCCAGCGCCCCCTCGAGAATGTAAATGTCATAGGGGCTGTCCGCAAGCGGAACGCTCAGCAAATGGGCGCGCCAGATGCGCAGGACCGCCTCGACCACCTCCTTGATGGGCCGGCCGGTGGTGTCCACGTGCCAGGCCAAGGAGGAATAGGCGGCCCGGCGCTGTTCCAGGATGCGGCGAGCTTCCGCCAGGGGGTCCGATGTGTGTAGGAGGGGCCGGCCGTGCTCGCCGGCCAGCCGCTCGATAACCTCTTCCGGCGATGCCCACAGGCATACCACCCGTCCGCTGGCCTCCATCACCTGCCGGTTGGCCGGATTGACCAGCGCGCCTCCACCAGTGGCGATGACCAGCCCGGACTGCCCGGCCAGCTCCCGGCAGAGCTCCGCTTCCATTTGGCGGAAGGCCGGCTCCCCCCAGCGGGCGAAAATCTCGGGGATGGACATGCCGGCACGCTGTACGATCAGCTCGTCCATGTCCACGAAGGGCCGGCCGAGCCGCTCCGCCGCCAGCCGGCCGACAGTGCTTTTGCCGGTCCCCATGAAACCGGTCAGGACAAGATTGCGGGAATCCTCTGTACCGCTCATCAGGCACTTCCCCAAGGCGTATCGTCCAGCACAACGGCCTCGCGCTGGAAATGGGCGCGCACATCATCCATATGATCGCCGCCGAACTTCTCCAGGAAGACATCGGCCAGCACCCAGGCCACCACCGCCTCGCCGACGACGGAAGCCGCCGGCACGGCGCAGACATCGGAGCGCTCGTACCGGGTCATGGCCGGCTCTCCCGTGCGCATGTCTACCGAGCGGCGCTGGGTGAGGGTGGTGGGGATGGGCTTCATGGCAGCGCGCACGATGAGCGGCATGCCGTTGGTCATGCCGCCCTCCAGCCCGCCGGCGCGGTTAGAGGCCCGCCGCGGCCGTCTATATGTCCCCGGCAGGAATTCATCATGCACCTGCGTGCCGGGCAGGGCGGCATTCTGGAAGGCCGGCCCGATTTCGACCCCTTTCACCGCCGGGATGCTCATCACCGCCGCGGCCAGCCGGGCGTCCAGCCGGCGGTCTGCCTGGACATGGCTCCCCAGTCCCACGGGCAGGTCCACCGCCCCCACGACGAAGATGCCGCCCAGGGAATCGCCGGCGGCCCGCGCGGAATCAATGGCCTCGCGCATGGCCTGCGCCGCAGTCGGGTCCGGACAGCGCACGTCGCTCTCTTCCGCCCGCGCCCACAGCGCCGGCAGAGGTTCCGCCGCTATCTCCGCCACGGCCGGCCCAATGCGCTCCACGTAGCTTCCTACCCGGATGCCGAACTGCCCCAGAAGGATTTTCGCTACCGCGCCGACCGCCACCCGTGCCGCTGTCTCGCGGGCACTGGCGCGCTCCAGCACCGGCCGGGCGTCGTCGAAGCCGTATTTGATCATGCCGGCGTAGTCGGCGTGGCCAGGGCGCGGCACCGTGACCGCCGGCAGGGGGCGATCGCGCCAGTTCTCCCAATCGCGGTTGGCGATGGAAAGCACGAGGGGCGCGCCGCTGGTGCATCCCTGCCATACGCCGCCCAGGATGGTGACCTCGTCCCGCTCGATCTGCATGCGCCCGCCGCGGCCGTAGCCGACCTGGCGCCGGCGCAGTTCGGTGTTGATATCCTCTTCGCGGATGGGCAGGCCGGCCGGCAGGCCGTCAATGATGGCCACCAGCGCCGGCCCGTGCGATTCTCCGCCCGTCAGAAAGCGTAGCATGTCCGCCCCCTATGCTCCTTCCAGCGCGCGCAGGCAGGCCTGGCGCATCACGTCCACCGGCGCATCCTGCCCTGTCCAGTGCTTGAACGCCACTGCGCCCTGCCAGACCAGCATCTCCAGCCCGCTGACCGTTCTGGCGCCGGCCTCCTTGGCCTGCCGCAGGAGCACCGTCTCCAGCGGCCGGTAGACCAGGTCCATGACCGCCATGTCCGGCCGCAGATGTACCTCCGCCGGCAGGGGGCTTTCCGTATCATGGTGCGGCCACATGCCCACGGGTGTGCAGTTCACCATCAGGTCCACCTCCGCCGGCGCCTGCTCCACTGCCTCCACCCTGCCCCCTTCCACGGCCGCGCCCATGTCATCGGCCAGGCGGCGGGCGCGCGCCGGCGTGCGGGCCAGGATGAACACCTGTGCGCCCCGCAGGAGCAGGCCGTAGACCGCGGCCCGCGCCGAACCGCCGGCCCCCAGCACCAGCGCCCGCCGGCCGTGCAGGGGCACCTCGGCCTGGTCCAGCGCCGCCAGAAAGCCGTGCACGTCGGTGTTATCCCCGATCAGGTATTCCCCATCCACGCAGATGGTGTTGACGGCGCCCACCGCCTTGGCCGCCGGCGAGAGGACATCCAGGAAGGGGATGACCGCCTCTTTGTGCGGGATGGTGACGTTGGCGCCGGCCAGCCCCAGCGCCCGCAGGCCGCGCACGGCGTCGCCCAGGTACTGCGGCGGGACCGGAAAGGCCGCGTAGCGCCAGTTCAGCCCCAGCGCTGTAAAGGCGGCGTTGTGCATGGCCGGGGACAGGGAATGCTCCACCGGCCAGCCGATAATGCCCGTTAACCGGGTGCTTGCGTCCATGCCGTTCATCCCTGTTCAACCTCCTGATGTCCGGATATCAGCGCCCAGCGCGACGAGGGATTCCATGAAGCCCGGGTACGAATCGGCGGCACAGCCGGCATCCTGCACGACCGTTTCGCCGCTGGCGATCAGGCCGGCGACCATCATGCACATCGCCACGCGGTGATCCCCGCCGCTGTCCACCACGGCGCCGCGCAAGGGCGTCGGCCCTTCAATGACCATACCGTCGGGCAGTTCCTCCACCCGCGCTCCCAGCCGGCGAAGCTGGGCTGTCATCGCCGCGATGCGGTCCGTCTCCTTGACCCGCAGTTCCGCCGCATCGCGAATCATGGTCTGTCCGTGGGCCTGTGTGGCCGCGACGGCCAGTATTGGCAGTTCGTCAATGGCGCGCGGGATCAGGTCGCCGGCGACCAGCGTCCCCCGCAGTTCGCTGGCCCGCACCCGCAGGTCGCCGACCGGCTCGCCGCCGGCCGTGCGCTGGTCCAGCACCTCGATCTGGGCACCCATCGCCCACAGCGCGTCCAGCAGGCCCGTGCGCGTGGGGTTCAGCCCCACGTTCTCGATGACGATATCCGATCCCGGCACCAGGACGCCGGCGGCGATGAGGAAGGCGGCGGAGGACAAATCCCCCGGCACCTCAATGTGCAGGGGGGAAAGATGATGCGCCGGCCGGATGCGCACGCGCAGTCCATCCTCGTGAATATCGGCACCCATGGCACGCAGCATGCGCTCCGTATGATCGCGCGAAGGGGCCGGGTTGTGCAAATGGGTATCCCCGTCGGCGTACAGGCCGGCCAGCAAGAGGGCCGATTTCACCTGGGCGGAGGCCACCGGCAGGGTATATGTGATGCCGTGCAGGGGCCGGCCCGTGATATATAACGGCGCCCGGCCGTCCGTATCGCGGATGACCGCTCCCATCAGGCGCAGGGGCTCTGCCACGCGCCGCATGGGGCGCTTCAGGAGCTGGGGGTCGCCGGTGAGCACCGAATCGAAGGGCTGGCCGGCCAGGATGCCGCACAGCAGGCGCATGGTGGTGCCGGAGCGCAGGCAGTCCAGCGGCCCGGCCGGCGCGCGCAGGCCGCGCAGTCCCTGCCCCTGGATCGTCAGCCGGCCCATGCCGTGCCGGGGATCGAAGTCGTGCACCTGAATATCCACTCCCAGCGCCCGCATGCATTCCATGGTGGCAGAGCAGTCCCCTTCCAGCAGTGCGCCGGCGACCTCCGAAGGGCCGTCCGCCAGCGCGCCCAACAGCAGGGCACGGTGCGAGATGGATTTGTCGCCCGGCACGCGGAGGCGGCCTTTCAGCGGATAGCGAGAGGGTGTGACGATGGCGTTCATAGGTTCAGCTCCCGCCGGCGGCGGCTGGCCGCTTCGATACACTCGCGCAGAGGGGCTTCGTCGCCGGCCTCGATGAGGGCATACAGCTTGTCGAACTGCTCTCGGAACACGTTCATGGCGCGCAGAATGTTCTCCTGATTGGTGAGGAAGATGTCCAGCATCATGTCGGGGTCGCTGGCGGCCAGGCGCGTGGTATCGCGGAAGCCGCTGGCGGCCAGTGACCAGAGGCCGGGGTCCTGCTGGGCGCCGGCCATGGCCGCTCCCATCAACGAGAGCGCGACCGTGTGCGGCAGATGGCTGACCCATGCCACCATGCGGTCGTGGTCGGCGGCGTCCAGCACCACCGGCACCGCACCCACCGCCCGGACCAGCGCCTTCCCCTGCTCCAGCGCTCCCGCGGAGGTGCGGGGCAGGGGGGAGAGGATGAAGGGCCGGCCGGCGAACAGATCGGGCTGGGCCGCCTCAATGCCGGCCTGCTCCTTTCCGCACATGGGATGGCCGCCGAGGGGCTGGACGCAGGCCGGCAGTCCCTCCATGGCCCGCAGGACCTGCGCCTTTGTGCTGGCCAGGTCCATGACCAAAGTGCCGGCCTGCAGATGCGGGCCAATTTCGCGGAGCTGACGCAGGACCACTCGCGGCGGGGTCGCCAGCACGACGACATCGGCCTGGGCCGTGCCTTCGATCAGGTCTGTGGTGCCGTGATGGATCCAGCCGCGCTCCAGGGCGGTGCGCAGGGTTTCCGGCCGGCGCGAGACGCCCACCACCTGCCGGCAGGCCTGGCGCGTGGCCAGCGCGCCGGCCAGCGATCCGCCCATCAGCCCCAGCCCGACGACCGCGACGCATGCGCCGGCAAAGCCAGGCTCCTCGCTCATACGCCGGCCTCCAGCGTGAGCCTGCGGTCCACGGCCTGTGCCACGCGCGCCAGGTCGCGCATCAGCGCGGCGAATTTATCCGGCTTGAGCGACTGCATGCCGTCGGAAAGGGCCTCTTCCGGCCGTGGGTGCACCTCGATAAGGAGGCCGTCGGCGCCGGCGGCGATGGCGGCCTTGGCCACCGCCGGCACCAGGTCCCATTTCCCCGTGCCGTGGCTGGGGTCCAGCAGGACCGGCAGATGACTGAGCTGTTTCAGCACCGGCACGGCGTTGATGTCCACGGTGTTGCGGGTGTAGGTCTCGAAGGTGCGGATGCCGCGCTCGCACAGGATGACGTTGGGATTGCCGGCGGCCAGGACATACTCCGCGGACATCAGGAATTCTTCCAGCCGGGACATCATGCCGCGCTTCAGCAGGACCGGCTTGCGGGTCAGGCCCACCTCGTGCAGAAGGGCGAAGTTCTGGGAATTGCGGGCGCCGATCTGGAGGATGTCCGCATACTGGCTGACCAGCTCCACATCGGTGGGGCTGACGACCTCGGTCACGACCGGCAGGCCGGTCAGCGCCCGCGCTTCCGCCAGATATTCCAGGCCCTCTTTGCCCAGGCCCTGGAAGGAGTATGGGGAGGTGCGCGGTTTGAAAGCGCCGCCGCGCAGGATTTGGGCGCCGGCCTTCTTCACGGCCAGGGCGGTTTCCAGGAGCTGTTCGCGCGACTCCACGGCGCAGGGGCCGGCCATGACCACGATCTCCTCACCGCCGATGCGCACATTCCCCACCTGGACGACGGTGCGCCCCTGCACGAACTCACTGCTGGCCAGCTTGAAGGGGTGCAGGATGGGCACTGCCCGCTCCACACCGTTGAGGCGCTCGATCTGATGCACGGGCAGGTTGCGCTCGTCGCCGATAATGCCCACGATGGTGCGCTCCTCACCGACGGACACGTGGGTGCGCAGGCCGAAGGAGTGCACCCGCTCTATGACCGCTTCCACATCCGCCTGCGTCGCATCTCGTTTCATCACGATAATCACTTCCTATCCTCCTTTCTCTATGTTCGTGCTCTAGATTGGCTCATGGCCGTTATCGGTTTCCGCCGGCATGGGGGCGGCGGGATACGAACCCAACACCTTGACGAAGGCCGCTCTGCGCAGAAGCCCCAGCAGGGCCTTTTCACAGCGCGGCTCCTGCCAGTGGCCCTCGAAGTCCAGGTAAAAGAGATAGTGCCAGGGCTTGTTGCGGCGGGGGCGGGACTCCAGCTTGGTCAGGTTGATGTCCCGTTCGGCGAACTCGCCCAGGCAGGTGTACAGGGCGCGCGGCACATGTCGCGTGGCGAAGACCACCGAGGTCTTGCTGTGCTCCGTGCGGGGTGGGTCCTCCGTCCCAAGGATGAAGAAGCGGGTGTAATTGAAGCGCAGGTCCTCGATATCGGAGTCGAGCACCTGCAGGCCGTACATCTCGCCGGCCAGCCGGCTGGCGATGGCGGCCATGTCCGGCTGAGGGTTCTCCGCCAGCTCGCGGGCACTGCCGGCGGTATCGTAGTAGCTGATCGGCTCGAAGTTATGGCTGGCGATGTAGCGCTCACACTGCGCCAGCGCCTGCGGATGCGAGCGCACCCGCCGAATCTGCTCGATGCTCGTGCCAGGATTGGCCAGCAGGCAGTGCCGCACCCGCAGGATGACCTCCGCCCAGATTTTCAGATCGTATTCCAGCAAGAGGTCGTAGGACTGGTTGATGGAGCCGGCGGTGGAGTTCTCGATCGGCAGCATGCCGTGGGTGGCGCGCCCGCTCTCGATGGCCTCGAAGATCTCCTTGAGCGAGTGGCAGGGCAGGGTCTCCGTATCGCGCGGAAAGTGCTGGTAGACCGCCTCTTCCGAATATGCCCCGTGTTCCCCCTGGAAAGCGACGACTATTTTCCCCATTATGAACCTCCTGTCAGGTCGGGACGTAGGCGTTGGGCGTCCCGCAAGTACACGTGGATGATTTCCTCCTGGCTTTTTTCGGTGTTCCAGTGCATCAGCACGCGCACACAGCGCGGCAGGCCGGCCGGCACCGGGATTTCCGTGGCGCACATCAGCGGCGTGTGGCGCCAACCCAGCTCCCGGGCCGCCTGCGCGGGATACGCGGCGTTCAGGTCTGGTGTGACGGTGAAGAGGATGCTGGCGATATCCGCCGGCTGAATGCCGTTGGCCTCGGCCATCGCCTGCAGAAGTTCCCGCGCGGCCTGCAGGATGGCCTCGGGTGTGTTGGATTCGACGGTGATGGCGCCGCGCACCCC
>JAPWUQ010000162.1 GCA_028275445.1 Anaerolineae bacterium | reverse complement strand
GCGGGCCTTGCGCTGGCGCAGGGAGGCATGCAGGCTCTCCAGCCGCGTTTCCTCCGGGCGCAGGTCAATCCCCAGCTCTTTCAGCCGGCGGTGTTCGGCATCTATCTCGTCCAGCAGGGTCAGCAGGCGCGCCGCGGATGCACCGGCGCCCGGCAGGTTGGCGGCGAGCTTTTCCGCCTCCGACAGGAGCTGGCGCAGGGCATCGGCGGGGGTCTGGGGCGTATCCCGGACGACGAATTTCATGCTGACCTCGTGTTCCCGCGTTACAGCGCCGGCTCGGCCAGCCGCTGGAGCTTCTCCAGCGTCTCGCGCCAGCGCAGTTTGGACAGGCCCAGTTTGCGGCGCAGGGCGGCCTCGTCCATGCCGGCCCGGTAGTCCCGCAGGGCGGCGGTCCAGCGCATCATCTCGAAGGAGATGCCGCCGTCAATGCCGGCCAGCTCGGCCAGATGATTCAGCACGTATTCCAGGTTGCGGGCCGTGCATTCGAAGAGGTGCTCGGCCGGCTGGTACTGGGCGCGGTACTCCCGCAGTAGCGTCACGATTTCCGCCGGCAGTTTCAGCGTGCGCTCCTTGTACTTCTGGCGCACCTGGGAATAGCGGATGTGCAGTGCCGGCCCCTCCGGATGGGTGATGTCAATGTCCGCCAGGTGGATGTTCATGCATTCGGTCTTCTTGATGCCGGTCTGGAGCAGGAGCTCGAAGAGGAGCCACGGCCGCCAATCCGGCTTCTCGCCCTGCGCGAGCCGCTGGGCGGCTTCCCGCACTTGGGCGATCTGCCCCTCGGAGAGGACGCGCGGCAGGGGGGTGTAGGCCGGCTGATGCACCAGCGGCGCGGCCGGGTCATGCGGTAGGGTCCCCTCTTCGTACAGCCAGCCGAAGAAGACCTTGAGGGTGGTGAGCCGGCGGGCATAGGACTTGGGCTTGCAGGGCCGGCCGCGCTCCCGCACGAGGTAGGTCAGGAACCCCTGCAGGTCGCGCGTGCTGATCTCGCCGACAGGGCGGTCGGGCGGGATGAACTCGCACAGGATGCGCAGGTCGGCGCGGAAGGCGGTGATGGTGTTGCGGGTGAAGCCCTTGAGCACCATGGCATCCTCGAAGGCACGGATGGCCTCTCGCAAGGGAGCGCGCGCGGAGAGGGCCGGCGGGGCCGGCGCCTCCTCGGCCGGCGGTACCGCCGGCGGCCCTGCGAGTTCCGGAAACAGCGGAAGCTGTTCTACGGTATCCACCCCTGACTCCTGAGCCGGTCAAACGGGTCCGCTTCTGTGCCCTCGCGACATGCGGATTGCCTTCCTGCTCCCCGGAGCATATTATAGGAGCCGGCTCGCGTGGTGTCAAAGGGCCGGCGAGGTGCAGAGATGACGACAGCGCTGTCCGATATCCATATCCGTCCAGCGCGCCTGGAGGACGCCGGCGACCTGGCCAGCCTCTGCTTCCCCGAGGAGGACGCCGGCCGGGTGCGCGATTACCTTGCCTTTTGCCTGTGCCATCCGCACATCACCCGCCTCGTGGCGGAAGCGAACGGCCGGGTGGTGGGCAACATCGAGCTGGTGCGGTGGAAAGACAAGGGGGAGATCGGCGGCCTGTGCGTGGCCGCGGCCTTTCGCCGGCGCGGCATCGCCCGCCGGCTCCTGGAAGCGGCGGTGGAGCTGGCGCGCCGGCAGGGCATCCGCCGGCTGGAACTCTATGCCCCGGCGGACCAGCCCTGGCTCCTCGCCTTTTACCGGCGCATGGGATTTGACGGGGCTGAAAAAGCCTGGCTCCCCCTGACCACAGGCGGCGCGGAGGTGGTGCGCCTGCACATGGGGATGTCTCCACCATGTGGCTCGGGGGAGCCGGACGGGATATGGGTGGGATGAGGTGGACCTGCCGCGGTGCTGGCCGGGCAGGGGGACCTTTTCATCCCGAGCGGGGAGCAATGGGACAGGATGTAACCCCGCTGCTGGATATTATTGTAGCGGATGCTGACCGGAGAGCATATGGGACTTAGGTACCAGGGTACGTCAGGGGCTGTGAAGCCGGCGGGCGGCGATGACCCCGATGCCGTGCTCCGTCAGGGCGCGCGCCGTGGCGTTCAGCGCGTCGTGCTTGTCCAGGTAGTTGCGCAGGAGCGCCGGCATAAGCCCCTGTTCCTCGATCTCCCGGCTGGACAGGAAGTAATCCAGGATATCGGAGGGGTGCTCGCGCATTTGCTCCACGTCGGGGTCGGCGCCCTCGTGCTTGGCGGAGATGTTGGGCACCTTTTTGGCCAGCTCCACCAGCTCATCGCGCCGCAGATAGGGCTGGCGCACGATGTGGCGGAAAGCCTCGGTGATGTGGTGCTCGAAGCGCACGAAGTCCTCGAAGCCCAACAGCCGGCGCAGTTCCGCTGTGACCTCGATGGTCTCGTTATTGACCGAGTTGGACCAGTTGAAGCCCACCAGGGCGGTGGAGCCGTCCGGCCGGGCGAAGAGGTGCGCGGCCAGCAGGGTCCACAGGGCGGAATAGGGGTTGTCGTTGCCCAGGAACACGGAGATCTTGAACTCGATGTCAATGCCCAGCTTGTGGAGCATATAGCCCAGGAAGACGGTGCCGGCGTTGGTGTTCAGCACCTGCTTGACGCCGTAGCGGGTGTAGTAGTAGAGGTATTCGTCCACCCATTTCAGCGCGTAGTCGTTGGGTTCTCCGACCCCGCCGAAGTAGCCCGTGATCGTGTCCGGCCCACCCAGATGGATATTGGAGCCGTCGGTGCCCTTGGTGTCCAGTGTTTCCACGTAGCTGGCGCCGATGATCTGCATGGCGGCGCACACGGCCAGGATTTCCCCTTCGCCGGCCTCTTCCTGCTCCTTCATCTTGCGCACCCGGATGTAGCGGCCGGGCATCAGCTCTCCTTGGGCGATGGCCTGCTGTGCCTCGACGATGAGCCAGGGGAAGAACTGGAGGGCGCTGATCTCCAGCGTGACGGCGTGGTGCTCGTCGAAGGCCATCTCGTCGGCCTTCGGCCCGAGGACGCGCCGGCGGTAGGCCGGCAGGGAGATGAACGCGCCGGCGTCTCGCTGTTGCTCCAGCCATTCCAGATCGCGCAGGTAGGGCGAATCCATCTCCCGCAGGCGGGCCAGGATGTGGGGGAGCCGGCGCGCCTCCTCCGCCTTGCGGTTGATCTCCTCCGGCGTGCCGTAGCGCGCCACCACATCGAAAAAGGCCTGCATGGCCCGGTTATCGCCGGTCAGCACGGCGTTGATGCGCTCCAACTGCGCCGGCGAGATGCGCAGGCGCTCGCTCCAATCGGTTTCCTTCATGCTCTCCCTCCTGTCCCTCTCCATCGAGCAGCACAACGTTGTGTTTGTGAAAGCCGTCTCCATCATAGCATGAATCGGGGGGTTGTCAATTCGTTCGCGCGTTGGATGTCCCGCCAATTCGCCAGCGTCCCGGTTTGAGGTATAATATTTTCGGTGCGGGCATCTTGCGCGGGAGCGAAAGGAGGCAGGCCCATGAGAAGGATACGGTGGATGGTGCCGGCGCTGGTGGTGCTGGCCCTGCTGGCCGGCTGTGCCGCCGGCTATAAGACGGTGCCGGCGGAGGAGGCGCAGGCCTTTGCCGAGAAGGTCGAGCCAATCACCGTTCAGCTCCTCACGGCGTTGAGCAACCATGACGAGGCCGGCTACCTGCGCGACATGGATGAGACCATGCGCTCCGTCAGCAGTGGGGAGAAGTTCGAACAGGTCTACCAGGCCATCATCGGGAAAATCGGCCGCTATCAGTCCCATCAGTTCGATAGAGTGCTGGATAAGGACCGGTACCGCATTGTCATCTATAAGGCCCAGTTCGAGAAGGACGCCAATGTGGTGGTGCGGGTGGTCTTCGATATGACGACAGACCCTCCAAAGGTGACCGGCCTGTGGTTCGATTCCCCTGTCCTGCGCCGCAAGTAGCGGCCCATTTTCAGGAGCGTGCAAACATGGGCGGGTTAATCAGAGCGTTACTACGTTTGTTCATCAGCGCGCTGGGCAATCTCCTGTGGATTTTGACGGGCGGCATCCTTATCGCGCTGTGGTATGCCCTGGGAGGCGTGGTCCTCTGCCTGACCGTCGTGGGCATCCCGTTCGGTGTGCAGTTGTTCAAGCTGGCGGTGCTGGCGCTCTTTCCCTTTGGCAGTGAGGTACGGGTCACCGGCTTCGCTTCCGGCCCCCTGGGCGTGGCCATGAATGTGCTGTGGCTCCTCATCGGAGGGATTTGGCTGGCTGCCTGCCATCTGGCGCTGGCCCTGATCATGGCGCTCACTATCGTCGGACTGCCTTTCGCCCGCCAGCATTTCAAGCTGGCGCGGCTGGCGCTGATGCCGTTCGGGAGCGTCATCACCTGACGCCGGCGCGAGCCTGCGGCGGAAAAAACAACGGCCTCCCGCGTCCTACCGCGGGAGGCCGTTTGTGCGCTGTGAACCGTGTGTTCAGGCCGCCAGGCCGGCCTCTTTCAGCCGGCGTTCCCCCGCCGGCGTCAGCGCCCAGACGCCGCGCTGAGGGCTGTCCAGCTCTCCCTGGTCCACCAGATTGCGCCGCTCCCAGTGCACATATTTCACGTACTTCGGCTCCTCCACCGTGCCTTTGGAGCCGCGCAGATAGGTGCCCTCGTGCTCCTCGGGCAGGGTCATCAGGGCCGGCACCCGATCAATGACGTCGCCGGCTTTGGCCTGGCCGCCAAGCTGGTGGAGCGCCAGCAGGATGGCCAGTTGATAGCGCTGGCTCACGGGCAGGTCGCCCAGGCTGTCCACCGGTTTGGCCGCGGCCGGCGCAGGGGCTTCGGCTTTCGGGGCCTCTGGCGCGGGTTCGGGCGCGGGGGCGGGAGCTGGCGCCGGCGCTGGGGCCGCTGCAGGAGCTGGCGCGGCCGCTTTTGGGGGGGCGGCGGGTTTGGGGGTGGACGGCGCGGCGGCGGGCGCCGGCGCGGCCGGCCGCAGGGCAGGGATCAGCTCGCGCTTGCGCGCCCAGTAGACCACCCCGGCCGGCGTTTCCCGGCGGTGGAAAAGCTGAGGGTTGGCGGCGACCGCCGCTTCCAGCGCGGTGCGCACCCGCTCCTCGTCGGAATCCAGCCCCCGTTCCATGAAGTAGCGCACCAGTTCCGCCTGTTCGAACTCGATGACGGCGTCCAGCGCGAAGCTGAAGCCGCGCAGCGCGAACAGGTTCAGGAGCCAGCCGGCTACTCGCTGTTCGGCTTCCGTGCCTTGTAGGGTATATGCTTCCATGGTATCCCCTCGCAGTGGGAGTACATATCGGATCGGACAATCGGCCTCATATCATACCATGAAAGGCGAGGGGCGTCAATCATGCGGGTCCCCTGCGCCCAATCACGCTTTTCCCCTGGAAAATCGCGTCAGGTAATTGACCGGGGCCCTTCTGTGTGCTACAATATACATAGCTGAGTGTGCGGAAAAGGTCATGCAACATGATAGGCCAGGCGTTGGAGCGAAGGGGCGAGCGCGCTCCAGCCAACGCTGTAACAGCTCTCATAGTTGGGTAATGATGTACTGAATAGAAAGGGGTATATGCAAAGCGAACGTATGAGTGATGCATTCGAACAGGTTTTGCTCCGCTTGCAACAGGGTGAGCGGCATCTGCGGAAGGCCGACATTCGGGCGCTGTCGGACCTGAACCGCCAGCAAATGCGGGAATTTCGACAGGTATGGGCGGGACTGCCGGCGGATATCCGCCTGAGCACCATCAGCACGCTGGCGCAGATCGCGCAGGACAGCTTCGAGTACTGCTTCGACCGCATCTTTCGCGAGGCTCTCAGCGACCCGGTGCCCCAGATTCGGCGCAAGGCAGTGGAGGGCCTCTGGGAATGCGAGGAAGAATCTCTCGCCAGCACCTTCTTGCACATGCTGATGGAGGACCCGGATATTTCGGTGCGCAGTGCGGTGGCCGTTGGTCTGGGGCGCTTTGTCTATCTGGCGGAATTTGATGAGATTGAGCCATCGCTGGCCGCGGCCATCGAGTCGGCCCTGCTGACCATCATCCATAATCCTGAGGAGCCGCTGGAACTGCGCCGGCGGGCGGTGGAATCCATCGGCTTCTCCGGCAATCCGGATATCCAGGCGGTCATCCGCGACGCCTATGAGGATGATCATCC
>JAPWUQ010000161.1 GCA_028275445.1 Anaerolineae bacterium | reverse complement strand
GAACTGCTTTTCCCGCTGGCGCGGCGCTTCCGGCCCCAGCTCATCCTGGTTTCCGCCGGCTACGACGCCCACTGGCGCGACCCATTGGCCGGCCTGAGCCTTTCGCTGAAGGGGTACGCCCAGATCGCGGAGCTACTGCGGATGATGGCGGAGGAGCTGTGCGGCGGCCGGCTGGTCTTCACACTGGAAGGAGGATATGACCTGGATGTACTGGCATACGGCGCGGCCAACACCTTTCGCGTGCTGATGGGAGTGCCGGCGGAGGAATGCCCTGACCCGTTCGGCCCAGCCTCGGGATTGGAGACCCCGATCAACGGCTTTGTGCGCCAACTGCGCACCTATCACCGGCTGTCCTGAAGGCCAAAATTTCGCCCATCCTATCTCTTTCTCACATGAAAGGAGCTGCATGATGAACAAAGATGTGGTGCGGCAGTGGCTGGTGGTGGCGGCGGTGCTGGTCACCATTATCGTCAACGCATTGGCCAACATCCTGCCCCTGAACGGTATCTCGACGGGGGAGATTTCCGACAAGTTCCAGGTGTATTTTGTGCCGGCGGGCTATGTTTTCTCCATCTGGGGCCTGATATACCTGGGGTTGGTAGCCTTCGCCATCTACCAGGCACTGCCGGCCCAGCGGGAAAACCCGCGCCTGCGGGCGATCGGTTGGCCTTTCCTCGTGAGCTGTGCGGCCAACATCGCATGGCTGTTCCTATGGCATTACCAACAGTTCCTCTGGACCATCCTGGCCATGGTGATACTGCTGGCCTCGCTCCTCGTCATTTACCTGCTGATGATGCGCGGTGGGGATGCGGTGCCGCCGGCGGAGCGGTGGCTGGTGCGCCTGCCCTTCAGCATCTACCTGGGGTGGATCAGCGTGGCCACCATCGCCAACGCCTCCGACGTGCTCTACTATATCAAATGGAACGGCTGGGGCATCGCGCCGGCGGTCTGGGCGGTCATCATGATGGTCATCGCCGCCTGTCTGGCCTGGGCCATGGCGGTGCTGCGCGGCGATTGGGCCTACGGCCTGGTCATTATCTGGGCGCTCGTCGGCATCGCCGTCAAGCAGGCGTCCACTCCCCTGGTGGCGAACACCGCGCTCATCCTGGCCGGCGCCTGCGCGGCGGTGGTCGTCCTAGGCCCGATCCTGCGAGGCCGGCGGAGAGCCTGAGGAGCGTCATGCCTCAGCCGGCGAGCCGCTCCACCCGGACACTGCCGTTGCGCCGCCCCTTCAGCTCGCGCTGGATGCGGGCCAGGTTCTGATACACCGACGCCGGATGGATGCTGGACCCATCCAATATCAGCGCGGCCGCGTACAGCTCGGGAACGCCCACGGAGAGGGACATCCCATCGGCCCAGCGGCGCACAGCCTTGGCATACGCTTCGACCAGGGACTGCGCCACCGCCGGCGCCCTGGCCGGATCCATGATGAGCAGGAAATCGTCCTGGCCGCAGTAGGCGGCGAAATCGCCGTGGGCGTTATCCTGCATGTAATCCCGCAGTACGCGCGCCACGGTCCACAGCAGGCGATCGCCGGCCTCCACGCCGGCGCGTTCGTTGAAGGTGCTCAACCCCTGGATATCCAGGTGGCAGACCGCCGTGGGCTGGCCGGCGGCCAGGCGCGCCCGCAGGACGTAGTCCGCTGTGACACTGCCGGGCAGATCGGCCAACCAGCTCCGCGTGTGCGCCAGGATGCGCTGTTTGATGAGCATCTTGATGCGCCCGTCCAGATGCCCCAGCGGTTCCCCTTTGGTGATGAAATCGTCGGCCCCCAGCTCATGGGCTTTCTGTCGGGCGGAAGCGCCGCTCAGGTTGGTCAGGATGAGGATGGGCAGGTCCGCGGTCTTCGGCGCGGTGCGCAGGCGCCGGCACACCTCGTACCCATCCATGCCCGGCATCATCAGGTCCAGCAGTACCACGTCCGGCTCTTCCCGGAAGGCCAGCTCCAATCCCTCCTGTCCGGAATGGGCCTCCAGGATCTCGTAATGCTGCCGGCTGAGCGCCAGCCCATACAGCTTCAGCGTGTCATCATCGTCATCAATGATCAGGACTTTGAACGTATCATACGCCATCGCTTACCTCCTGTCGCCGTACCCGTTGGCGAAATTGCCCCAGCATAGCCCGCCAGGCCGTTGCCGTCTCCTCCAGCGGATTCTGCACCCGCCAGGTCGGCGATTCGGTCAGTGCGATGATGGAACCGGCCAGGCGGAAGACATATATCAGGAAGCGGTACGCCGGAATAAGCCCGACGATCCACCAGTCGCGCCGCAGGCGTTCCCGCACGCGCGCCGGCGCCATCAGATACACGCTGAGATCGGTCAGCAGAGCCATGCCGACATAGAAGAGGTAAATCAGCCCCAGCGCACTGACGACCAGGCTCAGCGGATAACCGAAGAAGCACAGCGCCGGGAAGATGAAGCTCCACACCAGCCGCGGGAAAAGGAAGGTGTGGTCAATCAGCAGGATGCGCCCCAGCGCCAGATCGCGCAGGCGCAGGACGTTAATGTCAATCAGATGTTGGTAGACGGCCGCCACCTCCAGCTCGCCGCGCTGCCAGCGCACCCGTTGGGCATATAGCGCGCTCAAGGACGGCGTGGAGGTGACGAAGACCACCGCCTCCGGGATGCAGGTCAGCCGGCCCCCGCCGAAGCGCTGGCGTATGTCGAACGTGATCTTGGTATCCTCCGAGACGGTCTGCTTGTCGTAGAGCGGGGTTTCCAGGAGCGCGCGCCGGCGGAAGAAGGAAAAGACCCCGGCCAGGGTGTACAGGCTTTGGCTGAGGGCCTGGCCCTGCCGGCCCAGCCAGAAGGCGGCCAGGTACTCATGAAATTCGCACTCGGCGATCAGCTCGGGGATGCGGCCGGCCAGCCCCGATTCGGCGGCGGTGAGCACCTCCACCGTGCCGGTGGCCGCCGCCAGCGTGTGGTCTGCCTCGAAGTGCCGCGCCATATGGCGCAGGGCATCGGGATGAAGCACCGCGTCGGCGTCCACCGTGCAGATATAGGGATGGCTGGCGGCATGGATGCCGGCATTGAGCGCATAGGACTTGCCCCGGCCGGCGATGGACATCCAATGCATCTGGCCGGCAAAGGGCCGACTGGCATGTTCCTGGAACACGGCATAAGTGCCGTCGTTGCTCCCGTTGTCCACCACGATGATCTCCAGAAGCTCGTGGGGATAATTCTGCCGGCGCAGGCTTTCCAGGCACAGGCCAAGGGTATGGGCGCCGTTATAGACCGGGATGATGACCGAAATGCCGGGCCATGTCTCCGGGTCCGGCACCGGCCGCCGGCGCAGACGCTGGACGGCCACCTGGATGAACTGCACCAGGGTCGCCAGCCCGTCCACCAACACCGGCAGGATGAGCCATACACCCCAGTAGATGGCCAGGGCCAACACCCGTTCCTTCATGCCCGCATCCTCGCTGTAATCCGATCCGCCAGGCTGTGGATGGTCAGCCGGCTGAACACGTACCAGTACATGCCCAGCATCACCAGCCCGAAGAACAGCAGACGCCCGATAAACGTATGAGCAATCACAATGGACTGCTTGCCGAACGCGTGCAGGATGGCAATAATAGCCACCACCCGCACCAGGTTGGCGCCGAATATGCCCACGGCGCCCAAGGCGATCAATCTCAACCGTTTGCGCAGGCTCCAGCTCGGATAAAACAGCAGTAGCCCGATCCAGGCGGCGGTCTCCAGCATGCCAGAACATTCCAGGTCCACCCGCACCACCATCCAGCCGGGGGTCTGTTCCACCACCCAGACGAAAATGTTATTGGGCGCCGCCCGGACGAGGTAGGTGGGGATGCCCACCAGGTTGCTCAGCGCGTGGCCGGCATAGGCGGTGGCATATTCCATGCCGGCGGCCAGCGGCAGAAGGTACACGCCGGCAAAAATGAGCAGGAGCGCCAGCCCCACCGAGCCGGTGACGTAATACAGGAGCCAGATGCGGTTCCGCCGGAAAAAGAGCACCAGCGCCAGCCAGAGCAGGGCCGCCAGGAGCGTCAGGATGACCGTGCCCATACGAACCTCCCCCGGCGGTACCAGGTCAGGATAATGAACGCCGCCACCAGCAGGCCCAGCAGTGGCCAGCCCAGCACGGGGATGGGGGACCAAGTGATGCTTCCGCTGTCCGGCGCCAGGTCCACGTTCGGAAGGTTGTTGGATTGGGCGGTGCCGGCGGCCATGCTGATGGTCTGCCCCACGTCAATCCCCAGGTCGGCAAAGGTCACCATGATCTCCGCCCGGCTCCCTCCCTCGGCTCGCGATTCGCCCCAATCCCCGCTGTAGGAGTTGATCACTGTGCCGCCGGGGGTCCGCACCTGCACACGGACATCGCTGTCGTTATTGTTCGGCGAATAGTAGGCGAACACCCAGCGGTCCACATCATCTCGATAGCTCCCGTTGTTGTTGGTGTCCACCAGCACGGTGAAGTAGACGGGACCGTTGGCGCTGTCCCGCTCGAACATGAAGTAAATGACACTGCTCCCCGGCTGTGTGGCCCAGTAAAAGGCGAGCAGATCGGAGTTATTGCTCGCGCCGTCTCCCCGTGGGTCGGTGATATGGGGCTGGCCGGCCCAGTCGTCAAAGTTGCCGTCCAGGGTGATGGCCAGGGCGATCCCGTGGAACACCAGAAACGCCGCCAGTGCCAGCAGGAGCGCCCGGCGAACCGTGCGATTACGCAGCATGGGCATCCTCCTTCGCCGGCGGCGCCGGCCGCAGTTCCCACCAGACCAACCCGCCCAGGGCTATCAGCGCGGCGATGCTGGCCGCCGTTCCCAGCGTATAGATACCGGTGGGACGGATGCGGACGGAGACCGTATGCCGGCCGGCCGGCGCCTGGAAGGCGATGAGCCGGTCATAGGAGCGGACGTTCGCCGGCTGGCCGTCCACCCGCACCTCCGTGCCGTCGTGGAACGCCGCCGGGAACAACAGCCAGCCCCCTGCATCCCATTCGTACACGAAGTCATACCCCTCGGAGGAGGCCCGGTAGTCCTGCAGGGGCACCGTCTGATAGGCCTGGCGCTCCGCCGGCGGCATCTCCAGCACCTTCGATAACACCTCGATGGCGGCGGGGTCACGCGTCAGGACGGCATGATAGGGCAGGTTCAGCCCCACGAACCAGACGCGCCCCGCTCCCATCTGCTTATACCCCACCACTGTGCTACTGCCTCCCAGGTACGGATGGGCCAGCGTCACCTGGTCCAGCCCCTGAGGGGTCTGGGCCTGCCAGAAGGAGTAGGCGGCGCTGAAAGGACGGAAGCGGTAGGAGCCCCATTCGCCGGCGGCCTCCACCGGCTGGCGGTCCAGGATGACCAGCTCGCCCCACACCCCCAGGAAATAGGGCTCACGCGACAGCGACTCGGGCAGGCTGTTCGTCAGGTCCACCACCACCCGCACGCCGGCCTCCGCCAGCCGCCCGACAAGCTCCTCGGCGCGCCGGCGGTCCCGCCACTGGAAGCCCGACAGCACCACGGTATGATAGGCGCGCAGTTCCTCGAACGAATAATCGTCCACGTAATCGCTGGTGCCGGGCAGTATCTGCGGGAAGATGTAGCACAGGTTCTGCGCGCCGCTCCCGATGCCCAGCGCCTGTTGGGGCAGGCGCACAGCCCGCGGCGCGCCATGGCGATGGAACAGGGTCAGCTCCTCTCCCGCATACTGGCGGGAGAAGCCGGCCCCCTCCAGAGCCGCCGGCAGTGCCGGATCAATACCGCCGGCGCGCAGGAGCACCACGTCGTCCACCCCGTACAGGTCCAGCCGATCCAGCACGTAGGCGGTGAAGCCCTGTTCCAGCGCCTCGTTCAGCGCGGCGACATTGCGCGCCGTGCGCGCCCCCTGATAGGCCCAGCCGTAGACCTGCTCGCGGCCGGCGGCCGCTGTGAAGAAATACGAGGCCTGCGAGCCGAGCCGGCTGGAGTCCAGCGTCGCTTCCCGCCAGCCAGGGGTTTCGCGCATCGCCTTGGCGGCGGCCAGCACGTCAGGACGCGCCGGCCGCAGATGGATCAGGCGCGCCGACAGCGCGCCGTCGGCACAGAGGAGCAGGAAGACCAGCGCCGGCACGATCCAGTGCCTTCCCTGTCCGCCGGCCATGCGCCAGGCCAG
>JAPWUQ010000160.1 GCA_028275445.1 Anaerolineae bacterium | reverse complement strand
AGGGGCACCATGCCGGCCAGGCTCATGATGCCATCGCGGGCCACCAGCTCCTGATAGCCGTCCGGCGCCGATTCCGGGACCGCCAGCCGGTAAGTGAGGGCAATGTGCGCGGTCTGGCCCGGCGCCAGCGCCGGCGCCAGCGTCAGCCAGACCGCCGTCCGCTCCACCGCGTAGTCGAAGGTGAGGGGCCGGCCGTCCCGCTCGGCGCGGAGGATGTCCAGCCGGCCCTGGCGGTAGGGCAGATTGGCGTAGAGCCGCAGAGGCAGTTCCGAGAGGGCGGAAGCGCCGGCGTTGGTATAGGTGATGCGGAGGGATGCCTGCACGGTGCGCTGTTCGGGGGAGATGTCCGCCTGCAGGTCGTAGCATGGGGCATGGGCCAGATCGGCCAGCTCCTCCGCATACCCCGGGCGCATGGCCAGCGCCTGTTCGCTCAGCCATGCGGCCGGCGGAGGTGCTGATGCCGGCTCACTGGTAGGAGCCTCCCATAAAGTGGGCGTTGCAGTGAGGCTGGCCGGCCGACAGCCGGCGCAGATCAGCAGGAAGCCCAGGACCAGCCAGGTGATAGGGCCGGCCAGCCCCGGGGCAGGGCTTCGTCTTCTCATGGGCACCCATCCACGGTGAACGCCGCTACGGCGCCGCCCCTTCAGCGGTCAGCACCCACTGCTGGATGAGCGGGGTCAGATCGCGGCGCGACACCTCGCCGGCGACCTGGAAGAAGTCGGCCGGCGCGGCGATGCGGAAGCGATACTGGCGGACATAAGCCTGCAGGATGGCGTAATACACGTCGTCGCCCACGGCGCGCCGCAGGGCGTCGAAGAACAGGGCGGCCTTGGCGTAGACCATGCTCTCGTACAGACGCTGGCTGACGAACTGGTCCGCCGGCTGTGCCAGCACCTTGTCCTGGCCCTGGGAGCGCGCGTAGGCATACGGCCCTTCCCAGCGCAGTGTGCGCAGGCGCTCCGCCTCCTCCCTCCCGTACACCCGGGCATAATACGTGTAGGAGGAGTATTCCGCCAGCCCCTCGTCGAGCCAGGCGCAGTTATATGGGTCGTTCCCCACCTGGGCATACCACCATTGATGCGCCACCTCGTGTATGGTCAGATAGCGCAGTTCATCGCGATGGGAGCGGTAGGTGTCCATGCCCAGCAGGTTGAGACCGGAGAATTCCATGCCGTGGAAGGTCAGCGGAGCCTCTGCCACGGTCATAACAGTGAAGGGGTAAGGGCCGTAGGCGTCGGAGTAGACGCAGAGCGCGGAGGCGGCATAGTCGAGGGCGGCCTGGCCGGCGGCGCGGTCCTCGGGCAGGAAGAAGGAATGGATGCGGGCGCCGCAGGCCTCGCGCACCAGCTCCTGATAGCGGGCATGCCCCAGGATGACGAAGTCCCGCACCGGGCCGGCGCGCCAGTGCACCTGCTTCACGCCGCCCTCCTGCAACTGCTCCTCCACCTGCATCCCCGTGCCGGCCAGCGTGAGGGAGGTCGGCAGGGTGAGCCAGACGTCGTAGAAGGCGGCCTCGCTGAAGCCGGCGTCGGCGAAGGCCGGCGGGATGTCCAGATGCCAGCCCTGGCCGTTGTGCACCGCCAGCGTGGGGTAAAAGTAGGGCAGGCTGAGGAAGCCGGCGCTTTCCCCGAACAGCACCCACCCCTCGTCCACGGCCGGCCACGACAGCGTGAAGGCCGCGTCCAGCTCCGCCCACTGCCCCGGCTGGATGGGAGGTGTGCAGGGGATCTTCAGCGCGGTATCGGCGCGGTCGTACTCGAAGGGGAGGGGACTGCCGGCGGACCAAACGCCGGAGACGCGCAGTTCCCCACCGTACTGGGGCAGGTTGGGATAGAGGCGCAGATACAGCTCATAGATCGGGCTTTGCTCGCGGTTGGTGAAGCGCAGGTGCATTTTGCCCTGCAGGGTGCGCTCGGCGGTGTTCAGGGTGGCAGTGATGGTGTAGCGGGGCAGTCCTTCCCAGTAGCGCACCTCTTCGGGCTCCCATGTGTTCAGCAGGGGGCGGTAGGGTTCCAGCGCGGAGGGGGGAGCGGCCGACTGCGCCGGCCGACAGCCGGCCAGGAGCGCGGCTGTCCCCATCAGCGCGGCCAAGATGACGCCGATGACCAGCAGGCTGTAGAGGCCTCTGCGCGTGACGTGCCCGCCAGATCGTTCCATGATGACACCCGTTGATGCCAGGAGTGTGCGGCTGTTCCCATTATAGCACAGCCGGCGGCCGGCGGCAGTGCCGGCGCATGCCCTTAAACTTAATTTGTCGCCATATATCGGGTGGTGTTATAATGGCACCGGGTCAAATACCGTAATCCGAGACAGGGCGAGGGGCGAAATGAAGCTGACGTTGGAACAGGTCGAGCATATCGCAGAGCTGGCCAAGTTGGGTCTGACGGACGAGGAAAAAGAAGGGTACCGCGTGCAGCTCTCTGCTATCCTGGAATATGCCGACATGATCCAGCAGTTGGACACCGAGGCCATCCCACCCACGGCGACGGTGCTCCCCCTGCGCAATGTCATGCGGGATGATGAAGTGACCCCATCCCTGCCGGTCGAGGAAGTGCTGGCCAACGCCCCTGATGTGGAGGACAACTGCTTCCGCGTCAAGGCCATCCTGGGATGATGGGACGGCACAGCCGGCATCCCTGAGCAAACGCACCATACCACGTTGCGGAACCGCGGGAGGAAGCAATATTGGCGCTGTATGAGCTGACCATCCGTGAAGCCCGCGCCCTTCTGCGCAAGGGCGAGATTTCCTCGGTTGAGCTGACGCGTGCTGTGCTGGAACGCATCGAGGCGCTGGACAGCAAGGTCCGCGCCTACCTGACCGTCACCCCGGAGCGGGCGCTGGAACAGGCCAGGGAGGCGGATGCCCGCCGGGCCGCCGGCGACGATGCGCCCCTCCTCGGCATCCCCATGGCCATTAAGGACGTCATCTGCACAAAGGGTGTGGAGACCACCTGCGGCTCGCGCATCCTGAAGGGCTTTGTGCCCCCTTACGATGCCACGGTCATCGTCAAACTGCGGGCCGCCGGCGCGGTCCTGTTGGGCAAGACCAACACCGATGAGTTCGCCATGGGGTCCTCCACGGAAAACTCCGGCTACTTCACCACCCACAATCCCTGGGACCTGACGCGGGTGCCGGGCGGGTCCAGCGGCGGCAGTGCGGCGGCGGTGGCCGCCGGCGAGGCGTTGGCGGCGCTGGGTTCGGATACAGGCGGCAGTGTGCGCCAGCCGGCCGCCTTCTGCGGCGTCGCCGGCATCAAGCCCACCTACGGCCGCGTTTCCCGCTACGGCCTGGTGGCGTTTGCCTCCTCCCTGGACCAGATCGGCGCCTTTGGCCGCGAGGTGGCGGATGTGGCCAGCGTGCTGGGCGTCATCGCCGGCCATGACCCGCGCGATTCGACCTCGGTAAACCTCCCGGTCCCGAACTACGAAGAGGCGCTGATACCGGATATCCGCGGCATGCGCATCGGCATCCCCAAAGAATATTTCGTCGAGGGCATCCAGCCGGGTGTGGAGAAGGCCCTGCGGGAGGCCATCCGCACGTTGGAGGGGCTGGGCGCGGTGGTGGACGAGGTCTCCCTGCCGCACACGTCCTACGCCCTGCCGGCCTATTATCTGATCGCGCCGGCAGAGGCCTCGGCCAACCTGGCGCGCTACGACGGAGTGAAATACGGCCTGTCCATCCCCGGCGAGACCATGTGGGACGGCTACCGCAATACCCGCGGCCAGGGCTTCGGCCCGGAGGTCAAGCGCCGCATCATGCTGGGCACCTATGCCCTCTCCGCCGGCTATTACGACGCCTACTACCTGAAGGCGCAGAAAGTGCGCACCCTCATCAAGCAGGACTTCGACAAAGCCTTCGAGCGGTTCGACGCGCTGGTGACGCCGACCACCCCCATGGTCGCCTTTAAGATCGGGGAGAAGATCGCCGACCCGTTGAGCATGTATCTGACCGATATCTTCACCCTGGCGCCGTCGCTGGCCGGCATCTGCGGCATGGTGGTGCCGTGCGGCCTGGCGGACGGGATGCCGGTCGGCATGCAGATACTGACCGGCGCGTTTCAGGAACCCACCGCCCTGCGTGTCGCCTATGCCTATGAGCAGGCCACGGAATGGCACAAACTGCGCCCGCCGCTGGACGGAAAGGCAGAGGACAAGGAGGTCGTGAGACAGTGAAGGTCATCATCCCGCTCGCCGGCTTTGGGACGCGACTGCGCCCGCATACCTACACCAAGCCCAAACCCCTGGTGAACGTGGCCGGCAAGCCCGTCCTGGGCCATATCCTCGATAAGCTCGAGGGGCTGGATATCGAGGAGATCATCTTTATCACCGGCTACCTTGGCGACAAGATCGAGCAGTACGTCTCGCAGAACTATGCCTTCCCGGCGCGCTATGTGGAGCAGAAAGAGCTGAAGGGGCAGGCCCATGCCATCTGGCTGGCCAGGGAGCATGTCGCCGGCCCAGTGCTTATCATCTTCGTGGACACCATCTTCGAGGCCGACCTGAAGCCCCTCGAGCAGTTGACCAGCGACGGGGTCATCTTCGTCAAAGAGGTCGAGGACCCGCGGCGCTTCGGGGTCGTTACCATTCAGGACGGCATTATCACCCGCTTCGTGGAAAAGCCCAGCGAACCCATCTCCAACCTGGCGGTCATCGGGGTGTATTACCTGAAGGATGCCAAGCACCTGTTCGCCTGCATTGATGAGCTGATTGCCCGCAACATCCAGACCAAGGGGGAATATTTCCTGGCCGATGCCCTGCAGTTGATGGTGGAGCAGGGGGCGCGGCTGAACGCCTGGCCGGTGGAGGTCTGGGAGGACTGCGGGACGCCCGATGCGGTGCTTCATACCAACCGCTACCTGCTGGAAAGGGTCTCCCATCAGGAGCCGACGCCCAATTCCTGCATCGTGGTGCCGCCGGCCTATGTCCATCCCACCGCTCGCATCGAGCACTCGGTTATCGGGCCGTACGTGTATATCGGAGCGCACTGCCGCGTGGAATCGTCCATCGTCGGGCCCTATGTCAGCCTGGCGGATCATGGGGAGATTTACCGCTCGCTGGTGAACGATTCCATCATCAACAAGGGCGCGCACATCGAGAATGCCATGCTGACCCGCTCCCTCATCGGGGATGAGGCGCGGGTGCGGGGCAGCTTCGAGAGCCTGAACGTGGGGGACTCGTCCCAGGTGGACTCGGCCGCCGGCCTCGTGCCGCACCTGTAGGAGGGCGCATGGTGGAGCTGTTCGCCCGAGCCGTGCACGTGGAGTGCTATTCCGGCTACACCTATGCCCAGGAGCCGCGCGCGGTCATCATGGAGGGCCGGCGGCATGAGATCCTTCGCATCACCGCACGCTGGCGCACACCGAGCGGGCCGGCCTTTCGCATCGAGACCTGCACGGGGCCGCATATCCTGCAGTACGACGAGACCATGGACGTATGGACGTTGGCCAGCCCCGCGCCGGCGGAAGAGGCAGAGGAACAACCAGGAGGAGAGGAAGCGTGATTGCATCGAAAGTCGCAGAGCGTGTGGCGAGCATCCCGCCTTCCGGCATCCGCCGCTTCTTTGACATTGCGGCGACCATGCAGGACGTCATCTCCCTGGGCATCGGGGAACCGGATTTCACCACGCCGGCGCATATCATCGAGGCCGGCGTCGAGGCCCTGCGCCGCGGGGAGACCCATTACACGTCGAACGCCGGCATCTTGGAACTGCGCCAGGCCATTGCGGAGAACATCGCGCGCCTCTACGGTGTGCAGTACGACCCGGCCAAAGAGATATTCGTCACGGTGGGCGTCTCCGAGGGTTTGTACCTGGCCCTGACCGCCCTGCTCAATCCCGGCGAAGAGGTGATCGTGCCGGAGCCCTGCTTCGTGGCCTATGTGCCCGAGGTGGTGCTGGCCGGCGGCGTGCCGGTGCGCATCCCCACCTGGGTCGAGAATAACTTCGAGGTCACGGCAGAGGAGATCGAACGGGCCATCACCCCGCGCACCAAGGCCCTCTTGCTCGGCTATCCCAACAACCCCACCGGCGCGGTCATGAGCCGGGAGCGGCTGATGGCCATCGCCCAACTGGCGGAACGATATGACCTGGTGGTCATCTCCGACGAGATTTATGACCGGCTGGTGTACGGCGTGGAGCATATCTGCTTCGCCTCCCTGCCGGGCATGCGCGAGCGCACCAT